>JAUUSS010000006.1 GCA_030841765.1 Collinsella aerofaciens | reverse complement strand
CATCCGGTCCGACCGGGCCGCGCGGCAAGGAGATATATTGCCAGACCGGAGGGGCGCCGTGGGCGGGAATCGCGCACTCCATATTTTGTTCACAAATGAATATGTCCCTCAGTCGCGTCCCTGAGGTTATAACTGAAGCATTGGCTTCTGATATTGGCGATGACCAGCTGGTTTATAGGTGTTAAGGCATCGGTCATCTCTGGAGCGCCACTTTACTCCAAAAGCATCAGCTATTTGTTTCCCGTCGGTAAAAGGCAGGTTTTGTTCGCCAAGCGTTCTTATATATAGAGAAGTTCGGGTTCGAACCCATGCACCGGCAACAAAAAAGCGATCAACCGGAGTTGACCGTCTCAACAATCTTTGGGTGGGCCGTCAGGGGTTCAGCCTGCTTCGCAGGCGGCCGCTGCGGCGCTTTCGCGCCTTGCGCGCTGCGCTGGCAAACGCTCATGCGTTTCCTCAGCTCCGCGCCCTTTCGGGTTCGAACCCGTGCCGCGGTAACAAAAAAAGCGGCCGGCATCCGCCAGTCGCTTTTCTATTCTATGGTGGGCCGTCAGGGGTTCGAACCCTGGACCTTGGGATTAAAAGTCCCCTGCTCTGCCAGCTGAGCTAACGGCCCGCGGGTGGCATTGTACCACGGTCTGGGACTATTCCCAACTCCATTGGCCGTTCTGGAAAATCACAACTTCACGTCCATCAGGCGTAATGCCCGTAATATCGATGTCGTCCGTGCCGATCATAAAATCGACGTGCGTGCTCGAGACGTTAACACCATGCTCCAGGAGCTCCTCCTTGGACATGTCGTACCCACCCTCGATGCATTCGGGGAAACCGACACCTAGCGCGAGATGGCAGCTAGCGTTCTCGTCATAGAGCGTATCGTAGAACAGAACACCACTTTCGCGGATCGGCGTGTTCTTGGAAATGAGCGCGACTTCTCCCAGGTGAGCAGCGCCCTCGTCCGTATCGATGATACTTGCAAGCGTTGCCTTGCCCACGCGGGCGTCGTAGTCCACCACGCGGCCGCCCTCGAACTTAATCCAAAAATCGTCGACCTTATTGCCGTGGTGGATGAGCGGCATGGCCGAGTACACGATACCGTCGGCGCGCATGCGATCGGGCGAAGTGAAGACTTCCTCGGTGGGAATGTTGGGGAAGAAGGGGTGCCCATCGGGCGTCTTGCCCTTGCCGCCGGCCCACTCGTGACCCTTCGTCATGCCAATCATCAGATCGGTTCCATTTGCCGCGGTGTAATGCAGGCAGTCGAAACGATTGTCGTTCAGGAAACGCAGGTTCTTTTCGAATGCGGCGTCGTGGAGCTCCCAGTCGCTCTCTGGGTCCTGGCCATCGGCGCGAGCGGTGTGCAGAATCGCATTCCACAGCTTATAGATTGCAACCTCATCGGCGTCTCCCGGGAACACCTCGCGCGCCCAAGCCACGACCGGAGCGCCGGCGATGCACCACGGATTGATGTTGTAATCCAGTCCACGGCGGAAAACTTTGCACTGCGTGTTCTTTGCCTTAGAAGCTGCAGCGGGCTTAGCGGGATCGATGCCCTTAAGGGCGGCGGGGTCCGCACCCTCGATAAAGATAAAGCAGGCACCGTCCTGGGCCAGGGAATCCAGCTGCAGGCGCTTCCACTCGGGCGTCTGCTCAAAATAGCTTTTCTCGACATGCTCGTACGTGAGCCTCGTCACGGCATCATCGGCCCAGATGACCGTCACGTGGCCGGCGCCGGCAGCATAGGCCTCCGCGACCACCACGCGCGCAAACGGCGCGCACTCAACCGGAGACTGAACGACGACTTCCTGGCCGGGCTTAACGTTTACGCCCTTGCGGACAACCAGGCGCGCATAGTTTTTAATCTTGGGCTCCAGGGACTTCATACCCTCCAGGGCCTCTTCGACCGTCAGGGCAGCTCGAATCATGTGCCACTCCATCTATCTATAGAACAGTAAAAAGGCGCGCCGCAAAAACGACGCGCCTTATATCTTAGCGATAAGTATGTATGCAAACGCTACTTCTTCTTGGAGTCCTTCTTGTCCTCCTCGGCAGCTGCGCGCTCGATAAGAGCGTTGAGCTTGTTCTCGGACATGCCCTCGGCCTGCGCGCGGTACATGTTGCGCAAGGGACGAATACGAGCGAAGTCGTAGATAAAGTCACCTAGGATGATGACATAGGACAAAACAATGCCGACCATCTGGACAGGGCTGGACACCATGCCAGCGGGAGCGAAGTACAGCGAGGCCCAAATTGCCACGACGAGCACCATGCCAATGGCGAGCACAATCCACCAGATGCGACGGCGCTTGGTGTAGTCCTCGTCCTGCTTGAGGAGGATATTCGACACCGTATAGATGCGGTCCTCCTTGGCGCGCTGCTTAGCCTTGCGGGCGCGCTTCTCCTCTTTAGAGAGGCCCTCGAGGTTCTCGCCCTTCTCGAGCTCTTTGCGGCGTGCCTTAGACGAAGCCGGCACGACGCGAACGGAGCTCGCTGCTTGGCGGGCGGGCTTAGCAGATGCGGCAGACTTGCGCGCAACCCCGGTAACTTCGTGGGATTGCGTGCGCTTGTTCGTGGCGCTACGGGTACTCACTTATGCGTTCTCCTTCATGCTTGTGAACTGGGAGCCCGTGATGATCTGGAAGGCCTCGCGATAGCGCTCGGACGTGCCATCGATGACCTCGGCGGGCAGGTGCGGGGTCTCCCCCGTCATATCCCAGTTGGCCTTGAGCCAATTGCGGACGAATTGCTTGTCGTAGCTAGGCTGGATCTTGCCCTCCTCGTAGCTGGCAGCAGGCCAGAAACGGCTGGAGTCGGGCGTGAGGCACTCGTCGATCAGCGTGACCTTGCCATCAATAACACCAAACTCGAACTTGGTGTCGGCAATGATGATGCCACGGGTCGCGGCGTACTCGGCAGCGGCCTTGTAGATCTTGAGGGAAAGGTCACGAATCTGCGTGGCGATGTCCTCGCCCACGATCTCGCAGCAACGCTCGAACGAGATGTTCTCGTCGTGGTCACCGATCTCGGCCTTCGTGGACGGCGTGAACAACGGCTCGGGAAGCTTGGAAGCCTCGGTCAGGCCCTCAGGCAGCTGGATGCCGCAGACGGTGCCGTTCTCGTCGTAGGTCTTCTTGCCCGAACCGGTCAGATAGCCGCGGACGATGCACTCGATAGGAATCGTCTGGGCCTTCTTAACCAGCATGGCGCGGCCAGCGAGGTAGTCACGATACTCAGCAAACTCCTCGGGGAAATCCGCCGGGTCGATGGAAACGAGATGGTTGGGGACGATGTCGGCAAACTTATCGAACCAGAATGCCGAGATGCGATTGAGCACCTCTCCCTTAAACGGAATCTCGTCGGGAAGAATGAAGTCGAACGCAGAAATGCGGTCGGTGGCGACCATCAGCAGGTTTTCACCGGCATCGTAAATATCACGAACCTTGCCACGGGAATCCGGACGACGCTCCATCGTTGTCACGTGAGTCACTCCTTACCTAAATACGACAGAAATGCGGGTTCTTTCCCGCATGTTTTCGCAAACTCGGAGCGGCAGGGACGCGGCCCCTCCTTCACCGAATAGCGAAAAGCTAGTGCTCCATTGTAGTAGATGCCGCGTCCGCCGTGTGCTCGCGGGGCAGATGAATTGTAAAAGTCGTACCCTTTCCAAGCTCCGACTCCACGGATATGTAGCCATGGTGACGCTCGACGATCTGCTTGGTCACGGCGAGGCCGACGCCCAGGCCGCCAGCTTCGCGGGCGCGGCTGGCATCGGCGCGCCAAAACCGCCCGAAAATGCGCGACAGATCGTCCTTGGCAATACCGATACCGGTATCAGAAACGGCAATGCTGACGTGCCTGCGGTCACTGAGCACCGACACCACGACCCAACCGCCCTCGGGGGTGTAGCGCATGGCGTTGCTCATGAGGTTGATAACACATTGCGTGATCATGTCGGGATCGGCCTCGACGACATCGTCGTGACCCTGGGTCTCGTCCGCAAAACGCAGGCGCAGATCGCGGTCGACAAACAGGCGCTCCTGGGCATTGACGATGGAACGCACGAAAGGAACCATGTCCACCGGCTCAAGGTTGAGCGGAGCCGCGCTGTTTTCCATGCGCGACAGGTCGAGCATCTGCTGCACCAGACGAGCCAGGCGACGCGTCTCGGAAGCAACGGTCTCCAAATGCTCATCGTCGGTGGGATACACGCCATCCTGCATGGCCTCGACCGTTGCGAGCATGGCCATAAGCGGCGTGCGAAGCTCGTGTGCAACGTCTGAGGTCAGGCGCTTCTCGTGTTTCATATCCTTCTCGAGCGAGGTGGCCATCTCATCGAAGGTCTCACCCAGCTGATCGATCTCGTCATCACCGCGCAGCCCCGTGCGAGCCGACAGGTCGCCGTCACGGATTTGCTTTGCGGTACTGGTGATGCGATGAATCGGTTTGGTGAGCATGCGCGACACGAGCGATCCGATAACGACCGAAATGCAGATTGCAACAACCGCGGCGAGGGCCATGGCGTTAAAGGTCTTCTCCCTAAACGCAGAGTCCGCCTTGGTGAGCAGAGCGTCGGAGCCGATGGCCCACAGCTTTACCTGTCCGACATGCTCGCCGGAAGACGTTACAATCTCGACGTTAGCAACGCTATCGGAGTCGGTTGGAGCAGACGAGACCGGGCTATGCGATGCCCTCTTGCCGCTCGTGTCGTCGGTCGTAGCCTGGTTTTCGCGTACATCGGCGGTGGCGCTTGCCGAGGGCCAGGAATCGTCATAAACGATCACACCCTTTTTATTGACGACCTGCATGCCCAGATCGTCGGAAACCAAACTCGACGTTGCGACCGTGCGCAGTTCTCCCGCGGTCCAAGAGCCGTTTTCCTCATATGAGGTCGCCAACTTCTCGGCAGCGGAATTTGCGATTTCGACGATATTGGAGCGTGTGTAATCCGAAAAGACCGTGCCCCACACAACAGAGACAACGCCCACCAGCACCAATACCGTCATGAGCGATGTCAGAGCAAAAGCAAGTGCCATGCGCGAGGGATAGCTCATCGTTGGCCGTGAATCGGAACGAGGCGTGTTCCAACTAGCCTTGGAACCCGCCTCGCTCTCCTGCTTGTGCTTTTGTCCGATTTCAAAGCGCGCAGGTGTCATATGTGATTTCCCTATTTCTCGTCCGACTTATCGGTCTTGGCCGGAGCCTCGAAGCGATAGCCGACACCATGGACGGTGTAGAGCCACTTGGGCTTCTTGGGATCATCGCCCAGCTTGGCGCGAAGATTCTTCACGTGGCTATCGATGGTGCGCTCATAGCCCTCAAAGTCATACCCGAGCACTTTCTCGACCAGCTCCATGCGGTTATACACACGGCCGGGATGGCGGGCAAGCGTGGTGAGCAGCTTAAACTCGGAAGCCGTCAGATCGACTTCCTTGCCCTCGACCAAGATCTTGTGGCCCGAGATATCGATGACCAGATCGCCGAAGTCGAGTACCTCGACGGCGGGCTCGTCGGCCTGATGGGCACGGCGGAACAGAGCGCGAACGCGGGCGACGAGCTCGCGCGGCGAGAACGGCTTAATCAGATAGTCGTCGGCGCCGAGCTCAAGACCGATAATACGGTCCTCGATCTCGCCCTTAGCCGTCAGCATGATGATGGGGACATCCGAGGTATCGCGAATGGTGCGGCAAACGCGCTCGCCGGGAATCTTGGGGAGCATAAGGTCGAGCACGACCAGGTCGAACTGATGCTTCTCGAACTCCTCGATCGCGGACTGGCCGTCGCCGACGCCCACAACCCAGTAGCCTTCGCGCTCGAGATAGGCAGCGACGGCGTCACGGATTGCCTTCTCATCCTCGACCAGCAGAATCTTTTTTGCATCTGAAGCCATAACACGGCCCCCCTGTCTCAATTAGCTAAGAACAAGCCCATTTTAACGCACCTGAGCCCGCCGGATGCCGCTATGACGCGGCAGCTCGGCGGGCGGTACTCACAATTACAACGCGTTTATTCCCCTGTTGGCGCCTTTTTAACCCCTCTAAGCTTAAAGAGAGAATAGGCGTGCAGTGACCGTCTCTGGTATACCCTGGCTGTTGCGCACCGTGGCGTACGTAAGGAATGAGTCCGATTTTCCCGCCGTAGCTGGATAATCGCCATACTCCAAAGCGCGGTCGGGCGACAGCAGCGAGCCATAGGTCTTGGCAGAGGTGTCGATCAGGAAATGCGACGCCTGTACCTTAACAAGGTATTTATTCTTCTTGCCAGCCGCACATGCGAGCGGCTCGCGTGACAGGAAGAGGTACGGCCCTCCCTCATTACCGATATACGTGCCCATATTGCCCAGGCTGCCCACGCCACTATAGGCCGCCTCGATAGAAAACACGAAGGTATCGCCCATATATACGGCCTCGAAAGGCGAAACTGACGAAGGGAGGACCAACTGGGCACGCTTGGTGTTGTTGCCGTCGGTCAGATCGATTGCCGTTATGCCGTAGTAGACGCCCTCGTCGTTGCGGACACGCGGCGAGATGGTCAAAATGCCGTCGCTCGCGCGCGGGGCCGATGCAAAGCGGCCCGTCGATTTCCAAATTACCTCGGCCTTGGATTCATCAAGCGAGCGACGATAGCAAAACGAATCACTACTCGTTTTATTGCCGCCTGCCGAAGGCATTTTATACCAGATGACCGATGACCCGAACGCCGTAAACAGGGGCGGATCATAGTCCTTGCCACCTCGATCGAGCTCAACCACGTCGCCAGAGAGCGAAGCGCCCGACAGATTTTGAGCGTAGAGCTTCCACGATGAATTGGCAAAGTTCATCTCAACCCACGCGAATACGCCGTCGCCGGCACGGACATCGTAGAATGCATATCCCGTGCCCTCGATAGGATCCTCGATTAATGTGGTAAGCGAGCCATCACCCAGGTTGAGCACACCGAGTGTGTTGGCGTGCAGCGCCGATGCGGGCGCCATCATCGCCGCGGCGTAATCGCCGTCGCAGTAGTACAGCAGCGTACCCAGAGGCAGCGTCCACGACGCCGCCGGCTCAAGATCGATGTCGACTGCCTCGTACTCATCCGTAATCGAGATGATCTTGGAATCGTCCTTGATAACCTGCGGCTCGCCGGCGGCATCATCGCTGGTGCCCGTTTTTTTCGAGCATCCGGCAAGCACCGTGGCAGCGCCCGCGGCAGCCCCACCGAGTACAAAGCCGCGACGCGATATTCCGTTCTTGATGTGATCGGCGATACCCATTAGGCGATCTCGGTGCGAGCGGCCTCGATAGCGCGTGTAAGCTGGTCGGCGCAGGAGGTCTTTTTCATACCGCAGGTATTACCGGCGAGAACCTCGATTACGCGATCGGCAGGAGCGCCCTCGACCAGCTTGGAGATAGCCTTGAGATTGCCGTCGCAGCCGCCGGTAAACTCAACGCCCATCACCTTGTTGCCGTCATCGGAAAGATCAAGGTGAATATTGCGAGCACACACGCCCTGAGGCTTGTAATCAAACGAAATCATGCGATCCCCTCTCAGAATGTTATTCGAGACGACTATTATCCCCGTCTTTCCCTAAATGCAACGAGGCGCTTTGCCGGCAACACACATTACCAGCAAAGCGCCCTAAAAAGCTAACGTTATGCCCGAACCTACTCGAAGCTCAGCTGCTCCAGACGATCAAAGACCGTGTCGATACGGGTGAGGAAGTCCCACGGATCAAAGATCTCGTCGAGCTTCTCCTGACTGACGGTGCAGCGCGGGTCGGCCTCGAGACGCTCCTTAAAGGTGGGGCCGGAGACACAATCCTGTACCTCGTGCCAAGTTGCCATGGCGTTCTCCTGCACAATGGCGTACGCGTCCTCGCGGGTGATGCCCGTGTCGACGAGGGCGAGCAGCACCTTGGAGGAGAAGATGAGGCCGCGGGTCTTATTGAGGTTGGCCATCATGCGGGCAGGGTACAGCTGCAGGCCGTCGATAACGCGGATGAGGCACTGGAACATGTGGTCGAGGGCGATGAAGCTATCGGCCTGGGCGACGCGCTCGGCAGAGGAGTGCGAAATGTCACGCTCGTGCCACAGGGCGACGTTATCGAAGGCAACCTGGGCGTTGGACTTCACGACGCGCGACAGACCGCAGACTTTCTCCATGGTGATGGGGTTGCGCTTGTGCGGCATGGCTGAGCTGCCCTTTTGGCCCTTACGGAACGGCTCCTCGGCCTCGAGCGTATCAGTCTTCTGCAGATTGCGGACCTCGGTAGCGATGCGCTCGCAGGTGGCTGCGGTGGTGGCGAGAACGCCGGCGAGATAGGCGTGATGGTCGCGGCTGATAACCTGCGTGGACAGCGGGTCGTGAACCAGGCCCAGGTGCTCGCAGACATACTCCTCGACGAACGGCTCGATGGAGCTGTACGTGCCGACAGCGCCCGAGATGGCACCAAAGGCAACATTCTTGCGGGCGTCCTCAAGACGATCCAGATCGCGCTTGAGCTCCCAGGCCCAAGAGCCAAACTTCATGCCGAAGGTCATCGGCTCGGCGTGGATGCCATGAGTGCGGCCGGCACAGAGCGTGTTGCGCTCCTCAAAGGCGCGACGCTTGCAAATCTCGCCGAGCTTCTTGACGTCCTCGATGATCAGGTCGCAGGCCTGGGTGAGCTGGTAGCACAGGGCCGTGTCGCCCAGATCCGAGCTGGTCATGCCATAGTGAACCCAGCGGCTGGGCTTGGGGTCGCCCTCGGGAACATCGGCATCGATGTATTCCTTCATGTTGGTCAGGAAGGCAATGACGTCGTGGCGCGTGACTTCCTCGATCTCATCGACCTTCGCCTTCTCAAAGTTGGCATGGTCGCGGATCCACTGGGCCTCGTCTTTGGAAATACCGATCTTGCCGAGCTCCGCCTGGGCCTCGCAGGCCAGAACCTCGATCTCCTGCCAAATGGCGTACTTGTTCTCGAGGGAGAAGATGTGTCCCATCTCCGGGCGGGTATAGCGATCGATCATAGCGGCTCCTTTTTGGTTATTGGCACGTTGGTCGTAACCCATCCATTGTACCGTGCGCAGGTGCAAGTATGGGCAGCAGGCATTAACCTAACATTTTGGAATTGGAGCAAGCAACGGGACGTCCGCGTATTTGCTTCGCAAATCCGCACCGGCTTCAGGCGCCTGCCGGCGCCTTCGCCTGCTCGCTACAAACGCTTCGCGTTTGTTTTACACTCGCACCCTGGCGGGTTCGAGTCCCGGCGCTTTATTGAAAAAAGCACGGCACCGTGATGGTGCCGTGCTTGTGCTTCTAGCTGGAGCGGGCAACGGGACTCGAACCCGCGAGTGTCAGCTTGGGAAGCTGATGCCTTACCACTTGGCGATGCCCGCTTGTGTGTTGGCTAGTATAACGCGGTTGTCTTGTTCGATACAAGGGTGGCGATGCTTGTTTTAGCTGTGGAGAATCGTCTGAAAAACAGTCCAATTGTGGAGACAGGGACCTCTGGTGTCCTTATTTCACCATCTTTTACCTGCGGTTTTATTTGATTGTTCCATATGAACCCAATTTGTCGGAAATCGGGCAAGCTTTTGGTCAGCTTCCGGTACTTACCCGCATGAACCTCGGGGGTAGCCTCGTCCCAAGCGCCGCAGCCTCCCCGTGCGGCGCACGAGGGATAAGGAGCAGCCATGTCCAACGCACCCACGCACTCTGTCCACAGCGCAATCGCAACAGGCCCGCTGCTCCTACTCCTCTTCCTACTCATCAGTTGCTTGGCTCCGAGACCCGCACTTGCCATCGACGGGTACGATCAGCTCGGCTTTCGCACCATTAGCGACGATTGTGGGCCCTTCTTCATCGGTAAGTACGAGGCTCAAGACGCCTCAATCGCGTACTGTATGAACCAGGAACGTCCCGGTCCCACCAAGCCGGGTGGCCCATGGCTCAACTTTGATCAGGGCTGGGTATGGCTCGACGACGAGTTCTCGGCGATCGTTTGTCACGGATATCCTTCCGCAACGTCATTTGGCGGTTACAGCCTGTCGCCCGATCGCGCCCGTGCCGCCACTCAACTTGCCGTATGGATGCTTAACGGCACCACCCATGTCGACGGCACTTACTCCTATACAACAGCTCAAGGCAAAACAAAGAGCGGGCATTTTACCGCCGACAATGAGGTTGTGGCTGCCGCACGGTGGCTTCACGACAATGCAAAATCGGGAGGCATCAAAGCCGCTCCGCACCGCGCACGGCGCTATTTGGGACCCATATCGGGCGGCAGCAAACGTCAAGACATGCTCTACGTGCTGCCAGCGGTCTCTGTTTCTTTCCAAAAGAAGTCCGCGAACACCGTCATTACCAGCGGAAACGGCACCTATCAGTTTGACGGGGCAACATTCGATATCTTCGAGAGCGTGAGCGACGCGCGCGTGGGCACGCTCAAAATGGACGGCAACGGCCGAGCACAGGCAACACTTTTACCTAACACGGCATACTACCTGGTAGAGACAAAGGCACCGGCAGGCTATATCCCTCGACGCGACCGCATCCCCTTTACCACGGAAGGCAATGGTGGTCATGTCACAATCGATGAGCAGCCAGGCACCATCACGTTGCGCATCGTAAAGACCGACGCCGCAACGGGCGCTGGAGCCCAAGCGGGGACCTCGCTTGCCGGTGCCGAGTTTACCTGCGTCTCTCAATCCACCCCCGGATGGACGCAAACCCTCACGACCGACGAAAACGGTCGAGCGGCCCTTGATAACGTTCCCCTGGGAACCTTCACCATCTATGAGTCGAAGGCCCCCGAGGGCTACCTGCTGCCCAGCGACAGCTGGACCTACACCGTTGGAGCCGACCAGCTGGGCGACTCGGGCGTCGTCGAGCTCGAATCTCGCGTTTCCGATATTCCGATTGCATTTGACCTTGAGATTTCCAAATTCAAAGATCATGGCAACAGCGATCAGTCTGGCTTGGAGCAGCCCGCGGAAGGCGTTGTCTTTGAAGTCATCAGCAATAGCTCACAACAGGTTGTTGGAACGTTAACCACAAATATCTATGGTTTTGCCTCCACCAAAGACCAGCCCGGAGCATGGTTCGGCGCGGGCAAGCGGCCCGACGGCGCCCACGGAGTCATCCCCTACGACCGTGCCGGCTATACACTTCGGGAGGTCCCAGAATCCGTCCCCGAAGGCTTTAAACAGGCAGGAGAATGGACCGTCTCGGCTGAACAGATTGCCGACGGTGCCGAGCTTCAGTACATCGTGGACAACCATGCCCTATCGACACATCTCCAGATTGCTAAGCGCGACGCCCAAACCGGTGCCGCGGTTCCCCTTGCAGGCTTTAGCTTCCAGTTGCTCGGCAGCAACCACGAGCCCATCTCGCAAACGTGCTGGTATCCGTCCCACAATGTCCTGAACACCTTTACGACCGACGCAACTGGTACCGTCACGCTGCCCGAGTCTCTTAACCCGGGCACCTACTACGTGCGAGAAGTCTCGGCAAAGAAACCTTATCTTGTCGGAGAGGATCTCGAGATAACAATCCCCGCCGACAGGTATCTAACGCCCGTTGCGATTGCCTCATACTTCGACGATGCGGCAACCGGAAGCATCGAAATCGTAAAGTCCGACGCTACCGACGGGCGCAAACTCATGGGGGCTGTATTTGATATCCGAGCCGCAGGCGATATTATTCGCCCCGACGGCAGTATCGTTGCCCTGGACGGCGAAACCGTCGCCACCGTAACGACTGACGAGCAGGGGTCCGCCCGTGCGAGCCATCTTTCGCTGGGATGTGGAACCGCATGCTACGAAGTCGTTGAGACCCAAGCGCCCGAAGGATATCTCCTAGACCAAAGTCCCCATACGGTCGAGCTGTCATATGCCGACCAGACAACGTCCGTCATCGAAGCCCATCTCGGAGTATCCGACGATTTCACCAAGATCGATATCTCAAAAGTCGACCTAACCGGAAAACAAGAGGTGGAGGGCGCTCAGCTCACCCTATATGGACAAGACGAAACCGAAATAGACTCCTGGACCTCATCCGATAAACCGCACCGTATCGAACATCTTGCGCCCGGCACCTACACGTTGCGCGAAATGATGTCCCCGCGAACCTACGACCTTGCCGAGGAGATAACGTTTGAAGTGAAGGCTACGGGAGAAGTCCAATCTTTCGCAATGAAGGACGCACCGATCGAGATCAAGGGACAGGTCGACAAGCGTCAAGAAATTGCCCAGCCCACCGGGGATGGCCTCTTGGCTAACGGCGATGGCAAAAACCGCGCCGCGACACAAGCCGATGCGGAAGGGTTTTTCTCCTACACCGTCGATGCGCGAAACGAGTCGACCACCTGGGTTGATGAGTTCACGATTACCGATGATCTTGAGTGCGCCAAGGACGGTACGGCAAGACTCGTCTCAATCGAAACCCCTATTGCCATCGGCGACCTCAACGGTCTGTGCAACGTGTGGTACCGCACAACGCCACTGGGCTCGTCAGGCATCGACGAACAGGCAAACGCAACACTTGACGATGGACATGAAAACCCCTGGCTTGAGTCCGACGAAGTTAAAGAGAGCTTGGGCGGGGACCGTCGTCTCGTTGATTACGAAGGCTGGCAACTCTGGAAAACCGATGTCCCGACCACAAAATCAATCACGCTTGAGGTAAATGAGCTCGACCTTCCCGTCGATACCATCGTAACGGGCATTCGCCTTGAGTACGGTGCGGTGGACGCCGACTTTGCAACCAGGTGCGACGAAGATTCTTGGAAGCGCGAAGACCTTAAAAACGAACATGACGATCTCGATGACGCCAAGGCAACCCTCGGTACAGACGCCCGGAGTGCAGTAGTCCATATGCAGGCAACTTCTTCCTATACGCCCCAGGCACCAGTTGCCAACAGCGCCCGTGTCGACCTCTGTCGCAACGGCGGCGGCGACAAACTTGAGTCACATGACGAGGATCGTGTCGTTCAGCGCTGCACCCTACCGCAGGACCTACCGGCAACAGGATCAGTTCCCATCGCCGCCTGCATCACCGCGCTCCTGACCTCGGGTGCGGCAGCCCTATGGTTCGCTCGCCTTAGGTCGATCCCAAAGAAGCGCTAACGCGATAAAAAGCGGGCGAGTCAGTCTCCCGCCTCGCCCGCTTTCAATCATTTAAATCGCCACATCTACTCGGCAGATGAAGATCCGCTGTCGACGAGCGCCTGCTCGGACTCGGGGATTCCATCGGCACCCGTACTTTGCTCTTGCTCCACCTCTTCGCTGATTGCGGATGCGGGGGTCGACCCCTTTACACCCACGATATAGGCAGCCCCAAATCCCAAAGCGACGGCAATAAGGGTCAGAATCAAATAAACAGGCCAATGACGTTTAATGAACGAAAACACGTTGACTCCTTAGAGCTCCGCCTACGAACGGCGGATAACCTCGGTCACGACCTCGGATACCGTGGCAATGTTCGTCGGGTTAACGTTGTGGGGCAGGTCGTCCTCGGTGCGAGCACAAGCCAGGCGCGTGCCGTCCACACCGGCGATGGTGAGGGCACGACGGCTCGCCTCGAGTGCGGCATAGGCATCGGTCTTGGCATAGGGCATCTCGAGCGCACCACAATCGACATGGAACGACTTGCAGACCTTGCTGACCAGATTCATGATGCGGCGGTCGCCCTTAAGCAGCTGCTGCTCGCCCTCGACCGTCACTACCGAAAGCCTACCGGCGCCGACGGATTCAAGATTGATGAAGAATACGCCGCGGAGCTTATCGCGATGCGAGGCCAAGAACGCCTTCATGCCGGCGCCATCACAATCCGAGGCACCCGTCGCCACAAACCAGATATCGTGACCAAGCAGTTCGTCATCGCCCATAGAAGCGACAGCCGAGAGCATGTCCTCGTCAGATGCACCATCGGAAGACGTGGCGCCGCCCTTCCAGCCGTCGTTATCGTCCTCGAAGTTATCCCACGAGCCGATACCGCGGCCAGACTTCTTAGCATCGTAATCGTCTTCGACACCCAGCCAGTCACTCATGCTGTCCTGATCGTTTTTCTTTTTACGACCAAACAGACCGCCCAGACCGCGCTTGCGGGGCTTGGGCGCGGCCGAAGCGGGAGCCGAGATGGTCTCGAGCGGCTGCGCGCCCGACGCGACGGGCATGGAAGGTGCAACGGGCGCCGACGTGGGCTCGGGACCCTGCGCCGTCGCGAAGGGGTCATCGACCTGAGCCGAGGGGTCGGGAAGGTCGAACAGTGACGTGCGAGACGCAACGTTAGCCTGCTTCATCGACGGCAGCGACGGATCGGGAACCGAAGCCAACGGCGACGAGGAGGGCGTAGGCACCGGAACTGACGCCGGATCGGGAACATTCATCTGCGGGCGCGGCGTGGCCTGAGACGAAATCTGCGCCATGAGGGAATCGACCGTTTCGTCCTGAGTGGGGGCGACGTTGGCAACCGTGGAGCCAGAACCACCCGGAGTCGGCATGGTGAAAATCTGCGTGGAGTAAGGTCTCGACTCGTCCGTCTCGGGCGCCTCGGAAACCTCGGAGACCACAGCTGCCTCATCCTGCTCGACCTCGGCCGAATCGTTCTGCTCAACCGCTACGTGCTGCTCTTCCTCAGCACTGACCTCAACGACCTGGTCTTCGGCAGCATCCGGGACTTCAACCGCATCGGCGGTCTCGGCATCGTTTGCCACAGCGGCCTGATCATCGGAAGCCTCAAGGGGCTCAGCAATCGCGGTGCCCTGTTTTTCAAACGTTATCGTGGAATCGAACTGCGCGGCATCAAACGACATGGTGCTATCGACGTGCTGCTGAGCCTCGAAAGACGTTGTCGCCTCAACAACATCCGCGGACGTCGGTTGCTGGGACTCAAAGGACGTTGTAGCTTCGGCGGCGTCGACGGGCACGGACTGCATAGCCTCGTTCTGCTCAAACTCTTGCGCCGCGCGCTCACGTGCCGCCTCGGCTGCCTGCTGCTGAGCGATAGCCTCCTGCTCGGCAGCCTCGCGTGCGGCAGCGCGCTTCTCCTCGAAATCGTCGACAAATTTCCTGCCCTTTGCAAGCGCACCCTTAAAGAAGCTGGAAGCGCTGGCGCCAATCGAAGAGAACGCGGATGCAATATCGGCATGGGGCGTTGCCGCGGGAATCTCGGCAGAGAAATCAGTATCGCTCTCGTAAGACACGCGCCTCGGCTGTTCAACGTAATCGTCGTCAGACTCGTCCGCAACGTCTTGCGCCGGCGTGGCGGGAGCCAAAATGTCCAGTCCTGCCGCGGGATCGATCGCGGACACCGCCTCGGGCTCGGCAACGGCAGCGGTAACCGCGGCAGACTCATCATCCGCAGTGACAACGGGCGCAGGCTCGGGCTCAAACGTCGGCTCCTCGCCCTCCTCGTAATCGAGCGTGCAGGACTCGGGAAGCATTCCGAGCGCACGGATGGCATCCGAACCAAAGCGGATGTTGCCGGCGGCATTGCGATAGAGCTTGGGCTCGGGCTCGGCCGCGACAGGCTCCTCCACCGGCTCGGCAGCGGAGACCTCGTCATTGAACTCTTCAGCCTGGACAGCCTGATTCTGATCCTCGGGCACGATGGCGCCAATCAGCGTCTCGTCGGCAGACGCACCCTCAAAGCCCTCGATCTGCTCGTCGAAAGCCTCGCCCTGTTCGGGCTCAGTCTGAGTGTCGGGAGCAATCGGCTGACCGAACTCGTCCTCGGCGTAGGTAGGCTCTTCGTACTCGATGGTGTTGCCGTAGTCGTTTTGCTGCTGGGCCGCGGCATACTCCGCCGCTGCACGCGCCATTTCCTCGGCACGACGCTTTTGCTCCCCAAAATAGGTATCGAACGGAACATCGTCGGGAAACTCGTTTTCGCCCTGGAAGGGAGCAACGTTGTCCATAACGCCGAGCATAGCGGCGACAGAAGACTTGTTGCACACCGCGCCGGACGTATAGGGAAGAATATGGCGGTTAGAGATGATGTTTGCCGCGTTGGCAAGCGCAACGAGGGAAGCGAGGATCGCGACAATCCACAGCAGAACCTTGAGCGCGCCGGGGAGCGGCAGGATACGCAGGATGGCAACGGCAGCGGGGGCAACCGTGGCAACGGGCAACAGCTTGGCGATGAGCGCACGATACGAGGCATAAGGCTCGCGGGCGAGCAGCTCAGCACGGGGAGAGTCGTAGTGTGCGACAACGACCACCGGGCGGTTGCGCGGAGATGCGAGCGGGCCCGAGGCCTTGTGGTAGGCGATGACATTTTGGCTCACGCCCGTCTTGCCCAGGCGCGAAACCACGGGGCGGCCCGTGCGCTCGAGCACGTAAAGAACGGCACCGACAATGGCCAGCAAGGTGCCGACCAAGCCGATACCGCCGCCGATACCCATCAGCAGGGCGCCGGCAAACGCAAGAATACCGGTAACGGCAAATGCCAATCTACTGGGCGCCGGGGCATTGAACTCCTGAACCTCGGGATCAAAGCCGTGGTTGCGGAAGATCTGAGCGATATCCTCGGCAGCCAAGCGCTCTTCTTCGCTGCATGCCGGCGTAATGCCGGTGTTCTGCAGCAGGTGGTTAATATAGTTCTGGGTGTTCGCCATGTGCGCTCCACATCCATAATCCGACAAATAGGCCCAATGCATGCACATTAGAACCGTATATAGTCGAAAGTATACCCCGAGCGAGCGCAAACGACCGAATTCGGGCCATCTTAACGCCCCGAGCGGACAAGGATATAGCCTAATCTCCATATCGGACTAAAATCATGGCAGCAAACCACCTTCTCATGCGAGGACTCTATGACGGCAAGCGACGCGACCGCAACAATTAAAAAGGGGAATTCGGAGCCCGGTTTCGATAAAACGGCTCAGCGCATCCTCAATCTTTTCTTTGTGCTCAACAGCTCCCCCGAACCGCTGACGACCGAGCAGATCGTCTTGGATTCTGACCTGGGATATGGCTCGGGCAACATCGACTCGGATAAGCGCAAGTTTCGGCGCGATCGTGACAAACTGCTCGAGCGTGGCATCTTAATCAAGGAGGTTCGCCCCGCCGGTGCGCAGGAGACCGAGGAAAGCTCGTGGACAATCGACCGCGAGCACACGTTTGCTGCAGGCGGCCTCATCACCGCAGACGACGCCGATATCCTACTCAACGCCATCGACCAGACGCTAGCGGCCGGCTCTTCCACCTTTGCCGCGCCGCTTGCCGATATTCGCTCCAAAATTGCCTACCTCACCGGCATGTCGGCAGTGGACGAAGTACCGATCCGCCGCTCTCCCACCGTCGATGCGGTATGGAGCGCCTTTGCCGAGCGATGCGCGCTGCGATTTTTATATCAGAACGGACGCGGCGAGCAGAAAGAACGTACCGTCTGTGTCTACGGCATGTTCGAACGCGAGGGCGTGGCGTACTTCTGCGGCCTCGACAATGTCACCGACGACATCAGGACATTCCGCTGCGACCGTATCGTTCGCGCACGGCGTCCTTCGAAGGCCTACGCCATCCCTGCGGACTTCAATCTCAACGACTATCTGTTCTTTGAATTCGATTTTGCCGACCGACCGCCCGTTGCAGCCACGTTCTCGTTCGCCCCTCAGACGCAGATCGATATGATCAACGGCCTCACGCGCGGGCGAGGTGAGCTCGCACACACCGATGCGGGATGGATCTGGACCGTTGACGTGCGCGACCTTGAAGCCGCCGCCTCATTTTGCATGGTCCACGCCATGGACGGCATGAGGCCCATGGCCCCCAAATCGCTCAAGCAGGCGTGGAACCACCTCATTGAAAGGACGGTGCACGAGCATGCCCGTGCGTAAACTCACCAGCGAGCAGAGACTCTCGCGCGCCATCGACATCATGGAGGCCCTCTACGCCGCCGGCGAGAGCGGCATGACACGAACCGAAATTTGCGACCGCTTTGACATCACGGGAGTATCGCTCGACGAGATTCTCGAGATCGTCTCGACGCTCGCGGACCGAGAATCGGGTGCGCGCATCATCTGCGAATGCCACGGCGAGCGTGTGGTCCTCACCGGTGACGCCGGACGTGTGCTACCGCTGCGTCTGAGTGCCGCCGAAGGCGCTGTGCTCAACCACGAACTTGAATCGTTGGGGATCGAGCCGCAGACGGCAGCTCGGATTCGACATGCCCTTCTGCCCGAAGAGCTCGGCTATAACCAGCGCGTCTTTGACACCGTCAACCACGGGTCACACTGGCAGCAGCTGAGCTGCGCCATTCAGGACGGCGTTCGCTGCCGCATCTCGTATCGCTCGATGGACGATGCACGGCCACGCGAGCGTCTGGTCGACCCCTTGCGCATTACGGTAAACGGCGACCAAACATACCTGATTGCCTGGGACATCGCGGTCGATGAGCAGCGCACCTATCGCATGGATAAAATCGAGGGACTCACCTTGACGGAAGACTCCGTCGTGCCTCACACACCGGGCGTCGCATCCCTCCACGATTCCCTTGCCCGGACGCAGCGTAGCGCAAAGCTCTTGATGCCATTCGATATGGCGGAGCATCTGGACTGGGCCGGCATCACCCTAATCGAGCGCAGCGGGGCAGACATGGCAACGGTAACCGTGCATTACGGCTCCGAGCGTTGGCTACTGAGCCAGATAATCGCAGCGGGCGGAGCCATCCGCATCTTGGATGACCCCGCCCTGTCAAAGCGTCTGTGCGATATGGCAAAAACCCTCGTCTGTCCGCTTTAGCGCCGCCGCTCGTGGTGTGCGCGCCACAGTTGCAGATAGTGACCGATCTGCGCCGATTCGATGCGCTGGTAGGAGCTCGTGGGCAGCGACGTTAAGAACTTCTTCCCGTAGCCCTTCGTCACCAGGCGCGGGTCGGCCAGAATCAGCACGCCGCAATCGGTCGACGAGCGGATAAGGCGGCCGGCCGCCTGCTTAACCTCGAGCACCGCCTCGGGCAGCGAATAGCGCGCCCAAGCGCGGTCTTCGCGCAGGTTGCGCTCGCACGAGAGCGGGTCCGTGGGGCTCGAGAACGGCAGCTTGGGAATGATGACGCAACGCAGCGTCTCGCCGCTGGCGTCAAACCCCTCCCAGAAGGCCTTAAGCGCAAAAAGCGACGAGGTCGGCTCGTTGATAAACCGGTCGCGCAGGCGACGAGGAGATGAGTTGCGCTGCTGGCAGTTGAGCTCCAGACCCGCACGGGCCATCTTGGGCTCAACGCGGGCGTACAGGTCTTCCATGTCGCGCCGATTGGTGAACAACGTGAGCACCGATCCGCCCATGGCAAGATGGGCGTCGACCAGCACGCGCTCGAGCGCCGTAAGATAGCTCTCACGATCGCGCGGATCGGGGATATCGCCCGCAACGACTACAGCCATGTTCGAATCGAAGTCGTAGCTCGAGTCCAAGTGCAGCGATGAGGATGTTGAAGCACCGATGCGATCGAGGCCGACCGCATGGTTAAAGTGTTCAAAGCTTTTGGACACCGTCATGGTCGCCGAGGCAAAGATAGCCGTGTGAACCTCGGGCAGCCACTCGGTTGCCAAGGCCTCGCCAATGTCGATGCGCTCTGCGGTCATCGACTCTCCGCCGGCACGCAACCTGCGATTGACCTGCAGCGAATACACGTAGTGTTCATCGGTGCCATCAATGATGAGTTTGAGGTTCTCGGCCAGCTCGTGCAGGCGGCGTGAGATATCGCCCAGGTCGACAACAACCTCGGGCTTGTCGGCGGCGACGGCTTGCACCAGCGCGTCGACGCTCTTGTCAGCCTGTTCCAATGCGTCGATGGCAGTGTAGGCCGACTGTAAGAAATCATGCCAGTCGTCAGATTCGCGCAACTCGGGGCCAATCCATAGATTGGCATTGTCATAACCCCCACGGGCACGGCGACCGAGCTCGCGAACGCCATCGAACACGTCGGCGATTGCCATGCTCGCGCGCGCAACCGTCGACGTCGCCTTGGCAGTAAGGCCCAGGTAGAGCGTAGAGCCCTCGGAGGTTGCCAAATCACGGGAAACCTGGCTTAGCGCGCCGGTGCTCGAGCCACCCAGGCGCTCAAACAGAACGCGTGATTCGTCCGCCGACACCACGCGCGCCCACTGACGGCGCGCCTCGCGCTCGATGGAATGGGCCTCGTCGATTACCCAATGACGAATCGGAGGTAAAATCCTGCCCTCGGCCGCGACATTGCGGAACAGCAGGGAATGGTTGGTGACCACCACATCGGCATGCGCCGCACGGCGACGAGCGCCGTGGACCAAACATTTATCAGGGAAAAACGGGCAGAGGCGACGAGCACACTCGCGCGAGGCCGTCGTAAAGTCGGGGCGGTTGACGCTGCGCCACCGAATGCCAAGTGAGTCGAGGTCGCCATCGGCTGATTGGCAGACGTACGCCATAATGACCGCGACCGCCGTGAGCGTGTCCGCCGGATCGCGCTTGGTGGTAATCTCGACCTGGCCTCGGCTCATGCGCTCAAGCTTGCGCAGGCACGGATAGTGGTCATAGCCCTTGAGAGCGCAAAATGACAGACCACCGTCCAGTTGCTCGGCAAGTTTTGGCAGCTCATGGTACATGAGCTGGTCGGCAAGATTGTTCGATTTGGTCGCAATACCAACCGTGATGTTGTTACGGCGCGCTGCCTCGGCAAAAGGCACCAGATAGGCCATCGATTTGCCGACGCCCGTGCCCGCCTCAATTACACGATGAGTGCCCGTGATCAGCGCATCGCGGACCTCGAGCGCCATCGCGATCTGCTCATCACGCGGCTCGTAGGTGGGATACATGCGATTGACCAGGCCACCCGGCGCATAGTCTGCCTCAATCTCCTCACGACTCGGCATCTTGAGGACCGGCAGTTCGTCGGCGTCCACCCGATCGTCGGCGCGATCGGCCTTGAGAACGTCAGCACGAGCGGCGCTGAGAGAGAAGATAGAACCAGGGTTCTGCCCCGCCAAGAATGAGAAGATAGGACGATAGGACCAAGGCACATCCGTATGCATGTCGGCTAGGCGCGCCATGAGGCCCTGAGGCAAGTCGGTGAGCGCCACGAGCAACACGCGCCATACGCCACACAGGGCGTCGACGTCGGCATTGGCACGGTGTGATACCGAGTCACAGCCAAACAGATCGGCCATAAAAGACAGCTTGTGCGAGGCCAGGCGCGGAAGCGCGATGCGCGACAGCGCCAGCGAATCGATCCAAATATCGCTCACGTTGACGCCGCCTTTGACCGACTCGATAAACGAGCGGTCGAACGTGGCGTTATGTGCGATCACCGGGCAACCACCGACAAAATCAGCGAGAGCAGCGACGGCCTCAACGGCCGACGGGGCATCTGCCACATCGGCATTTGTAATGCTCGTGAGCTCGGTAATCTCGGCGGGAATCAGCTGCTTGGGATGCACGAAGGTATCGAAGCGGTCGACGATCTCGCGGCCCGAAAGGCGGGCCGCCGAGATCTCGATCAGCTCGTTGTCCTGAACCGAAAGACCTGTGGTCTCGGTATCGAGGACAATCACATCTTCCTCGATAAGGCCGAAGGACTGCGTTTTGGCGCGTTCGGCAAGCGTGGCATAGGAGTCGATGACAAACTGCGGCGTTCCTGACGAAACCGCGTCCTCGATTAGCATGCAATGCCCGCTCGACGAAGGCCCATACGGATCAGGCTGTCACAGACCTGCGGGAACGTCATGTCGTCGGTGTGGCGAATCTCATCCGGATACAGCGACGTATCGGTCATGCCGGGAATGGTATTGGTCTCGAGGATGACGGGGCCGTCCTCGCTCACGATAAAATCGCTGCGCGAGATGCCCAGGCAACCGAGGGCCTTGTGAGCAGCACAGGCAAGCTCCTGAGCGCGAGCGTAATTCTCGGGTGAAATCTGCGCCGGAATACGATGGATGTCCGTAGGGTCGACATACTTCACGTCCAAATCGTAGAACTCACAGTCCTCGGGTTTGCGAATCTCGACAATCGGCAGGGCGCGCACGTCGTCCTCGCCGTACACGCCGACGGTGATCTCGGTACCCTCGATGCACTTCTCGACCAGCACTTTGTCGCCGTACTCAAACGCCTTGGCAATTGCCGCGGGCAGCTCGGAGGGCTCATGGACCAGGGAAATGCCATAGCTGGAACCGTTGACGGCCGGCTTCACAAAGCTGCGCTCGCCACAAACCTCGACGATATGATCGATATCGACTTCATCGCCCACCTCGAGCGCAAGGCCGGGGGCAATGGGAATGCCCGCCTTGGCGTACAGGAGCTTAGAGACCTCTTTGTCGGCACCGCAGGCGCTAGCAAGCACGCCCGAGGCCGTGTAGGGGATACCCAGGGTCTCCATGGCGCCCTGCATGGCACCATCCTCGCCGCCGGCACCGTGCATGGCGATAAACGCCACGTCAAAGCCCCCGGTTGCCATGGTTACCATAAAGTCATCAGCGGCCGTATCGAGCAGCTCCACCGAGGTGTAGCCGGCTTCCTTCAATGCCACCACGACGTTCTTTCCCGAATTGAGCGAGATCTCGCGCTCGGCGGAACGACCGCCCGCCAAGACTGCTACGTGCATGTTCTCTAGGCTTTTACCCGGCATGGGCAGACTCCTCCTCTATAATTTCTGCAGCTGATACCATATTGTAGCGATACCCTCTACGTTTCCCCAAAATCGAAAGGCTTCCATGAATCCCAGGACTAAATCTCAGGACATTCGCGACTTGAGCCAAAACGATATACGCGAGCTCGTGGCCGAACTTGGCCAGCCCGCCTTCCGCGCGAAGCAGCTCATCGAATGGGTCTTTGAGAAGAACGTTTGTTCGTTTGACGATATGACCAACCTTCCCAAGGCTTTCCGCGAGCAGCTTAAAGAGGCTTTTGCCTTTGACACGCCGATTGAACTCACCAAGCAGGTTTCCAAAGATGGCTCTCGCAAGTATCTGCTCGAGTACCACGACGGCATTTCCGTCGAAACTGTCGGCATGCCCCGTCGTAACAAGCTTTCTGTCTGCGTTTCCACCCAGGCAGGCTGCGGCATGGGCTGCGCCTTTTGCGCTACCGGTCTCAACGGCCTCAAGCGCTCTCTGACCGCTCAAGAGATCGTCGACCAGGTACTTCATGTATCCAACGACTTTGGCGAGCGCGTCACGAGCGTTGTCTTCATGGGCCAGGGCGAGCCGTTTGCCAACTACGACGAGGTTCTCAAGGCGTTGCGAATCCTCAACGACCCCGATGGCATCGGTATCGGTGCTCGTCACCTCACCGTCTCTACCAGCGGCGTTATTCCCGGTATTCGCAAATTTGCCGACATCCCCGAGCAGTTCACGCTTGCCGTTTCCCTGCATTCCGCCATCCAGTCGACACGCAATAAGCTAATGCCCGGTGTTAAGAAGTACACGCTACTTCGCCTTCACGAGGCGCTTCAACTCTACACCGAGAAGACTGGCCGCCGCCCGACCTATGAGTATGCCATGATCGAAGGCGTCAACGATACGAATCCCGAGATGCAGGCGCTCTGCGACTTCTGCGAGGGAACGTTGTGCCACGTTAATCTGATTCAGCTTAACGACATCGAGGGCAGCCCGCTCAAGCCGTCGCCGATTCATAAGGTTGAGGATCTTCAGCGTCGTCTTGAGTCCCGTGGCATCGAGACCACGATTCGTAACTCCCGTGGTAACGATATTGACGCCGCTTGCGGACAGCTGAAGCAGCGCTTCAAAGTTCAGAAGAACGCATAGGGGAGTCGCACCCCAAAACGTTTCAAGTGAAACATCGAACGGCCCCGGTTACAGGAGATGCAACCGGGGCCGTTTTATTTATTGACCTTAATTTTGAATCAGCTGCTACCTGTCCCATTTTTTACGGCCAAAATAAGGGGTCCTTGCCTCGTGAATCAGACAAGGACCCCTCAAAATATGCTAAGTAATTGTTAGGTACCTAATAGCCTACATTTTCCCATTGGTTACTAACCCAACCTTGATTAATCTTGGGATTCTTCGTTACCTGAGCCGTACGCATGGCAACATCTTCTGTCATAACATCCATTTTCTTCTTGGATGTATCGACAATATCTTGCGCACTACGAAGCAAACGACCTCGAAGTTCATCGTCTGTCGCGATCTTATAGGCAGCAAAGGCACCAGCCGCGACAGTCGTCGCCAATGCAATCGCAGTTAAAATCCTATTCCTCATCTTGGCCTCCTTGATCAAACTGAATCATTTCGCCAAGAATACGAGAGAGCTCTTCCTCGTCTTTAAACTCAATCTCAATCTTATTCTTTCCACGCGAGCTCTTAACACGCACGTTGGTATTAAAAACCTGACGAAGCACGCGGGCAGCCTTTTTAAAAGACTGAGGCGTTGCAGGCCTCGGCGTCTTAGGCGTCTCTCCGGCAGAAAACAACGGAGCAAGATTTTCTGTCGCTCTTACGGAAAGGCCCTCTGCAACAACCTTCTCTGCAAGTCGAATTCGAGCGTCCTCATAGGGAACTGCAAGAATCGTACGTGCATGACCAGCAGTAAGTTTGCCCTCAAAAATCATCTGCTGAACAACTTCAGGGAGATCGAGAAGGCGCAGCGAGTTTGTAATTGCAGAGCGTGACTTGCTGACTGCCTTCGACAATGCCTCCTGGGTCATACCGCTGGCATCGATAAGCTGGCGATAGCCCTTAGCCTCTTCGACGGGATTCAGATCAGAACGCTGAAGGTTTTCGATCAGAGCAAGAGCCAGCATCTCTTCATCATTAACATCTTTAATGATGACAGGCAGCTCCTCAAGACCAGCAAGCTTTGACGCTTGGTAACGACGCTCACCAGCGATGATCTCATAGCCGTTTCCATGCTTGCGAACCAAAAGCGGCTGCAAGACGCCATGTTCTTGGATTGACTCGCTTAACTCGCGAAGTTCAGTTTCGTTAAAGTGAATTCGTGGCTGATTAGGGTTGGGAACGATATCCTCAATAGGTAGTTTTGTTTCAGATGCGGCATTTGAAGCCGATGCAGCCGAACCGCCGGTCTCATACTCGGCCTCTGAGACCAAAGCATTGAGTCCACGTCCCAATCCGCCACGTTTCTTTACACTAGGCACGCTTGATCACCTCTTTTGCAAGGTTCATATATGCTTTTGCACCCTTATTTTGAGGTGCATAGGTAATTACCGGTTCTCCAAAAGACGGAGCTTCGGAGATTTTAACCGTACGGGGGATTAGCGTCTTAAACGCCTTATCACCAAAGTACGATTGAACCTCCTCAACAACCTGATTCGATAGTGAAGTACGCGAGTCATACATGGTCATAAGCACACCATAGGTGTCTAAGCCCTTGTTAAGACGTGATTTAACCATCTTCATAGACTCAAGCAGCTTCGTAACGCCCTCGAGTGCGTAATACTCGCACTGGATCGGAATCAAAACGCTATCCGCTGCGGTCAAGGCGTTGATAGTAAGCAGGCCGAGCGAAGGAGGACAGTCAATGAAAATAAAATCGAACTCGTCCTGAATCGGCTCAAGCAAATCTTTGAGGCGGGTTTCACGTGCAATTGCGCTTACGAGCTCGATTTCAGCGCCTGCAAGCTGGATGGTAGCTGGAATTACGAATACCTTTTTGCAATTCGTATCAAGAACAAGCGATTCGGCCGGCACATCATTCAACAATGCATCGTAGATGCAGTGATCGAGTTCTTCTTTTTCGATTCCAAAACCACTCGTACTATTACCCTGCGGGTCAAAATCAACAATGAGCGTCTTTCGTCCCTGTTCGCCCAACGCTGCTGCAAGGTTTACAGCTGTGGTGGACTTACCTACGCCGCCTTTTTGGTTGATGATAGCAATGATACGCGTGTCTTTTGCGCTCTTAGAACGCTTAACGTCGCGAAATCCCACGGTCCCTCCTGGTGTGTATTAAAGCTGTCAAACGGAGGATGTTTCACGTGAAACATTCCGATTCGATATCAACCGCCATGTTTCACGTGAAACACTGCAAGCTGTTAGTATCCATTATGTTTCACGTGAAACATCTAGGCAAGCGGATTCTTCTTGGCCATGCCATTTGCACGAGGCAATGAAACGGATGCTGGATGACTCTTCTTAAGAACAATGAACTCCCTGTGGCCCAGGCCCTCAGGCAAATCGATAGCGTCATTCAGAAGCAAAGTGAAGCCGCAAATCTTTGCTGCTGACATGCCGGAAGCAAGCTCCTCATCCGAAGGATTGCCTTTGGTGATAACAAATAGCCCTCCATCCTTGAGGTACGGCGCCGCATACTCAACGAGAATCGGTAAAGGGGCCAGTGCGCGGGCGGTTACGACAGAGAACTGCTTCTTATGGCTTCGAGCATATTCTTCAAGACGATCATGGACCGCTTGAGCATGTTTCAATCCAAGAGCATGGACAAAGGAATTGACTGCATCAACCTTCTTGCCAACAGAGTCAATATAAGTTGCTTTACGATGCGTGGTTATGGTTAATGGAATACCAGGGAAGCCCGCACCTGTTCCCATATCGAGCAAAGCTCCCTCAGGAGCCTTATTGATATAAGGGAGCAAAACAAGTGAGTCGAGGATATGAAGTACTGCAGCATCTTCTACGTTAAGAATACGGGTGAGATTGGTTGTCTTATTTATTTCCAGAACCAAATCCAAATGCTGAATACATTTCCTCAGCTCAACATCAGTTACGCTCAAGGAATACTCTTTGCAATAGGAAGTTAGACGACACAACATCTCGTCAGCCTGCTGATCAGTAAGTGCTAACAACGAAAGCTCCTTTCTGACAAAAATCAGTGTATCGAGAACTTTTGACAAAAAAAGGGGACGTGGAAACCACGTCCCCTTAGCATAAGCTCGAGTAGATTATCGAGCAACAATCACTACATGGCGATCAGGGTCAGAACCCTCAGAATGAGTATCGACCGCATCATTGCCACGAAGTGCAATGTGAACCAGTCGGCGCTCGTAGGCATTCATGGGCGGAAGCGAAACACTCTTGTGAGTGCGGATGGCGCGCTCGGCAGCAGACTGAGCCATGGAGGCAACCTTGTCCTGACGGCGGCTCTTGTATCCCTCGACGTCCACTACAACCGGATACCTAAAGCCAAGCTTGCGGCTCACCAGCAAAGAGAACATAACCTGAAGGGCATCAAGGGTGCGACCATGACGGCCAATGAGAACAGCAAGATCGGGAGCCGTTACATCCAGAATCAGCTCACCCTCGTCACCCTCATACTCATCGATAGGAGAGTTGGCGGCATCGAAGTGCGAAAGGATGGAACGCAGGATGGAAATCGCAACATCGGCAATGGTGTCGAGCTCCTCATCGGTCAGCTCTTCACCAGCCTTGTAGCGCTGTGCAATCTCGGGATAATCGCCCGCGACCTGCGGGGCAACCTCCTCAAGCATATCCTCGATGATCTCTTCAGACATAACGTACTCCAAAAGTTAGGTACCTAAATAAGATTGATATCCCACTACTTCTTCTTGTGCGGGCGCGGCTTCTTCTCTCGACGAGTGACCTCAACCTGCAGCGGCGCGTTCTTGAGACGCTCCTCCTCATCGGCCTTGGCCTTCTCGATAACCTTCTGCGTCACAAAAATCTGCTGGATAACCTGCCAAGCAGACGAGACGTCGTAGTACAGCAGAACACCAACGGGAAGGCTCCAGCCCATCCAAAGCATCATGACCGTCATGACAACGGCCATCATACGCATGCTCTGAGCCTGCTGGCCGGTCTGGTTGCGCGACATATAGAGCTGCGGAATCAGGGTCAGGACGGCGAACAGGATCAGGC
The DNA here is from genome assembly GCA_030841765.1 of Collinsella aerofaciens. Lineage (GTDB taxonomy): Bacteria > Actinomycetota > Coriobacteriia > Coriobacteriales > Coriobacteriaceae > Collinsella > Collinsella aerofaciens_AV. The sequence continues at coordinate 12,690 of JAUUSS010000006.1, read as the reverse complement.
AAACCAGCGCAGGCAGTGCAACCATAAAGCCATCGGCAAAGGAAGCGCTCGGCGTGGTGGTCAGGTCGGGCAGGATGTTGAAGAACGAGAACGTGCCGTCGTTAAAGTACTGCGGCAGGTTGCGCAGCAATGTAAACAGGGCGAACAGGATAGGCATCTGAATCAGCAGCGGCAGACAGCCAGCCATGGGGTTGAACTTGTTCTCGCTGTAGAACTTCTGCATCTCCTCGGCCTGACGCTGGGGATCGTCGGCATAGCGCTCCTGGATCTCGAGCATCTTGGGCTGAAGCACCTGCATGCGCGCCGTCGACTTTGTCGACTTGAGCATGAGCGGCGTCAGCAGCAGACGGATGATGACCACCAGGATGATGATGGACAGGCCCCAGTCGACCGCAAAGGTCTGGATGAGCTTGAGCAGCTCGAAAAGGATGTTAACGATCCAATCCCACATGTAAGTTTTCCTCCGATAGCGAGTGCCCACTAGGGCACAGGGTCATAACCGCCGACGTGCAGGGGATTGCAGCGAGCGATGCGCCTCACGGCAAGCCAGCAGCCTCTCAAAACACCGTGCTTCTCAATCGCCTGGACGGCGTATTGCGAGCACGTTGGGTAATAAATGCAGGCGTCAGGCAATAAGGGCGAAATAACCTGTTGATATATGCGAATAGGAGCGATGGCAACACGTCGCAAAACGTGATTGCTCATCGCTCCTCCCCGGCAACGCCGGCGCGCTTCATAAGCGAACGCAACGCCTTGTCCATCTCCTGCGGCGAGGAAACCCTCGTCTTGGGAGTTGCAAACAAGATGATGTCATAACCCGCAACGGGAAATCCGCAGCTGCGGGCGGCCTCGCGCATCACACGCTTAGATCGGTTGCGCACGACGGCACAACCGAGTCGCTTAGCACCAACGAAGGCGACCCTTCCGGAGTCGCCTTCGCCAACCGATTCACATATGGTCATTCGAATCAGAGGGTGATTGAAACGACGCCCCTGACTGAACACATGCTCGAAATCTTGCCGAGACTTAATAGTCTTCATGCGAGATGTGTGTATCGCTGCTAGACAGTGAGACGCTTGCGGCCCTTGGCACGACGACGGGCGAGCACGGCACGACCACCCTTAGTGGCCATACGGGCACGGAAGCCATGGGTCTTGGCACGCTTACGCTTATTAGGCTGATACGTACGCTTCATCTTAAGTTCCTCCTGCTGCATTTCGAGTGTCCGCGGGGACGCGGACGCAGATATAGACACGTGAGCTTGAAGATTGTAGGGAAATCAATGTTCAAATGTCAAGAAATCAAAGGTAAAAGGTTGCGCAGTTCACACGGTTCCCCCATAAGCACAACCGAAATTTGCGCCTCATGGCAACCTTTCACGATATTTCATCGAGTTTTCAACAGGTCATGTTGGCAATGTTGAGAACTTTTCGCCCGTTTTCCAAAGTTTTCAACAGGTTTTGGAAGTTTGTCGAAAGATGAGAAACATTGCACGGTGAGCTACTATTTGTTCGAAACCTTTTGGAAGATTGCGAGCGGCATGTCTGACGACTTTTACACCATGGTCGATTCTGGAGACCCGGCACCCGACAACGAGCACATCACCGGCGTGCGCGAAGAGCGTGACGAAGGTGAACAGACGACAACGCAGGCGCCAAAAGCCATGTACGCCGCGCGCATCGCCGTCTATGACGACATGCTGTCGACACCGCGTGTGATCGTCATTGATCCGCAAGATGTCCGCACGTATTTGGAAGAGACGACCAACACCGTCTACCAGTGCATGAAAGAACAAGGTGGCCATATCTCGCTCATGGTCATCCGCGAGATTGTCGAAAACTTTATCCACGCACACTTTGCAGAGCCCATCATCTCGATTCTGGACGGCGGAGACACCATCCGCTTTGCTGACCAAGGACCCGGCATCGACGACAAGGAACGCGCTTTCGGCTTTGGCGTTACCAGCGCAAACAGCAAGATGAAGCGCTATATCCGTGGAACCGGAGCAGGGTTTCCCATGGTGCAGGAGTATTTGGAAAACGCCGGCGGTGCCGTATCCATCGAAGACAACATGGGTAGCGGTACCGTGGTTACGGTAAGCCTGGACCCTAAACGCGTGCAGGAAATCGAGCGCGCCGGTGGACGCGGTGCTGCCGTGCGGCCCGAGACGGAGCAGCCCACATATCCCCTGCCGGGAGCTTTTGCGCAGCAGCCCATGGCAACGCAGCAGATGCAGCCCCCCGTGAGGCAGATGCAGCAGCCCGGAATGCTTCCCACACAAGAGCCCCAGGCGACATCGATGTCGATGCCGCCAAACATGCCAGAGGCCGTGCCGCTGGCGGATCAGGATGCAGCAGCAATGCAGCAGGCGACGGGCGCACCGGGTGGCCAGCAAATGGGCTATCAGCCGTACCAACAAGGATATCCATATCAGCAGATGCCGCCACTGGGGTACGGCCAGCAGTTCCCGCAGCAGTACCAGCAAGGATATCAGCAGCCGTACCAGCAGATGCCGCAGCAGCAGTACAACCCCTGGGCCCAGCAGATGCCTCCGCAGCCTTACCAACAGTGGCCTCAAAGTTTTCAACAGCAAATGCCGCCGATGCAGAGTTCTCAACAACCAGCAGCTCAAATGATGTATCCTAATGCAGCAAATCAGTATGCGCAGCCACAACCGGACGTGTTCGTAAGCGATCGCGGCAACGCCGCGCTGGGCTATCTGGCGCAAAATCAAGCGTGCGGTGCAACCGATCTGGCGAGGGCGTTTGGAAACTCGGCCCCCACTTGGTCACGCACGCTCAATGACTTGGCGCAGGCCGGCTTGGTCATCAAGCATGGCCAGAAATACCATCTGACCGAACTCGGCGCCGCTCGCGTGCGAGCTCAGAGCTAAAGAACGGGAGAGACAGTGGACGAGGAAGCAAGCATCATCCTGGGGGATGCCATCGCCTTTTGCCAGCGCGACGGCCAAGATGCACGCCTCATCAACATGCTGGGGCAATCGCGCGCCATAAGCCTGACCGAAGATACGCTCACGATCGAGGCTCCCTCGCGCTTTGCCATCGCGCAGCTCAAAAAGCATCAGCCGACTATTGAGGCCTATCTGGAAGAAATCGCCTTTGCACCGATCGCGCTCGACATCGTGGCGCCGCAAGGTGCCGCGACGGAATCCGCTGCCGCGACGGCGCCCACCACGGCTTCCGCTGCTTCCCCGACGGTACCAGCCTCCGCAAGCGACGTGCCGACAATCGAGCACCAGCACAGCGATGTTTCCCGTGAAACCATGGCACCGTTGCCGACCGCGGCGGCGACGCCAACGAACGCGCCCGTCACGCACATGCCCATCGCTCACGACGCAGCGGCGGGCGCGGATTCGGGCATTGCAATCAAGAACACGCTCTCGGCCGACGATTTTCGCCGCATGATGAACCAGATGAAGGGCGGAGCGCCGACTAAATCCACGCAAGCTGCGACCCCCGCTTCACCCATGCCAGCACCGACCGTGCCGGCCGAGCAGAATACGGATGGAGCCCCGCTCGCCGCGAACTCAAAATTTACCTTTGAGAACTTTGTCTACGGCCCCGAGAACAGCCATGCCTATCGCTCGGCACTCAAGTTTGCCGCCCTCGCGGACGAGCGCGGCACATGCACATCACTTTTCATCTACGGCAAATCGGGCCTGGGCAAGACGCACCTGCTGCTTGCCATCAAAAACGAGCTCGCCGAGAAGTCGCCCGAGATCAAGGTCAAGTATGCCAACTCCCAGGCATATCTGGACGACCTGATGACCGAGTTCGACCGTCAAAAGAAGAGCAACGCCCCCATCATGCAGGCGTACCACGGCGTGGATGTGCTCATCATTGATGACATCCAAAACATCATCGGCAAGCGCGCGAGCGTGGACTACTTTTTCCAGCTCATGGACGAGTTCATCCGCAACAACAAGAAGGTCGTCATCGCGGCAGACCGCGCCCCCAAGGACCTGAGCATGGACGAGCGTCTGACCAGCCGCTTCAACGCCGGAATGCTCTGCCTGGTCGCAGAGCCCAGCTACGAGATGAAATACAAGATCTTGCAGCGCTATTACGAGAACACCATCGTCGCCGCTCCCGAGGCGGGCGACGACTCACTGCTGGCGGCCTATGGGGGCGACGGCGGGCACCTGACCGACGAGCACTTTAAACACATGGCCGAGGTCTCGGGCACCAACATCCGCGAACTCGAGAGCTTTTGCGAGCGCTGCGCCGGCGAGGCGGGCGACCGCGAGCGCGAGGGCGGAGAGCTCACCTTTGACGATATCGACGCCATCGCCAGCCAGTACTTCGACACATCGGCCAAAAAGATCAACGTCCAGACGGTTCAGTCCGTCATCGAAGAGCAGTACGGCGTGACGCACGAGGAGCTCATCGGCCCGCGCCGCAACGCCAATATCGCCAAAGCACGCCATATCGCTATCTACCTGGCCATCGAGATGTGCGAAATGACGACCACGGCGGTGGGCGCCGAATTTGGCAACCGCAACCACTCGACCGTCAGCACGAGCTACAAAAAGGTCCAGAAGATGATCCAGGAAGACCGCACCGTCACCGAAGACCTCAAGTCGCTGCGCGATAAAATTACACTGCGCTCGTAGGGAAATAGAGACACCTGTTGAAAACTTGTCGAAACCACGGGCATAAGGTGTTTAAAACCCAACCCGCGGTGATGAAAAGTTTTGCGCAGGTTTTGAACGTGGAAAACCACCCCCGTTGCACACAGGTTGCTGTCGATTCTCTTTCTGGGTCTGACCTGCGTCTTTGGGAGTAATCAACAGTTTCGTCAGTGCTATTACTATTATTATGATATTTATATCTATAGAAAGGTATTAAAAGATGAAGTTCACCGTCAGCCAGAGCTCGCTTACACAAGCCATCGGCGTCGTTATGAAGGGTGTCGCTTCGGCATCCACCCTTCCCATCCTGTCGGGCGTGCTCGTTAAGGCCCAAGACGGCATCTTGGAATTCCTGACCTCTAACTACACCATCTCGATCCGTCATCGCATCGCTGCGCATGTCGAAGAAGAGGGCGAGATGGTTATCCCCTGTAAGATGCTCTCCAATATCACCAAGACCCTCCCCGACGCCCCGGTCACCTTTGAGCTGTCCGAGCGCCAGGTGCTGATTGGTTGCGAGAAAAGCTCTTTTAGGCTGAACACGCTCGATGCCAATGACTTCCCCGAGTTTCCGGCCTATGCCATCGAGAGTGCCGTGGAACTGCCGACCGATATCTTGTCCGAGATGGTCGGCCGCGTATGGCGCGTCACCTCGACCGACAAGGCCCGCCCCATCCTGGGCGGCGTGCACATGAAGGTCGAGAACAACACCGTGCGCCTGGTGGCGACCGATTCCTTCCGCTTGGCCGTGTGCGATACGCAGGTCGAGACCTCGACCCTCGAGGGTTCCTTTGAGCTCAACGTTCCGGCTGACGCTTTTAACGACGCACTGAACATCATGGCCAGCCAGGCGACCATCATGATCGGGGCTACCGACACCCAGGTCGTCTTTGAGGCCGGCAACACCACCTACGTGTCGCGCCGCATCGAGGGCGTGTACCCCAATTACAAGCAGCTCATCCCCGATTCGTGCGTGACGAGCGTCAAGATCGACGTCGCCGCCTTTAACGCCGCCCTCAAGCGCGTGGCCGTTATCGCGAGCGCCAACCCCGCCGTCAAGTTCGAGATTGATGTCGAGAACGGGCAGATGGGCCTGTCCTCCATTTCCAATGACCAGGACCTTGCGCAGGAGACGATCGATGTCGAGGCCGAGGGCGAGTCGGGTACCATCGCCTTCAACTACCACTACATCTTCGGCTGCCTCAATGCCCTGTCCAAGGAGAAGGAGATCACGCTGGAGCTCAAGAGCTACTCGCAAGCGGGCATCTTCAAGTCCTACGACAAGATCAACTACCTGTACCTGGTCATGCCGGTCCGCATCTAGCGCTGCGCTATGACCATGTTCGCCCGCGATCTTTCCGTCGCGCACTACCGCAGCTTCGATAGCTATCGCCTTGCCTTGGACGAGGGCGTGACGATACTTGCGGGACCCAACGCGGCGGGAAAGACCAATCTCATAGAGGCGCTGCAGCTGCTGACGAGCGGCGCCTCGTTTAGGCATCCGACCGCAGCCGAGCTCGTCCGTGACGGCGTGGGATCGTGCAAGGTCGAGCTGAGGCTCGAGGGCGACGGCCGCGTGCTGGACATGGGACTGAGCGTGGAGGACGGCAAGCGTTCGTTTAGCCGCAACGGCAAGCGCTGCCCGGCGGCCGGTGTGCGCGGGGTGCTGCCGAGCGTTTTGTTTTGCCCGGACCACCTGGATATGGTCAAGCGCGGTGCCAGCGTGCGCCGGGCGGCGCTCGACGACTTTGGCGTGCAGCTGAGCGCGCGCTATGCCGATTTGTCGAGCACCTACGGCCGTTGCGTGACGCAGCGCAACGCCCTTCTCAAGGAAACCTGGTGCTGCCGCGAGATGCTCGGCGCCTGGAACGAGTCCATCGCCCGCGCCGGTTCATCCCTGCTCGTACACCGCCTGGCCCTGCTTGAGCGCTTGGCTGGGTGCGTGCGCGATGCCTACGGTCGGGTGGCATCTGGCGAGCTCGCCGGCGTGTCCTACGTGTCCACGCTCGGCGACTTACCTCGCACCGAGGATCGCGACGAGCTCAAAGATTGGGCATACGAGCGCATGTTGGCGGCTCTCGACGAGCGCGCCGACGAGGAAATGCGCCGCGGCATGACGCTCGTGGGCCCGCATCGCGACGAGATTGAGTTCTCCGTCGCAGGGCGATCTGCCCGCTCGTTTGCCAGCCAGGGGCAGCAGCGCACGCTGGTGCTGGCCTGGAAGGTGGCGGAGGTGGCCGTTGCCCGCGATATCTTGGGTACTGCCCCGCTGTTGCTTTTGGACGACGTGATGAGCGAGCTCGACGGCGAGCGCCGCGGCGCTTTTCTGCAGTTGATCGGCGATGATATCCAGACGGTCATAACCACCACCAATCTGGGGTATTTTACCGATGACCTGCTTGATCGAGCCAAGGTGGTGAGCATGGGTGAGACGTGCTAATTACGAGCGCGAGAACGGCACGGTTGCCTTTGGCGGCTTGTTGGATGCCGAGCGCCAACGCATTATGGCCGCGGCGACGCCCGAGCGCCGCGCGCAGATGGAGGCCGCCGAGCAGTCGCGCGCGATCTATCGTGCCTGGAACACGGTGTGTGCGGGCACGCGCGAGGGACGCCACGTGACGGGCCTGCGCTATCTGCCCGAGTCTAACGAGCTGCTGGTGTATCTCGATTCGCCTTCGTGGACGCAGGAGATGACGCTTTTGCGCGAAATCATCCGTGCGCGCATGGAGCGCGCCGGGGCCCATGTGGACGGTCTGGTGTTTAAGACGACGGCCCCCGGGCATACGCCGCCCGCCGCCAGGGAACGTCTGCGCCCGGCAACCACCGAGCGCCCACCGGCCCCGCACGCCGACCTGAGCGATGCCGAGCGCGCCCAGATTGAGCGACAGGTGGCACCCATCGAAGACCAAAAACTGCGCGAGGCCCTCGAGAACGCCATGAGGGCCAGTGCCGAGTGGGCCAAGGGCGCACAAAGCAAAAAAGAGCCTTAAATCGCATCTGGTGGCCTTGTAGAGCCAAATACCCTCGTCCCCGAGGGTATTTTTTACGATAAACTAGTAAGGCTGTACACATTTTCTTAACTGAAGGAGGACGTGTGGCAAACGAAAACGATTACGATGGCGGCGAGATTAAGATTCTCGAAGGTCTCGAGGCCGTTCGTAAGCGCCCGGGCATGTATATCGGCTCGACGAGCATCAGCGGCCTGCATCACCTGGTGTGGGAGATCGTTGACAACTCCGTCGACGAGGCCATGGCCGGTTTCTGCACCGAGATTATGGTGACGGTCCACGCCGACAACTCCATCACGGTCGTCGACAACGGGCGCGGCATCCCGGTCGACGAGCACCCCATCAAAAAGATCCCGACGCTCGAGGTCGTCATGACGATCCTGCACGCCGGCGGTAAGTTCGATAACTCGGCCTACAAGGTCTCGGGCGGTCTGCACGGCGTGGGCATCTCCGTCGTCAACGCCCTGTCCAAGCGCGTGGTCGTGCAGGTGCGCCGCGACGGCAACGTCTACGAGATGGAATTCTCGCGCGGCAAGACCGTCAAGAAGATGGAGGTCGTGGGCACTTCGGAGACGACGGGCACCACCGTTTCCTTCTGGCCCGACGACGAGATCTTCGAGACCTGCATCTACGATTTCGATACGCTGCACAACCGTCTGCAGGAGACGGCATTCCTCAATAAGAACCTCAAGATCGTGCTGACCGACGAGCGCGAGGCGACTCCCCACGTGGAGGAGTTTTGCTACGAGGGCGGCATCATCGACTTCGTCAAGTTCCTCAACGAGGGCAAGGACGTCCCCGAGGCCTTTAAGGAGCCCATCTACATCGAGGGCAAATCGGACCCGGACGCGCCTGTGGCCAAGATGGGCGAGGTTGAGGTTTCCCTGCAGTGGAATAGCGGTTACGGCGAGAACGTCATGTCGTTTGCCAACGACATCTACACCCCCGAGGGCGGCATGCACCTTGAGGGCTTCCGCACCGCGCTCACCCGTGTGATCAACGACTACGCGCGCAAACAGAACCTGCTCAAGGAAAAAGACGCCAACCTGACCGGCGACGATGTGCGCGAGGGCCTTTCGGCCGTTATCTCGGTCAAGCTGCCCGACCCGCAATTTGAGGGCCAGACCAAGGCCAAGCTCGGCAGCTCCTATATGCGCGCGCTGACGCTCAAGATCGTGACCGACGGCCTCGCCGATTACCTCGAGGAGCATCCCAAGCCCGCTCGCGAGATCGTCAAGAAGGCCCAGCAGGCATGCAAGGCCCGCAACGCCGCCCGCAAGGCGCGCGAAGCGACCCGTCGCAAGAGCCTGCTCGAGACGGCGTCCCTGCCCGGTAAGCTCGCCGACTGCTCGGTGCGCGATGCCGAGCTGACCGAGCTCTTCATCGTAGAGGGTGACTCGGCAGGCGGTTCGGCCAAGGACGGCCGTCGCCGAGACATCCAGGCGATTCTGCCCCTGCGCGGCAAGATTTTGAACGTCGAACGCGTTGGTGACCATCGCGCGTTCTCGAGTGACACCATCCAGTCATTGATTACCGCGATCGGCTGCGGCGTCACGACGAGTGCCGGCGACGGCGGCGACTTCGATATCACCAAGGCGCGCTACCACAAGATCATCATCATGACCGATGCAGACGTCGACGGCGCGCATATCCGCATCCTGCTGCTGACGTTCTTCTACAAGTACATGCGTCCGCTGATCGATGCCGGCTACGTCTATGTTGCCTGCCCGCCCATCTTTGGCATTAAGGTGCGCAACAAGATCCACTACGTGTATCCCAACGGCCGCCAGCCCGAAGACGAGATCCTGCGCGATACCATCCAGAGTCTGGGCCTGAACCCCGACGATAACGACGAGGACGGCAAGGCCAAGGACGGCAAGATCACCAAGAAGCGCAAGGGCTATACCGTCCAGCGCTACAAGGGCCTGGGCGAGATGGACCCCAAGCAGCTTGCCTCGACGACGATGGACCCCAAGACCCGCATCCTGCAGCGCGTGTCGATCGAGGACGCCGTGGTGGCGGACCGCGCCGTGCGCGAGCTCATGGGTTCCGAGGTCGGCTATCGCCGCGAGTACATTGAAAAACATGCGCATGACGCGCGTTTCCTTGACGCTTAAGAGGAGGTAACGTGGCAGACGATATCAACAATAACGAGGGTATGGACGAGGCCGGCGATGCCGGTATGCCCGATGATCTGAAGCGCCTGCTTGCCCGTGCTGAGCAGGGCGAGGACGGCGATCCGGACGCCTATAACCCCGATGCCGATGATGATGAGGAAGAAGACGACGCCGAGCTCGAGGAGAGCTTTGGCGAAGTCGATCGCGGCGCCTCGGCCGGCGAGGATATCAACGGCGGCCAGCTCCAGATTTCGGAGTTCGGTCGCGAGATGAAGCAGTCGTTCATTGAGTATTCGATGTCGGTTATCACAGCGCGCGCCCTGCCGGACGTGCGCGACGGCTTAAAGCCGGTGCACCGCCGCATTCTGTACGCGATGAACGAGAGCGGCATCTACCCCAACCGCCCGCACAAGAAGTCAGCTTGGACGGTCGGCGAAGTTATCGGTAAGTACCATCCGCACGGTGACTTCGCGGTCTACGAGGCCATGGTCCGCCTGGCACAGTGGTTCTCCATGCGCACGCCGCTCATCGACGGTCACGGCAACTTCGGTAACATCGACGGCGACGGCGCGGCGGCCATGCGTTACACCGAGAGCCGCCTGGCAAAGCCCGCCATGGAACTGCTGCGCGACCTGCAGAAGGATACCGTCGACTGGCAGCCCAACTACGACGAATCGCTTGCCGAGCCCGTGGCGCTGCCTGCGCGCTTCCCCAACCTGCTGGTCAACGGCAGCCAGGGCATCGCCGTCGGCATGGCCACCAACATCGCCCCGCATAACCTCACCGAGGCGATCGAGGCCACCTGCTACCTGATCGACAACCCCGACGCCACCGTTGACGAGCTCATGCAGATCATGCCAGGTCCGGACTTCCCCACCGGCGCCATCATCATGGGCAGCGCCGGCATTAAGCAGAGCTACGAGACCGGCCGCGGCTCCATTACCGTGCGTGCTAAGGCACATGTGGAGTCCACCAAGACCGGCCGCAACCGCCTGGTCTTTACCGAGATTCCCTACATGGTCAACAAGGGCACCCTGCAGGAGAAGATCGCCCAGCTCGTCAACGACAAACGCATCGAGGGCATCTCGGATATGCGCGATGAGTCCAACCAGAAGGGCATCCGTCTGGTCATCGAGCTCAAGAAGGGCGTCATTCCGCAGGTCGTGCTCAACAACCTGTATAAGTACACCTCGCTGCAGACGACCTTTGGCGCCAACAACCTGGCACTCGTCAACGGCGTTCCCAAATGCCTGAGCCTGCGCGAGATGCTGCAGCACTACATCGACCACCAGGTCGACGTCGTCACCCGCCGCACCCGCTTCGACCTTAAGAAAGCCCAGGCCCGCGCTCATATCCTCGAGGGTTACCTGATGGCCCTTGACCATATCGACGAGGTCATTAGCATCATCCGCTCCTCGCAGACCGACTCCGAGGCCAGCAGCCGCCTGATCGAGCGCTTTGGCTTTACGCCCGAGCAGACCACGGCCATCCTCGAGATGAAGCTGCGCCGCCTGACCGGCCTGGAGCGCGACAAGATCCAAGAAGAGTTGGACGGCCTGCGCCGCGCCATCGCCTACTACGAGGACCTGCTGGCGCACGAGGAGAAGATCCTGGGCGTCATCAAGGAAGAGATGCGCGAGATCTCCAAGAAGTTTGGCGACAAGCGCCGCACCGAGATCAGCCAGGTTGAGAAGGACCTGGATGTCGAGGACCTCATCGCCGACGAGGATATGGTCGTGACCATCACCCACACCGGCTACGTTAAGCGTATCCCGGTGGCTGCCTACCGTGCCCAGAAGCGCGGTGGCAAGGGCGTGTCGGGCGTCAACCTCAAAGAGGATGACGTTATCGATGAGATGTTCATCGCGTCCACGCACGAGTACGTGCTGTTCTTCTCGAGCAAGGGCAAGGTCTATCGTCTGAAGGTGCACGAGCTGCCGGTGGGTACGCGCCAGGCGCGCGGTACCGCGATCGTCAACCTGCTGCCCTTCGAGGAGGGCGAGAAGATCGCGAGCGTCATCAGCTGCCGCGAGTTCCCGGCCGACGAGTACCTGATGTTTGCCACAAAGAGCGGCATGGTCAAGAAGACCGTGATGAGCGCATATGACCGCAGCCGTCGCGACGGCCTGATCGCTATCAACCTGCGTGACGACGACGCGCTGCTGAATGTGCGCCGCGTGCGCGAGGGCGACAAGATTATCCTGGCCACCACCGCAGGCAAGGCGATCATGTTCTCCGAGGAGCAGGTGCGCGCCACCGGCCGCGATACCAGCGGCGTTCGCGGTATCGGTATGAAGGACGGCGTGAGCGTTCTGGGCATGGAAGTCACTAACGGCAACGGTGATCTGTTCGTCATCACCGAGCGCGGCTACGGCAAGCGCACGCCGGTCGCGGACTACCCGGAGCAGAATCGCGGCGGCCAGGGCGTCTACACCATTCAAATGACCGAGCGCAAGGGCAACCTCGCGGCAATGAAGACGGTGGGCCCGCAGCACGAGCTGTTCATCGTGACGGAGGGCGCGACGGTCATTCGCGTTAAGACCGACGAGATCAGCCAGACTGGCCGCGCCACCCAGGGCGTCAAGATGATGACCGTCGACGACAACGACCGCATCTGCGCCGTAGCCCGCATGACGGCAGCCAAGGAAAAACCCGAAGGCGAGGGCGCCGAGGCCGCAGTCGACACCGAAGAGGCCCCAGTCGACCTGGGCGACGGCAATGATATGCCAGAGGATCTCCTAGACGAGTAAGAGGCCCTAGCTGGTAAAAATCATCAGACCCCATATATCGGCGGTCGGCGCACTGCGCGCCGACCGCTTTTTTGAAAACCTTGGGACCCCATGGTCGCTGGGCTGGCGAGATGGTTTTGGTTTGTCGCGAGTTCCGCACGCAAAGAAGGCCACTTAATGTGGCC
>JAUUSS010000134.1 GCA_030841765.1 Collinsella aerofaciens | reverse complement strand
CCAAAGAGGTTGAGTCTCAACGCTCAGATGAAAAACTGTTCGGAGATCATTACGGAATGGTTACCGTGTGTATAACCACTCATGACCTTTCCAATTTGTGGAAAAAACGACTCAACGGTCTCAGTAAACTAACTGACATGCTTCGCGATCAGCGAAATAAGGTTTTCGCCCATAGCGACATGGAAGCACTGAATTATGATGAGCTAGTTAAGCGACTTCCTTTAACTTGCAGTGAAATTCAAAAACTAATCGACTTCGCACTCGATCTGACAATCGAATTATTAGCCAAAATTACTGGTATTGAAAAAGATCGCTTGCCCAAGAACTGCAACGATATACAAGGTCTCCTAAAATATGTGGAGGTTGGCATGGAGACTGTTGAGCAGCATTTGGGTAATCTATAGAATTCAAGCGCTTGCAAACAGTTAAGCAGGCAAGCGCTTGAATCTGAGTACGATCCTTGACATAAAGTCCGACTTTCGCACAATGACGGTTTTCCATGCCAAAAAGACACTGAAGTGTGAGGTGTTTCAAATCTCAGTAATACAAATAATCAGCAGTTCAGGTCTTATGGGAATAATTCAATTCGCATCACGTTGCATCTAAGCGGCTGTTTATACTTGGATATAAACACTAAGGAGGCAGCAATGCTTTGGAGCTATGTTCAGCTAGATGACGGCACTCAGTTTGCCTACTCAGAAACACGAGACGACGGGACCGTTCGCGTAGCCGTCGAGCGCCCGGTTGATTTTGGTTTTGACCATGCAGAATGCTTTCTACCTGCGGTCAAATGGTTTAACGTCGAAGGATTTTCTACTGACGAACTGGATTTTTTGACCGAGTTCGTTAGATCAAACGCTCCGTTTATCTTCGAGCTTGCAGAACGGCAAAAAGCTGGACCGGCGGTGGCATAATGCCTCGAATTCTTGTTTTTGGACAGTATGTTCTGTTCTTTTGGATCGCGGAAAACGGAGAACCCGTTCACATCCATGTAGGGGTAAAGAGGGCGGCTGCTAACTCGACTAAGTTTTGGCTCACTAAAAATGGTGGATGCACACTTGCGAACAACGAGAGCAAGATTCCGGCTAAGGATCTCAGGGATCTTTCAAAACTAATCACCATGAACCATCGATACATTTGTGACAAGTGGCGCGAAACCTTTGGTGATGATTCCCTGACATTCTATTGCTAAACCGCAATTGAGCCATGATTACGCTTGTCAACTCATGATTGCCGATGTTGACGGGCGGGACCTTCCTGTTACGCCGCTAGTGCTCCAATTGTACTTTCCGATAGCCCGGAACCCAAAGACAACCAGCACTACGCCTGGATCCAGGACCTTGTTTCCGGAAACCGCACGCGAGCAGAACTCGCCGACGAGCTGCGCCGCAATTGCGTTGTGTGTCTCGACGGTGCGTCGCACGTATAAAATCTAAGCATCCGCACGCCAGCTATGAGATGGATTGGAAGCCACATGGAGATCCCCAACACCCTGTACAGCAATGTATACGACTTTGCGTTTTTGCCCCGAGCCCTGCTACGACCGCTTGGTCGATCTCGCCGACCCCGAGGACTGGGGTCCCAGCAACCGCATCCTCAAAAACTACCTGTCGTTTTCGTTTAGCCGCGCGGTGTTCTTGACCGAGCGTGACGTGGACCAGACCGCCCCGTCCAACTTACCGCTGGTGTTCGACGACGACCGTTGCCTATTCAACACCGGCCTGTACACGCGTCGCTACGAGACCATCTACGGCCTGTTTGAGCCCAACACCAAGCCCGACGCGCGCCAGCGCTGGTTTTTGAAGAGCTTCTTTAAGGAGAGCGACCCCATGCTGGTCTCATTTGAGTACCTGCCGTGCCGCGTGCGCTTTGCCGAGGACCCCTCCGAGCTGGTCTTTGACTACCGCCTTCCCATCCGCTCCAACATCGACCACATTCTGGGCGACGAGGAAAACCTTACGCGCATTCCCGCCAGCCTGATGGGGGAGGGCAACTCGCTGCTGCTGCGCCGTGCCTTTGAGGGAGCCGTCGTCGAGGCCGCCCGCCGCGCCGCAGCCAACTATACGCTCGCGGTGCCGCAGTTCTACGGTGGCCGGATCCAGCTACTCCTACCGCTGTGCCTGACCGGCGACAAACCCGAGCTGGCGCTGACCATCCAGCTCGAGGACGGTTTCTACGCCGCGCGCACCTGCCTCACGCTCGACATGGCCTACAACAACGCGCGACTTATCTGCCGACCCGAAACCTCGTGGATCAAGCGATAAAGGGTGGTTTAGCTGCAGTTTTTCCGATTGCTTTGGTTGTTTTGGCTTGGCTAACACCCACGAATTTATAATCGGGGGCAAAAAGTTCTTGGTAAACCACGCGCGGCTATGATAGTATCTCTTTTGCCGAAAGGCGACGGGCGATTGGCTCAGGGGTAGAGCATATCCTTCACACGGATGGGGTCACAAGTTCGAATCTTGTATCGCCCACCATCTAAAGTACAGGTCAGAGGTGTTAAGCTTCTGGCCTTTTTCTTTTTGATACCAAGGGTGATTCCAAAACGAATCGTAGTCGTATAAGGCGTCATTTTTTTTCGCACCCTTTTTGCTGACGCCATTGCATGTTTATCATAAAACACATCCGTATTTTCAGCGAACTCCCCATGTGATTCGAGCGCAAATGTGGAGACAGGGACCGCATGCCCAGAGCGCCTTCCAGCGGATTTCTATCACACGACGGTTTTTCGGCAGAACTCGTCAAGCTTTTGGTCAGCGTTTGGTCAGCTTCCGGTACTTACCCGCATGATGCCCCGGTAGATAATCGTCCACGACCACAACCGCACGGTCTACGGCCGATACCAGGGGAGGCGCAAATGGACGAAATCGTCTGCGCAAACACCGCATTTCGCTACTGGCGCTGCCCACCGCAGGTGCGCGACCTCTACCCGCGCCTGCCCAACTCCGAAGACGGCTGGCGAGCTCTATCCCAAGCCCCTTTCGTAACCGACGTCCTCAAGACCCCGATTATCGCTGTTGCTTCGCCAGGTTGTAATCACCACTCGGGATTGCGCTCTACTATTCGCTGGGAAGGAGCATCGGATGCCGGCACAACAATCGACACTAATTTAGGCTTTAGTGTCACCAATCCGCTTAACACGTTATTTACTATGACACGCTTTGTGTCCCAAATAGATCTCGTACTGGCTATGTACGAACTTTGCGGCTGGTTTTCTGTTTTCGAGCCGACCCCCGCTGTCGAAATGCAGTTAAAAATCGCGTTAAAGGAGAATCGCAATTCCAGCACGCAGAATCTGTTCGAACTTGGAGAAGGCGAAGACGAGATTCCTTGGAAACGAGTTTATGCCCGCACAACCGTAAAGGTCCCAGTAAATGAAGGCCAAACGAACAATCGCGAGGATGGAAGAGAGGTTACGAAACTCAAAGGTACTTCGCTTTGGATGAGAAAGCCACTCATCGAACTGAGCGACTTGCATCGATTCGCCGAAAAGGTCAAAAGTCAAATGTGGGGAAAGCAGTTTTATGATGCCGCTCAGCAGGTTATCGGCATTGCTGCATCTCCACTCGAGGTCGCGGGGGTCCTGCTTCTAAGTCGTTCTCGACGTCTAGGTGGTTCAGGATTCAGATACGTATACCTCAACGATTTAACCCCTCTATCCGAGGAAGCCCAAAGCATCGCAGGTCAAAAGGTTTGCTACGGTGACATCGTGATTGTAAACCCAATCCTAATGAAGGCAGCAATTATCGAAATCCAAGGTGAGGTCATCCATGGGTCAGGCGCGGTACTTGACCAAGATGCGGAGCGCATGACTGCGCTCCAGAGCATGGGTTTCGATGTGTTCCTGGTAACCCACGATATGCTTAACGACAAAAAACAGCTAGACGCCATAATCAAAAGCGTCTGCAGTCGTTTGGGGATTCGATATAAAGCCAAATCCGAGGCAATGAAGCGCGCCGAGACGCGACTGCGAGCAAATGTTCTGTGCAACTGGTTGGAACTCGGAAATTAGCCGGCGACAAGGCGCTAGAACGACCTAGTTTTCCTGCTAGTGAATTAGTATCATTTCAAAACTATGCCGGATTACGGGGCTGGACCCGGACCGGCCGTCCATACCCTGCATTTCACGGAATGCGCAAGCCGTCTACCTGCGGTTTTGATTTTACCGATGACGGCATGCTCGGGGGTTCCCAGCCTGGCCCCGTAAACCGGCATGGTTTTGAAATCGCCGGGTCGGCGGGAGCGCGATTGGCCCCGATAATGGGCCCGGCGCCGGCGGGATGGTCGTTGGGCGGATGGCGGCCCGTGGGGTGGAGGCGAAAACCGGCGAGCGGCGGAACCCGAGATGCCCTGGGGGCGCCGGGGAGGAGGGCGGCGGCAGCGCCGCCGCCCGCAGGGCGCGCCCCGCGGGCCGGATCCGGCATCGCGGGTCCCTTGCCCTCGAGTCCGCGCCGCGCTCTCGTCCCAGCGGCGCCCGCGCCTCCGGAAAGTTTTTCCAAAATTGTCCTTGCATCGGCGGGGGAGTTCCCGTATAGTACTTCTTCGCACGGGGGCGTAGCTCAGCTGGGAGAGCGCTTGACTGGCAGTCAAGAGGTCAGGGGTTCGATCCCCCTCGTCTCCACCCGAGCATTGAATGAGGCTCCAACGCAAGTTGGGGCCTTTTTTCATATCAGTCAAATACTACTTCGCTCGAAGACCACGAGAAAGATCGTGCGTTGAATGAGCATCGATCGCATGGTAGTATTTCACGACGTGGTTCAAGATGGGTGGCCTGTTCTATTGGCCTCTATTGCACGCGCCATTTTATAAGGGCTCTTGGCGCAACGGTTAGCGCAGGGGACTCATAATCCCTGGGTTCTGGGTTCGAATCCCGGAGGGCCCACCAGAGAATCGAGAAGCCGGGCAAATAGCCCGGCTTCTTTTTGCCATAGTTCCCACTCCATATGCCTGCCAAATTGCTTTGATAAACGTTTGCGCTTCAAATCCACGTAATTGTTAATGCTGGTTGACAAGAACCATTTCAAAACTATGTCGGATTACGGGGCTGGACCCGGACCGGTCGTCCATGCCCTGCATTTCACGGAATGCACAAGTCGTCTACCTGCACTGATAATTGTTCTCGGGGGAAGCGGGCACTGCGGGGCGCGGC
>JAUUSS010000005.1 GCA_030841765.1 Collinsella aerofaciens | reverse complement strand
TCTCGCGGTCCTTGGTCAGACCGAAGAGCTTGTGGTACTCACGAATGGTCGGGAACGGGGCGCCCTCGAGGCGCTCCTGCTGCACGCGCAGCATGTAGACGACGTCCAGCTCGGGCAGGACGGAATCGAGGTCGCTCGTCACGTGGTCGCAGCCCAGGACCTCGGGCGCCGGCGGCAGCAGCGTGCCGGGGGCGACGGCGTAGGTCTCGCAGCCCATGATCTTAAGGGCGGGGATCAGTGAACCGCAAACACGGGAGTGCGCGATATCGCCGACGACGGCGACCTTCAGACCGTGGAAGTCGCCCTTGTGCTCCCAGATGGTGTACAGGTCGAGCAGGGCCTGCGTGGGATGGTTGTGCTTGCCGTCGCCGGCGCAGATGACGCTCGCGGGCGAGTTCTGCGTGACGATGTAGGGAGCACCGGCGTGCTTATCTCGCACGACGATGCAGTCGATCTTGTAGGCATTGAGGGTCTCGACGGTGTCGACGAGGCTCTCACCCTTGACCGTGGAGGTCGAGGAGCCGCCAAAGTTAAGGCTGTCGGCCGAAAGACGCTTCTCGGCGAGCTCGAAGGAGCTGCGGGTGCGCGTCGAGGGCTCGTTGAACATGTTGACGATGGTCTTGCCCTTGAGCGTGGGGACCTTCTTGATCGCACGCTCGTTAACCTCGGAGAACGCCTTGGCGGTCTCGAGGATGAGCTTGATGTCCTCTTCGGAGTACTCGGTAATGTCGATCAGGTGCTTATGGTTGAACGCCACGGTACTACTCACCTCCCAGCGGCGCGGAGCCCACGTGGGAACCCGGCGCGACGTCGTTAATCTCGACGGCGGTGTGGCCGTCGACTTCCTTCATATATAGGTGCACGTTCTCCTCATGCGACGAGGGAACGTTCTTGCCGACAAAGTCCGGCGAGATGGGGAGCTCGCGGTGGCCGCGGTCAACGAGGACAGCCAGCTCAATGCGGTTCGGACGGCCCAGGTCCATGACGGCGTCGAGAGCGGCGCGAATGGTACGACCCGTGTACAGGATGTCGTCCACCAGCACGACGCGCTTGCCGTCGACGCTAAAGGGAATGTTGGTGGCGTGGATCGCGGGAGCGAAATTGGTCGCATAGTCATCGCGGTAGAAGCTGATGTCGAGGCTGCCGAGCGGAACGTCGACGCCCTCGATCTCCTTGATCTCCTCGGCGAGCTTCTTTGCCAGAAGGTCGCCGCGCGTGACGATGCCGACCAGAGCGAGGTCTTCACAGCCCTCGTTGCGCTCGAGAATCTCGTGCGCGATGCGGGTCATCGCTCGATTGACGGCGGTCTCGTCCATGATGACCGCCTTGGGGGAAGTCGTGCCCATCGATCTCCTTCCTCACATGTCTTGACTGCTGACACAGTCAAAAAAATAGATGCCCGACCGCTTAAAGCGGACCAGACACCCACAGGAAGGGCTGCTCTTTGGGCAGCTATGTAATTCCATGTGGGTATCTCGTACCCCTTTAATGGTCATGGGATAGTGTAGCCAACCTCGAGCTTAATTGCGAGCATAAATACAGAGCAATCCGTAAACGGAGCCCAAAGCTCAATAAACCTATATATTTGTGGGACGAGCTTGAAAACGCACGCACGAGCTGGCATAATCCCCTCTGCTGCACGCAAATCGGATCTACGTCCAGGGCCGTGGCGTGAGCACTATCGCCAAAAGAGGAATATCTCTGTGTAGATTGCGCACAGGGAGCGACTTCTGTGCTATAGTTCAGGCTTGTTTGTTAACGCGACATGTTCGTTTGTCGCCCAAGGAGGGTCAGTTATGTCCAAAGTTTGCGAAGTTTGCGGTAAGCACCCCGTTGCCGGTCGCTCCATCAGCCACTCTCACCGCGTCACCAACCGTAAGTTCCGCCCCAACATCCAGCGCGTTTACGTCGTCGTCGATGGTCACCGTCGCAAGATGAACGTTTGCTCCACCTGCCTCAAGTCCGGCAAGGTTGCGCGCTCGTAAATAAGGTCTTACCAACAAGTACCTCGGACTCTCCGGGTCAAAGACCTCGCGTTCATATAGAACTTACCAAAGGCGCCCTCCCCTACGGAGGGCGCCTTTTTGCACTCATTGGGGACAGACTTATATGAGGGTTTGCAGATGTCAAAGGGATCATAGCGCAGCTGGTATGCCTTGTAACTAACGGTACGCCTCGAGCGAGTCGGACGCACCTTACACGGGATTGAAATGGATGTAATCGAGTAGCTGCACCGCCTGTGTGTCCGACTCAACCGCGACCCGCGAATAGCGATTATCAAACAGATGTCCCGTTTTCCCATTGAAATACTCATGAGAGTCTGTCCCCAATGAGCGGGGCGATGCAGCAGGCAGATAGTTTTAGTTGAATCGTTTCATTTAGTTGAAGCGTTTTAGTGTGCCTTTTACGGGAATCTTACCGTTCGCCGAATTATTTCTTGCTATCATGCAAGGCGTAGGGTAAATCTCCGATCGCAAGGAGACACAAATGGTGAAAAAGTCACCGGAAAACACTACTCCCGCAATTGTGGACAACGTAGAGGCGCTTGAGGCTAAGCTCGCTCAGATGCGAGAGGCCCAGGCGCTTTTTGCTACGTACACGCAGGAGCAGGTCGACAAGATCTTCTATGAGGCCGCCATGGCCGCCAACAAGGCTCGTATCCCGTTGGCGAAGTTGGCCATCGAGGAGACCGGCCGCGGCGTTCTTGAGGACAAGGTCATCAAGAACCACTACGCCGCAGAGTACATCTACAACGCTTACAAGAACACCAAGACCTGTGGTGTCCTGGAGCGCGACGAGGCTTACGGCATCACCAAGATCGCCGAGCCCATCGGCATCGTGGGCGCCGTCATCCCGACGACCAACCCCACCTCCACCGCGATCTTCAAGACGCTGATCTGCCTGAAGACCCGCAACGCCATCATCATCTCCCCGCACCCGGCTGCCGCCAAGTGCACCATCGCCGCCGCCAAGCTCGTGCTTGACGCCGCCGTCAAGGCCGGCGCCCCCGAGGGCATCATCGGCTGGGTCGATGTCCCCTCCATCGAGCTGACCAACATGGTCATGCGCGACGTCGACATCATCCTCGCCACCGGTGGCCCGGGCATGGTCAAGGCCGCCTACTCCTCGGGCAAGCCCGCCCTGGGCGTTGGCGCCGGTAACACCCCGGTCGTCATCGACGACACCGCCGACGTGCTGCTCGCCGTCAACTCCATCATCCACTCCAAGACCTTCGACAACGGCATGATCTGCGCTTCCGAGCAGTCCGTGACCGTCATCGACAGCATCTATGACCAGGTCAAGGCCGAGTTCCAGAAGCGCGGCTGCTACTTCGTCAAGCAGGGTGCCGAGATGGAGGCCCTGCGTGCCGCCATGTTCAAGAACGGCGCCCTCGATCACCGCATCCCCGGCATGGCTGCCGCCAAGATCGCCGAGCTCGCCGGCATCGAGGTTCCCGCCAAGACCAAGATCCTGATCGCCGAGGTCACCTCCACCGACCCCGCCAAGGAGGAGTTCTCCCACGAGAAGCTCTCCCCGGTCCTGGCCATGTATCACGCCAAGGACTTCCAGGAGGCCGTCGACAAGGCCGAGCACCTGGTGCTCGCCGGTGGCCCGGGCCACACCGCCTCTCTGTACGTGCACCCCGCCCAGGCCGAGAAGATCAGCCTGTTCGAGCACGTCATGAAGGCCTGCCGTATCGTCATCAACACCCCGTCCTCGCACGGTGGCATCGGTGACCTGTACAACTTTGGCATGAAGCCGTCTCTGACCCTGGGCTGCGGCTCCTGGGGCGGCAACTCCGTCTCCGAGAACGTTGGGGTGAAGCACTTGATCAACGTTAAGACTGTGGCCGAGCGCCGTGAGAACATGCTGTGGTTCCGCGCTCCCGAGAAGGTCTACTTCAAGAAGGGTTCCACGCCCGTCGCCCTCGACGAGCTGGGCAACGTCATGGGCAAGAAGCGCGCCTTCATCGTTACCGACCAGTTCCTCTTCAAGAATGGCAACACCCGCGCCATCGAGGCCAAGCTCGACGAGATGGGCATCGCCCACGACTGCTTCTACGACGTCGAGCCCGATCCGTCGCTGCAGTGCGCACGTCGCGGCGCCAAGCAGATGGCTCTCTTTGAGCCGGACGTCATCATCGCCGTCGGCGGTGGCTCCGCTATGGACGCCGGCAAGATCATGTGGATGATGTACGAGCACCCCGAGTGCAAGTTTGAGGACATGGCCATGGACTTCATGGACATCCGCAAGCGTATCTTCACCTTCCCCGAGATGGGCAAGAAGGCCTACTTCGTCGCCGTCCCGACCTCCTCGGGTACCGGCTCCGAGTGCACGCCGTTCGCCATCATCACCGACAAGGAGACCGGCATCAAGTGGCCGCTCGCCGACTACGCGCTGCTCCCCAACATGGCTATCGTCGACGCCGACAACTGCATGACCGCCCCGCGCGGCCTGACCGCTGCCTCCGGCATCGACGTCATGACCCACGCCATCGAGTCCTACGTCTCCATCATGGCTTCCGACTACACCAAGGGCCTCTCCGAGCGCGCTGCCAAGCTCGTCTTTGAGAACCTGCCCTCCAGCTTCACGAACGGCGCCAAGGACCCGCACGCCCGCGAGGAGATGCACAACGCCTCCTGCATGGCCGGTATGGCCTTCGCCAACGCCTTCCTGGGCCTCAACCACTCCATGGCTCACAAGCTCGGCGCTTTCCATCACCTGCCCCACGGCATCGCTAACGCCGTCATCCTGACCCGCGTCATGCGCTACAACGCCGCCGAGGCTCCCGTCAAGATGGGTACCTTCTCCCAGTATCCTTACCCCAACGCGCTGCACAACTACGCCGAGATGGCCAAGTACTGCGGCATCGAGGGCAAGGACGACAAGGAGGTCTTCGAGAACTTCATCACGAAGCTCGAGGAGCTCAAGGACTTCATCGGTGTCAAGAAGACCATCGCCGACTACGGTGTTGACGAGCAGTACTTCCTCGACACCCTCGACGAGATGACCGAGCAGGCATTCAACGACCAGTGCACCGGCGCTAACCCGCGCTACCCGCTCATGAGCGAGATCAAGGAGCTCTACCTGGACGCCTACTACGGCCGCGAGCCCCAGGACTACGCCGTCTGCTAGTTTTTAGCACGGTTTTTTGCGGCGGGGGTGCACGGGTGTTTCACACACCCCCGCCGTCGCTTCTATCGCATCGTTGAAAGGATGCAACCATGCTGCTACCCGATTCCAAGACCGAGCTCGTCCGCCGTGGCAACAAGGTCGTTTACGACCTGGGCGACAAGATCGTCAAGGTCTTTAACGAGACCAAGCCTGTCTCCGACGTGTTCAACGAGGCTTTGAATCTTGCCCGCATCAATGAGTGCGGCATCCGCAGCCCCAAGGCTCTCGAGGTTTCCCAGCTCGAGAACGCCAACGGCTGGGCGCTCGTGACCGAGAAGGTTCCGGGCACCACCCTTGCCGAGAAGATGACTGCCGAGCCCCAGCGCTTTGGTGAGTACCTCGAGATGTTCGTCGACCTCCAGATCGAGATCCACGGCTACACCTCCCCGCTGCTCAACCGTCAGCGCGACAAGTTCGCCCGCATGATCGACAGCCTTGATCAGCTCAATGCCACCACGCGCTACAACCTTCAGGAGCGTCTGGACGGCATGACCAAGGAGTTCAAGGTCTGCCACGGCGACTTCAACCCCTCCAACGTCATCGTCGGCGACGACGGCCAGCTCTATGTGTGCGACTGGGCACACGCCACCCAGGGCTCCCCTGCTGCCGACGTTGCCACCACCTACCTGCTCTTTGCCCTCAACAGCAAGGACCAGGCCGAGGCCTACCTGGAGCTCTACTGCGACCGTGCCGACATGCCCATGCAGGTCGTGCGTCAGTGGACGAGCATCGTCGCCGCTTCCGAGCTCGCTCGTAAGCGCAACGTGAACGATGAGTTCCTGAAGAACTGGATCGACGTCGTCGATTATCAGTAATATCTGAGCGATTTATTTCGCATCGGAGGCACAATGGAAAACCCCGCAGCTCGCATGGGCTGTGGGGTTTTCCTTTTAGATATCGAGGATGCTACAAGATAATAGGACGGCCCCGCATCTCCCCGATTGGAGATATGCGGGGCCGTCCCACATATCGAACTACAAGCGAAATCGTCGATTAACGGCGGGCTGCCTTAACAAGCTCGGCAACCTTGGCAACGACCTCGTCGATCGCCACGTCCTCGCGCTCGCCCGTAGCACGGTCCTTGAGCTCAACGGTGCCATTCTTAAGGCCGCGCTTGCCCAGAACCACCTGATACGGGAAGCCCATAAGGTCGTTGTCGGCAAATTTAAAGCCGGGACGCTCGTCACGGTCATCGACGACGACCTCGATACCCTCGGCGCACAGGCCATCAACGATCTGCTCGCAGACGGTAGCGCACTCCTCCTTCTTGGGATCGAGCGGAATCACCGCGACCTCGTACGGGGCAACGGAGACCGGCCAGACGATACCGTGCTCGTCGTTGTGCTGCTCCACGACGGCAGCGAGCGAGCGGGACACACCAACGCCGTAGCAGCCCATGATGAGCGGCTTCTCCTTGCCATCCTCGTCCATAAAGGTGGCACCCATGGCCTCGGAATACTTGGTGCCCAGCTGGAAGACCTGAGAGACCTCGATGCCGCGGGCAGCGGAGAGCGGCTTGCCGCAGTGCGGGCAGGGGTCGCCGGCGACAACGGTGACCAGATCGGCCCACTCATCGACGGTAAAGTCGCGCTCGGGGCAGGCACCGGTAAAGTGATAATCGACCTCGTTGGCACCGCAGGCCCACTGCTTGGAATCGCGCAGGCTCTCGTCGCACACCAGACGGATGCCCTCGGGCAGGTTGACCGGTCCGATAAAGCCCTTGTGCAGGCCGTTCGCTCGAAGCTCCTCGTCGGTCATCATGCGGTAGCCCTTGCCAAAGACATGCTCGGCCTTGCAGTCATTGAGCTCGTGGTCGCCCGGGACAATGGCCACGACCGGCTTGCCCTCGGAGTCGATGAGTGCCAGCGACTTGCGCGTGCCGTTCTCGGGGAAGCCGAAGAACTTGGCAACGGCCTCGATGGTGCCCATACCCGGAGTCTCGACCTTGGTGAGCGTGCCATCGCCGGGGCCCTCGGTCACAACGACCTTGGTGCTTGCAGCCTCGTCATCGGCAGCAAAACCGCAATCGTCGCAGTAGACGAGCGAAGCCTCGCCGGCGTCGGCAAGAGCCATGTACTCGACGGAAGTGTCGCCGCCGATCTCGCCGGAGTCGGCGACAA
Source organism: Collinsella aerofaciens (assembly GCA_030841765.1). GTDB lineage: Bacteria > Actinomycetota > Coriobacteriia > Coriobacteriales > Coriobacteriaceae > Collinsella > Collinsella aerofaciens_AV. The sequence goes on along the minus strand of JAUUSS010000005.1, from coordinate 33,201 downwards.
CGGGCAGAGCCTTGATGTAGCAGCGCTCGCAGATGTTAGCGTAGGCCTGCTTCATCTTGTCGTACTCCTCCTGCAGGCTCTCCTGCGTGGCGGAGAAGCTGTAGGCGTCCTTCATGATGAACTCGCGACCGCGCATCAGGCCAAAGCGGGGACGGAACTCGTCGCGGAACTTGTCCTGAATGTGGTACAGGTTGACGGGCAGCTGTTTGTAGGAGCGCAGCTCGTTGCGCACCAGGGCCGTGACGGTCTCCTCGTGCGTGGGGCCCAGGACGAACTCGCGACCATGACGGTCGTCAAAGCGCACAAGCTCCTTGCCATAGGCATCGATACGGCCGGACTCACGCCACAGCTCGGCATCGACCATGATAGGCATCATAAGCTCCTGGGCGCCGGCAGCATCCATCTCGTCGCGCACGATGTTCTCGATCTTGCGGATCGAGCGCCATGCGAGCGGCAGATAAGAATACAGACCGGCGGCCTCCTTGCGGATCATGCCGGCACGGAGCAGCAGGCGGTGGCTGGCGAGCTCAGCGTCCGCCGGATCCTCTTTAAGCGTCGGCGCATAGAGCTTAGACATATACATTGCTCGAGTCATTTATTTCTCCTCAATAAGTTTGTCGACCTCTGCCATAAGCGCGTCGACAATTTGGTCCTCAGCTACTTTACCAATGATCTGGCCATGCGAAAAGAGCAAGGCCTGACCACGTCCGCAAGCAACGCCCAGATCGGCATCAGAAGCCTCGCCGGGGCCATTAACGGCACATCCCATCACAGCGATCGAAAGCGACGCGGAGTAGTTCTTAAGCCGCTCGGTAACCTCCTCGGCAATGGGAATAAGGTTAACCTGGCAGCGGGCGCACGTGGGGCACGAGACAATCTCGGGGCCACGGCGACGCAGGCCCAACGACTGCAGAATACCCCAGACAACCGGCGGCTCCTCAACCGGATCAGCTGTGAGCGACACACGCATGGTGTCGCCAATGCCTTCGGAAAGCAAGATACCCAAGCCTACAGAGCTCTTGATGGTGCCCTGGAGCTTGGTACCGGCCTCCGTAACGCCCAGATGAAGCGGAACGTGTGGAATCTCACGCGACAGGGCTCGATAGGTATCGAGCGTCGTCTGTACGCTATGGGCCTTGGCGGAAAGCACAATGTTGGTAAACCCACGATCCTCAAAGTGCCGCACAAAGCGCTCGCTAGACATCACGAGCTTTTCGGGCTGCGTGAGGTCATCGCGCTCGGCGATATCCTGCTCAAGCGAGCCCGCGTTCACGCCAATGCGAATCGCGCACCCAGCGGCACCCGCAGCATCAATCACCGCGTCAACCTTGGCCCAATCGCCGATATTGCCGGGATTGATGCGAAGCTTGGCGGCACCAGCCTCGACGGCGCCGATGGCGAGTTTATGGTTAAAGTGAATATCGGCAACGATCGGCACCGGAGACTCGGCACAGATGGTGCGAAAACCCTCAAGCGCGGCCTCGGTGGGCACGCTCACGCGCACGATATCGCAGCCAGCCTGCGCCAACGCGCACACTTGCGCAAGCGTTGCCTGGGCATCAGCGGTATCGGTGCAGGTCATGGACTGAACCACGACCGGAGCGCCGCCACCGATCTGCACGCCGCCCACATGCACGGGGCACGTCAACTCGCGAGGCAAAGGATGGGATAAAGACAATCCAAACACTCCCCTACAGAATAAATCGAAGGATGTCGGAACGAAGCATATAGACAAACAGCAGCACAAAGAGTGCGATGCCCACATAGCTCACAATCGTCTGGACCTTGAGCGGAAGCTCGCGGCCAGCAATCTTTTGAATGATCTCGATGACCAGCTTGCCGCCATCGAGTGGTGGGATGGGCAGCAGGTTCATAAAGCCAAGCGAGAACGAAATGAGGGCGGCAAACGAAAGGAACGTGGCAGGGCCGGCAGCAGCAGCCTGTGAGGACATAACGCTAATGCCCACGATCGAAGAAGACTGATCGAGAATCTCCATCGTATGCTGCGGCTGGAGCAGGCGCATCACGCCCTCCGCTGTCTGCACGACATAGGAGAACGAAAGTCGAGCCGACGTGATGGGGTCTAAACGGACCACCTGCGTAGAGGCATACACACCTAGGCGCTCGTCCTCTTTGAGCGCAACCGCGGTCGAATGCTGCTTGCCGTCACGCTCGTACTCGATGGCGATATCGTCCTTACCGGCAGCCTTACCGATGGCATCGTAAACGTCCATCCAGGTAGAGCACGATACTCCGTCAACCGAAAGGATCGCGTCGCCGCCCTCGATACCCGCCTTGGCGGCAATAGACCCCTCGTCAACCTGACCGATCACGTTGGTATCCATCGGCACGGTGACACCCGCAATAGAGTAGATGCTCATAAGCAGCAAAAAGCCCGTCAGGATATTGACGAGAATGCCCGCGAGCAGCATAAAGGCGCGCTTGAGAAAGCCCTGGCCAAGATAGGTGTGCGAACGCTCTTGTGCAAGGAACTCGGCCTCGCCGCACGGCAGCTCCCACACATCGCCCTCGGTAGTCGCATGCTCTCGATCGAAACGGCGGCCGTCAAAGGTGGTGTAACCCGCCGCATCTCGTGGCAGCGTCTGATACTTGGTGGGATAGTAGCTCGGCGAGGGCTTCTCCCCTTCCTCATACCAAGGCGCGATAGAGCCCCAACCCAAGAGCAAGGCGCATGCCTCGAGCACATCCTCCTCGGAAAGCTCGAGCTCGACAGCAAGGTCGGCCACGGTCACGCGACCATGACGGTAGATAGCCGCGAGCACGCGATCGGCGCACGAGACATCGGTCGGATCCATACCGCAGATGGCAGCGTAGCCACCCAGCAGCAGCGGGGTCACGCCAAACTTGGTTCCAATGCGACGCGACGTGTAATGGATGTCAAAGCGGCACGGCAGGCCCAAAAAGAACTCGGTCACACGGACGCCGCAGGCACGCGCCGCCAAAAAGTGGCCGCCCTCGTGCAAAAACACGAGGACGGAAAGCATCAGCAGGCCCCAAAAGACCGATGAAAGAACGCTCAGAACAGTATCCATAAAACGAAAAAGCAATCCTTATGGGTTAGGAACGGGTTGCGGCGAGCGCCTGCGCAGCTTTTTCACGCGCCCACGCATCGATGTCGCGAAGCTGCTCAAACGAATCGACCGCCTGCATATCGTGGGCATCCATGCAGGATTCCACAATGCGATCGATATCGGTAAAGCTGCAGCCATCGTGCAGGAAGGCATCGACGGCGACCTCGTTGGCGGCATTGAGCACGCACGGCATGGTGCCACCCGTCTTGCCGGCACGCTCGGCCAGTGCCAGACAGCGGAAGGTATCCATGTCGGCAGCATCAAACGTGAGCTGTCCCAGCTCGCGGAAATCGATACGAGGCGCCGGGGTATCCCAACGCTCGGGATACGAGAACGCGAACTGGATGGGAATACGCATGTCGGAAGCACCGAGATGCGCCATCACGGAGCCGTCGGCAAACTCGACCATAGAGTGAATCTTGGACTGACGTTGCACGACCACGTTAATGAAATCGAGGTCGCAGTTAAACAGATGCATGGCCTCAATGCGCTCCAGACCCTTGTTCATGAGGGTGGCGGAGTCGATGGTGATCTTGGCACCCATGGCCCACGTGGGATGTGCGAGGGCATCGGCACGCGTCACGCGATTGAGCTCGTCGCGCGTGCGGCCAAAGAACGGACCGCCCGAGCAGGTGAGCCAAATACAATGAGCCTCGCGTGGGTTCTCCCCCAGATAGCACTGGTAGATGGCGGAGTGCTCAGAGTCAACTGGAATAAGCTGGCCCGGTTGCGCCAACGGCATAAGCAAGTCGCCACCGACGACGAGGGACTCCTTGTTGGCAAGGGCAAGACGCTTATTCGAGGTCAAGGCCGCATGGCTCGCTTCGAGCCCGGCAGCGCCCACAATGGCAACAAGCACACAGTCGACATCATCGCGACGTGCGAGCTCACAAACCGCCTGCGCACCAACACCGAGCTCCGTGCCCTCGGGCAGCTCCTGCAGCACGGCGTCCGCACCGTGGGCGGAGTCGGCCACGGCAACGGCCGGAACCGAGAACTCGCGGGCGGCGGCAACGAGCTCCGAGGTGCTGGAATTGACGGACAGCGCCGTTACCTGCAGTCGATCGGCATGCTGACGGCACACGTCGAGTGCCTGCGTGCCGATAGAGCCCGTACAACCCAGGATGGCAACACGAAGGCGTCCATCGGAGCCATACGTCGTCTGGAATGACATTACAGCACGCCCCCGATCATCAAAAGCAGCTGCGCGGTAACGCAGCCAAAGATAAGCGAGTCGCTACGGTCGAGCATGCCGCCATGGCCCGGGATAAGGTTGCCGGAATCCTTGACGCCCACGCCACGCTTGATGCGCGACTCAATGAGGTCGCCGATAACGCCCAGGATGGACACGACCAAGCCGCACAGCAGCGCATAGGGCAGGCTGAGTTTGTAGAAGTGCGTCGCCCACAGGATGAGCCAAATCAAAACCGAGCCCAGAATGCCGCCGACAAATCCCTCCCAGCTCTTTTTAGGAGAGATCTTGGGAACCATCTTGTGCTTGCCGATACGGCTGCCCACGATGTAGGCAAACGAATCGGAGACCCAAAGGGACGCGCAAACGCCCACCGAAAGCAAGGCGCCGGCAAAACCGGGCACGGCATCGCGCAGCAGCACGATAGCCGACAGCATAAAGCCAGTGTAGATGGGACCCATGAGCGTCACGGCCACATCAGAGATGCGGGTGCGCGGCGACCAGACATACCAAATGCCCACAGCGAGCATCAGGGCAAAAAGCAGGGCATTCAGCAACATCGAATCGCCCAACGCCGACAGCGGAAAGAGTACGGCGGCAGCGATACCCATGCGCTCGTTAGCCATCTTGCCATCGAGCCTCGTCATACGGAAAAACTCATAGCAGCACAGACCGCTCATGACAGAAACAAAGATGGCCGTGGGCACGATACCCAAAACCAGGCACAGGATAAAGACAACGGCGTAAACGATACCGGCGGCGGCACGGGTGATAAAGCCCGCAAGCCACGAACCGGTGCCATTCTTCGCTGCGGGCGCTCCCGCAGCGACAGCCTTGCGCTCAGATGTCTTGGGAGCAGTTGCCTTGGGACGATCGGACACGATTAAGCCTCCTCGGTCTTGCTCAGACCACCAAACCTACGGTCACGGCCCTGATAGGCCAAAATGGCGTCGACAAGGCCCCAACGATCAAAGTCGGGCCAATAGGTATCGGTGACGTAGAATTCGGAATAAGCCACCTGCCACAGCAGATAGTTCGAAAGGCGCAGCTCACCAGAAGTGCGAATCACAAGCTCAGGATCGGGAAGGCCGGCGGTATAGAGGTGGGAAGCCACCATGTCGTCATCAATTGCGGCAGGATCGATCTTACCGGCGGCAGCGTCGAGTGCGATCTGACGGACAGCGCGGGTAATCTCGGCACGCGCGCCGTAGTTGACGGCAAGCGCCAGCGTCATGCCGGTGTGATCGGCGCACTCAGCAAGACCGCGTTCAAAAACGTCGCGGGTCTTCTTGGGCAGCGCGGAAATGTCACCCAAAAAGACAACGCGCACGTTTTCGCGCTTCAGAAGCGGCAGCTCGTCGATGAACGTCTTGGCAAACAGGTGCATCAGAACGTTGACTTCGTGCTGAGGGCGATTCCAGTTTTCGGTCGAAAACGCATAGGCAGAAAGCACGTCGACGCCCAGACGCACGCAGGCGGTAATAATCTCACGAAGGGAGACGATACCCGCCTTGTGGCCCTCAGTGCGCGCAAGACCGCGCGACGTGGCCCAGCGACCGTTGCCGTCCATGATGCACGAGATATGGTGCGGAATGTTATTGAGGTCAAGGTCGGAAAAACCGACGCCCGCAGGGGCGTCGGCAAAGTACTCGACCAGTTTATGCTCGTCGTATTGCACCTTAGATCTCCATGACCTCGGCTTCTTTTTCCTTCAGAAGCTCCTCGACCTTGGCGACATACTCATCGGTGTGCTTCTGGACCTTGGCCTGCTCGCGACGGACATCGTCCTCGGTGAGCTCCTCATCGCGCTCGAGCTTGTTGTTGAAGTCACGACGGATGTTACGGATAGACACCTTGGCCTGCTCGGCGTACTCGCGGCACTCCTTGACGAGCTCGCGACGGCGCTCCTCAGTGGGAGCCGGGAACGGAAGACGAACGACGGTGCCATCGGAGTTGGGGGTAATACCCAGATCGGAAGCGCCGATGGCCTTGACGATAGCATTGATGAGTGCCTTGTCCCACGGCTCGATGAGCAGCATGTGGGCCTCGGGGGTCTTGACGGCGGCAACCTGCGTGACCGGCGTGGGAACACCGTAATAATCGACGGTGATGTCGGACAGAATGTTGGCATTGGCGCGGCCGGTACGGACCTTGGAGAAGTTATGCTTGAGGGACTCGAGCGACTTGTCCATATGGGCGGTGATGTTATCTGCCATGCTTAATCCTCCTGATAGACGAGCGTGCCGACGGGCTCACCCGAAAGCGCGCGCTTGACGGTGTCCTCGCCATCGATGTTGAGGACCAAAATCGGCATACGGTTATCCTGGCACAGTGCCGTAGCCGTGGAATCCATAACCTGCAGACCGCGGACGAGAACCTCGTGATAGGTAATCTTGTCAAAACGGACGGCATCGGCGCACTTGACGGGATCCTTGTCGTAGATGCCGTCAACCTTGGTGGCTTTAATCAGAATCTCGGCGCCGATCTCGCACGCACGAAGAGCCGCGGCGGTGTCGGTCGTAAAGTACGGATTGCCCGAACCGGCGGCAAAAATAACGACGTTGCCCTTGGAAAGGTGGTTGATGGCGCGACGGCGAATATAGGGCTCGCAGATCTCGTTCATCTGGATAGCGCTCATCACGCGGCAGGGAACATCGTTATGCTCGAAGGCATCCTGCAGGGCGAGCGCGTTCATAACGGTTGCCAGCATGCCCATGTAGTCGGCCTGAGCACGCTCCATGCCACCGGCAGCGCCGGCCATGCCGCGGAAAATATTGCCGCCGCCGACAACGACGCCGACCTCATGGCCAACGGCGAGCAGCTCCTTGACCTGCTTGGCAAGATGGTCGGTAACCTTGGGGTCGATGCCATATTGGCCGTCGCCCATCAGCGCTTCGCCGGAAAGCTTAAGAAGCACGCGTTTATATCGGATGTCGGACAAAGCGATCCTCCTTTAGATTGAACTCTCAACATTCTATCAAAGGCCCTAAGAAGAGCCATGAAAAAGCAGGCTGTGAGTAAAACCCACAGCCTGCTCATTACCAGCTACAAGAGCTTATTTACTCGCCACGGACCAGACGGTCAAAGGCAACGACGGTAATGGTGTCGCCGAGCTCCTTGGAGACCTGCTCTGCGTACTTCTTGATGGTGAGGGAGCTGTCCTTGATGAACTCCTGCTCGGTGAGCACGGACTGCTTGTAGAACTTCTCCAGACGGCCGACAGCCATCTTCTCCTGAATGGCCTCGGGCTTGCCGGACTCGGCAGCCTGAGCCATGTAGATCTGCTTCTCGTGCTCGACGGTCTCGGCCGGAACCTGATCGCGGGTAGCGCAGATCGGGGCGACAGCGGCAACCTGAAGGGCAACGTCGTGAGCGAAGGTCTTGAAGGATTCAGCCTGAGCGGTCTCAGCCTTCTCGAAGGCGAACTCGACGAGGACGCCGATCTTACCACCCATGTGGATGTAAGAAGCGAGCGCGCCGTTCTCAGCCTTGCGGGCAGCGAAGCGGGAGATCTTCATGTTCTCGCCCATGATGTGAATCATCTCGGTGAGCTCGGAGGAAACGGTCTCCTCGCCCATCGGCTTCTCGAGCAGAGCGTCGACGTCAGCAGGCTCGGTGGTAGCGACAACCTCAGCGACCTTGGAAGCAAAGCCGGTGAACTTGGCGTTAGAGCCAACGAAGTCGGTCTCGCAGGAGAGCTCGAGCAGAGCGCCGGTCTTGCCATCCTCGGAGACGAACGCGGCGACAGCGCCCTCGTTGGTCTCACGGCCAGCCTTCTTGGCAGCCTTGGCAAGGCCGTTCTTACGCAGAACGTCGACAGCGGCGTCCATGTCGCCGTCAGCCTCGACGAGAGCCTTCTTGCACTCCATCATCGGGGAGTCGGTCATCTCGCGGAGCTGCTTGACCATAGCGGCGGTAATCTGGGCCATTGTGGTTCCTTTCAAAGAGATGAAAAAGAATTAACTAAGACTGATTTACTCGGCCTTGGGCTCAGCGGCCATCTCGGCCTCGGAGACCTGCTCCTTACCAGAGCCAGCGAGGCAGGCGTCAGCCATGAGCTCGCACATAAGGGTGACAGCGGAGATAGCGTCATCGTTGCAGGGGATGCCGTACTCGACCTCGTCGGGATCGGAGTTGGTGTCGATCAGGGCGACGACGGGGATGTTCAGGCGCTGAGCCTCCTTGATGGCGTTCTCCTCGCGCTTGGTGTCGATGACGAAGAGAGCCTGGGGCAGACCCTTCATGTCGCGGGCGCCACCGAGGTTGGTCTGGAGCTTGGTGAGCTCCTTGCCGAGAACAGCCTGCTCCTTCTTGGGCAGAACAGCCATGCGGCCGTCCTCGACCATGGCCTCGAGCTCCTCCATGCGGTTGATGCGGGAGCGGATGGTGACGAAGTTGGTCAGCATACCGCCGAGCCAACGCTGGTTGATGTAAGGCATGTTGGCGCGCTCAGCAGCGTTCTTGACGGCCTCCTGAGCCTGCTTCTTGGTGCCGACGAATAGCACGTTGCCACCCTTGGCGACGTTCTTGACGAAGGTGTAGGCCTGGTCGGCGTCGAGGATGGTCTGCTTGAGGTCGAGGATGTAGATGCCGTTGCGCTCACCGAAGATGAACGGCTTCATCTTGGGGTTCCAGCGACGGGTCTGGTGACCGAAGTGGCAGCCGGCCTCGAGCAGGGTGCGGATATTAATCTTGGTAGCCATGTTAAACCTCCTGTGGTTTGCCTCCGCGCGGGGTCATCCTCCAAAACCAACCCGGACATGTGCTACCAAAGCCCGGGCACCACGGTATGAAGTAGCCGCGCGTGCGTGATAAAAACATGTTGCCGTGAAGCAACCCGATGAATGATAGCAGGAATGCCTCTTCCTGCCAACCCGCAATCAAAACCACACACCTGAGTGCGGCGCGGGACGTCCCAGCCACTATTCGCCGCGGGGATGGGCTTGAGCCACGGCACGTTTAAGCCGATCGGGTGTGAGATGCGTGTAGATCTGCGTCGTGGACAGGCTCGCATGACCTAGCAGCTCTTGAACCGAGCGCAGGTCCGCACCGCCCTCGAGCAAGTCGGTCGCAAAGGTATGGCGCATCGCATGCGGGGCGATGTCAGCCGGAATGCCGGCGAGCGTCGCCAGCGTATGGAACCGCCGCCGGAGCATCGCGGCGCTCATGCGATTGCCGCGCGCCGATATAAGCAGCGGATGCGGCCCGGTAGCGAGGTCGCGGCGCTTTGCCCGAGCGAGCAACTCCGGCCTCCCCTCTTCAATATAGAGACGCGTCACATCGAGCGCACGACGATACAGAGGAACGATGCGCTCCTTGCTTCCCTTGCCCCACAGGCGCAGCGTGCGCTCGGACCATGAGATGGATTCCACATTGAGCGCCGCAAGCTCTGAGATGCGGGCACCCGAGGCATAGAGCAACTCGAGCATCGCCGCATCGCGCAGTCCCGCGGGTGTTGAGGTATCAGGCGTCTTGAGCAGCGCCTCGACCTGCTGGGTCGTAAGGACGCCCGGCAGGTCACGCGGCAGCTTGGGCGACGCGATCGCCGAGACCGCATCGCCCTCGACAATCCCCTCGGCAGCCATCCAGCGATAGAGAGATCGAATAGCCGACAGGTGCGCCGCAAGCGTTCGGGGAGCCACCTGCTCACGCGAAAGCTCGGCAAGATAGCGACGAATGGTGCGCACGTCGGCAGCGAAAGCATCAATATCCTCGCGCTCGCACCAGGCAGCAAAGCGCTCTAGCCTCGAGCCATAGGCCGTCACCGTGTTGGGAGAAAGCCCCTCAACGCGTGCGATATAGGCGATAAAAGAGTCGACGGTGTCGTACAGGTCAAAGGCTATGACCGGTCGCCTCCAAACAAGTCGGAACGCGTGGCCAAGTAGGCATCGAGGGCCTCGAGCGCACGGTCCGCATAGGCCTGATAGCGGTCGCGCTTGCTGCGGCGCTTACCATCCTCGAGTGGCGGCACCAGGCCAAAGTTGACATGCATAGGCTGATAGCCCACGGTGGCAGGATCGGTCGCATAGCCCACGAGCGCACCCAGGGCGCCCACGCGGGGCAACTCGACGGAATCGGCGCCGATAGCCTCTGCATAGGTGTTGAGCGCCGCGAGCAGACCGGTCGCCACGGCTTCCATGTACCCCTCGGTGCCGGTGATCTGACCGGCCAGGCGCACGCCGGTACCGGGCACGGCAAAGGTGCCATCGAGCACGTGCGGGGCGTCGACAAAGGTATTGCGGTGCATGACACCGTAGCGGAAGAACTCAGCGTTCTCCAGGCCCGGCACCATATGGAAGACGCGCTTCTGCTCGCCAAAGGTCAGGTTGGTCTGGAAGCCCACCAGGTTATAGGCGGTCTTCTCCTTGTTCTCGGCACGCAGCTGAATCGCCGCCCAAGGGCGACGTCCGGTACGCGGGTCGGTGAGGCCGACGGGCTTCATGGCGCCAAAGCGAATGGCGTCCTTGCCGGTGCGCGCAACCTCCTCGGCAGGCTGGCAGGCCTGGAACAGATCGCCGCCCTCAAAGTCCTTGAGCACCACGCGGTCGGCCGTGGTGAGCGCCTCGATAAAGGCCTCGTACTCCTCCTTGTTGAGCGGAGCGTTGAGATAGTCGCCGCTCCCCTGCTCCTCGTAGCGCGACTGCGAAAACAGCACGTCCATATCGAGCGTGGAGGCATCGACGATCGGCGCCGCGGCATCGAAGAACGCAAGGGCGTCGCCACCGACGAGCTTCATGACCTCTTCGCTCAGCGCCGGTGAACACAGCGGGCCCGCGGCAATGACCACGTGGCCCTCGGGGATCTGGGTGACCTCGCCGTGAACGACCTCGATATTGGGGCGGGCGGCAACCTCAGCCTCGACGAGCTCGGAGAATGTAACACGGTCGACCGCCAGGGCGCCACCAGCGGGAACAGCAGCGCGATGGGCGCAGTCGAGCAGGACTGAACCCATGCGCTCAAGCTCGGCCTTCAGCAAACCAGCCGCGGAATCCGGACGGGTCGACTTAAACGAATTGGAGCAGACGAGCTCTGCCAGGTGATCGGTATGGTGAGCCGGGGAGCTCACCTGGGGGCGCATCTCGCACAGCTTTACGGCAAACCCGCGGTCTGCCAGCTGGATCGCGCATTCCGAACCCGCCAGACCGCCACCGATAACCGTCACCTGATCGAACTGCATCTGCAAACACCTTTCTAATTGACACGTTTTCCATTGTGACCGAAGGGCGTCTGGGCGTGAAGGGCAAACTTGGAGGGCGCATACCTTCCATCCATCATGCGCTCGATAAGGCCCTCGAGTTCAAGCGAACCCAAGAGTTTGAGTACGCCGACAGCATCGAGTGAGACGAGCGCCGCGATGTCGTCGACCTTGAGCGGAGAGGCGATGAGCGCATGTATCACGGTCTGCTGTGTTGGATTCAGGTCGGCAATGCCGGGAGCATCGGGGCGCGAGTAGCGCAGGGTGCCGTATATGCGAGAGATAGCCATCTCGATGGACTCCTCGTCGACAATGCAGCAGGCACCGTTCGCAATGAGGTAATTCGTGCCACGCGACTCGGGCGATAGGATCGACCCCGGCACGGCAAGAAGTTCGCGCCCCAAATCCATAGCAGCCTCGGCTGTAGAAAACGTCCCGGAAGGCATACCCGCCTCGGATACAAAGAGGGCTTGCGACAGGGCCGCGATCACGCGATTGCGACGCGGAAAGGCAAACTTGCGCGGACCCATGCCCCACGGAGAGATCGACACGACCGCGCCGCCCGTATCGAGCGTGCGCGTAATAAGCCCCGCGCTCGAACGCGGGTAGACCACGTCGGCGCCCGTCCCCAGCACCACGACGTGTTTGCCGCCGGCGTTGACCGCAGCCCAACCCGAGGCCTGGTCACAACCGACCGCACCGCCCGAAACTACCGTCACTCCCGCCTCAACCGCCACCTTCGCCGCAAGCTCTGCCACGGCAAGACCATACGGCGAGGCCTTTCGCGCACCGATGATGGAGAGCGCGGGCGTCGAAAGCGCCTCGGGGTTGCCGCGCACATAGAGCGTCTGAGGTACATCAGAAAGCTCCAAAACGGTCTCGGGATACAACGCGTCACCTGGATGCAGCTCGAAGGTCCCCTCAGCCATCATTGGTCCCTCCTTCCCTGGTACATCGCCGCCTCGAGCACGTGGTCCTGCGTCACCTGCTCGCTCTCGGCGACATCTGCGATCGTGCGCGCAATGCGAACAAGGCGCACGATGCCACGCCCTGTGAGATGCGTGCGCTTCGACAGGCCGAGCACACACTTCTCCGCCGCATCATCGAGCTCAAAGGTCGAAACGACGCCGTCAATGGACCGAGTCTCGTCATCCTCGGCCTCGGCATCCGCATCGTCCATGCGGGATTCGCGCCAAGCGCGAAAGGCGCGACCGCGCACAACGTAGTCACGTAACTCGGCCGACGACATGCCCTCCGCACCCTCGATAATCACTTGAGGGTCGGGACGGGTCACATCGATCATCATGTCGATACGGTCGGCCAAAGGACCGCGCAGTTTAGACCGATAGCGCTCGACCATCGCCGCCGAGCAGCGACACGGCACCTCGCGATCGCCCAAAAAGCCGCAGGGGCAGGGATTGCTCGCAGCCAGCAGCTGAAAGCGCGACGGGAAGGTAAAAGCCCCGTCGACGCGTACGATCCTCACGTAGCCGCGCTCGATGGGCTGACGCAGCGTCTGCAGCACGCCAGTGGGAAACTCGGCAAGCTCGTCCAAAAAGAGCACGCCGCCATGAGCAAGGCTGATCTCACCCGGGTGCACCGGGCGCCCGCCGCCGATAAGGCCTGCGGTCGAAATACTGTGGTGGGGACTGCGGAAGGGGCGGTGCCCCGCCAACAAGCCATCAATGTTCTCACCCAAAACCGAATGGATGCACAGTGCCTCCTGCTGATCCTCAACGGAAAGCTCGGGCAGGATGCCGGTCATACGGCGTGCGAGCATCGTCTTGCCCGATCCCGGAGACCCGATCATGAGCAAGCCGAGTTCTCCTGCCGCCGCAAGCGCCATGCCGCGTTTAGCGACTTCCTGCCCCAGCACGTCTGCATAGTCGAGCTCGGGCTCAAAGGTCACCTCGACACCCTCGGAATCCAAGTAGTGCCGTGCGGCATCGCCCATGCCGTGAGCAAGCTGAGACAGATGGTCGATAAAGCCGCAATCTACGCCCGCGAGTGGCACATGCTGGTCGGACCTGCCGGCGATAAAAGACAGCCCCATGTCGCGAGCCAATAGCTGAAACGCCACCTCGCCCTTGACGGGAAGCACCGTACCGTCCAGACCAAGCTCACCTGCGATAAGGCAGCGATCGAGGTTGTCACGGGGAATCTGCTCATCGGCCGCTAGAACCGCGATGGCGATGGGCAGGTCAAAGCCGCTACCGGTCTTGCGGATATCGCCGGGTGCCAGGTTAACGGTAATGCCCGAGCGCGGGATCTCGAACCCGGCGGAGCGCATCGCGCAGCGAATACGACCGCGTGACTCCATCACCTCCATACTCGGAATGCCGAGCATCTGGATGCCCGGAACGCCACCGGCAAGCGAGACCTCGACCGTGACGTGAATCGCCTCGACGCCGCGGATGCAGGCCGCGTGAACGGCAAACGTCTCGAACGCCATCACGACACCTGCCAATCGAACGCGTTGTACTGGTGCTCGATCTCGGCGATATGCCCGCCGCGGATGGTGACACCCACAGCATCGAAGCGAATCGCCTTGAGCGGATAATGCTCCATGAGATAGCAGCTTGCGATGCGGCGGTAGCGGCGTTGCTTTTGGGCGTCCACGGCCTCCTCGGGAAAGACCCGCGTGGTGCAATCCAGGGCGACGCGTCTCGTCTTGACCTCGGCCATCACCACGACATCGTCGAGCTCATCGAGCAGCACCAGATCGGCCTCGCCCTCGGTGCAACGATAGCCCTGCTCCAGCAAGGTGTAGCCGCGCTCGTTAAAGTAGTCGATGGTGATCAGCTCGCCCAGCATGCCTAGCTCGCGGGGACTGAGTCCCTTGATAAACTCGGGCGTCATCGCCCCGGAGTCGAGCTCGCCGTTTTCCCAACGCTCCTTGAGCTGCTGCGTCTTGCTCTTTTTGCTTGCGGCACTCATGGGGTCTCCTTTCCCGCACACTGCATTGCCCCGATGATGAGGGCACCTTTCATGCGGGTAAGTACCGGAAGCAAACCAAAAGCTGACCAAATGCCGTCAAAAAACGGGCCGTACGCAACAATGGTGTTGCATACGGCCCGCTACCAGCAGGTTTATAAAACCCCAGAGGTCCATGTCTCCACAATTGGCCTAGAAAAGGCGCTCAGTCTGCAGAAAGTTTCCGCAAAAGCTCACGCGGTGCAGCGGACAAAGTCCATGTTTGCGAATGGCCTCGATGTGCTCGGGGCTCGCATAGCCCTTCGACTCGGCCAGATGGTACTCGGGATACTCGGCGTCGTACTCGACCATCATCTCGTCACGCGTGACCTTGGCCATGATGGACGCCGCGGCGATGCAGGCGATCTTGGCATCGCCCTTAACCACATCGCGCTCGTTAGGAACGGCGCCCAAGGGGTTGCCATCCATAAGCACGCAATCGGGCTCGAGCCCCGTATCGGCCACGGCGCCCACAACGGCGGTACGGATAGCACGGGCCATGCCCATCTCATCGATATCCTTAGGCGCGATATGGCAAAAACCGATCGCCGTCGCCACCTCGGCAATCTTCACTGAGAGCAACTCGCGGCGCGCCGGCGTGAGCTTTTTGGAATCGTTGATGCCCCAGACGCGCGGCTCCATAGGAAGGCAGACAGCGCATACCGTCAAAGGACCGGCCACCGATCCGCGACCCACCTCGTCGACACCAACGACCACTCCATCGCCGCCAAGCTCATGCATAAGCTCGTACATGTCATTGACGCGCTCGCGCTCGGCAAGCTCTTTGGCATGGCGTTTGAGGGCGCGTTCGCAAGCCTTGATCACCTGCTGGCGCGGGTCCTCGCGATAATGCTCCACGAGGGCGGGAATCTCCTCAAACGTGGCGCTCGCCAGCTCACCGGCAACCTGCGATGCCGAAACCGAGCTCGTCATGTTGGCCATACCAGGCCCTCCTTGCATGCAAATCAGATAAAAAGAAGGGCCACCCGAAGGTGACCCTTGTGTCCAAACGAGTGGACAGACGCTGCGATCTTCTTAGCGCTTCTCGGGGATGCGAGCAGCCTTGCCCACCTTGTCGCGGAGGTAGTACAGCTTGGCGCGACGGACGCGACCATGACGAACGACCTCGAGCTTGGCGATCTTGGGGCTGTGAAGCGGGAAGGTACGCTCAACACCGACACCGAAGGACATCTTGCGGACAGTGAAGGTCTCGCGGGCACCGGCGCCGGCCATGCGGATGACGTCGCCCTGGAAGACCTGGATGCGCTCGCGGTCGCCTTCCTTAATGCGGTAGTGAACCTTGACGTTGTCGGCGACGCGAACCTGAGGAATGTCCTCGCGGATCTGCTGACGCTCGATTGCGCGGATGTAATCCATGTGCAATTCCTTACTCTTCTAGAGGTGCCGTACCACCATGGCCGGCACGTAGTTGAACAAACGTATTCGAGTATACACGCGCGGGTTTCTGCTGCAAGAACAATTTTTTACGCAGACAAAAAGACAAAACCCGCACATGATAACCGCCCGTCTCACAAATGAGACGGGCGGCATGAAGGGGGGGCTACACTAGGCGTCTACGCCCAAAACGTTAGGCGGGACGCTTGGCCTCGAGCTTGGCCTGGGCGGCAGCCAAGCGCGCGAGGGGCACGCGGTAGGGCGAGCAGGACACGTAGTCCACGTCGGCCACGTTAAACAGGCCCTTGATGGACTTGGGGTCGCCGCCGTGCTCGCCGCACACGCCAAAGTGCATGTCGGGGTTGGTGGCACGGCCCTTCTCGACGGCCATGCGTACCAGCTCGAGTACTGCCGTATCGATGGTCTCGAAGGGGTTGTCCTTCAGAATCTTCTTATGCATGTACAGCGGGATGAACTTAGCCTCGGCGTCGTCACGCGAGAAACCGAAGGTCGTCTGGGTGAGGTCGTTGGTGCCAAAGCAGAAGAAGTCGGCATGGTGGGCGATCTCGTCAGCGACCATGCAGGCGCGCGGCAGCTCGAGCATCGTGCCCACGGGAATATTGAGCTCGACGCCTTCTTCGACGGAAACCTCGGCGATCACGCGCTCGATGACCTCGCGGGTCTGGACGTGCTCGGCCGTGATGGAGACGAGCGGAACCATGATCTCGGGACGCGGGTCGACGCCCTCCTTGATAAGGCAGGCAGCAGCCGTGGCGACGGCGCGAACCTGCATGAGCGGCAGATCGCTAAAGACGACGGATAGGCGCACGCCGCGCAGGCCGAGCATCGGGTTGGACTCGACCATGCCGTCGATGCGACGCAGGCGGGCACGCAGGGCGGCAAGCTCTTCCTCGCTGGCGCCAGCGGCCTCCTTCTTGGTGATGGCAACCTCGAGCTCGCGAGGATTATCCAAGAACTCATGAAGCGGCGGATCGAGCAGACGAACGACCACATCGCGACCGGACATGGTCTTGAACATGGCCAGGAAGTCCTCCGTCTGAACCTTGAGCAGATCGGCGAGGGCCCGCTGCTTCACGGCCTCATCGTCGGACAGGATAAAGCTCTGGATGATGTTCTTACGGTCGCCCAGGAACATGTGCTCGGTGCGGCACAGGCCAATAGCCTCGGCGCCAAACTCGAGTGCGAGCTCGGCATCCTCAGGGTTGTCGGCGTTGACGCGCACATGGTTGGCGTGGCCATCGGTCTCGTCCAGACGAATCTCGTCGGCCCAGGACAGGATGGTGTCCAGGTCGCCGGTGAGCTCAGCCGAAACCAGATCAACGGCGCCGTCGACGACGATGCCCTGGGTGCCGTCGATGGAGATGATGTCGCCCTCGTGCAGCACGCGGTCGCTGCCCTCGATGCGCACGACCTTCTCGGCAGCATCGATGTGGAAGCGCTCAACGCCGCAGACGCAGGGCGTACCCATACCGCGGGCGATAACGGCGGCATGGCTCGTCTTGCCACCGTGGCTGGTCAGGATGCCCTCGGCGGCGACCATGCCCTTCAAGTCGTCGGGGTTGGTCTCCCAACGGACCAAGATAACCTTATGACCCTCGTTTGCGCGCGCGACGGCGTCATCGCTCGAGAACACGACCTCGCCCACGGCGGCGCCGGGGCTGGCGTTCAGACCGCTGGCCAGCGCCTCGTACCTCTTGGAAGCGTCAAACTGCGGGTGCAGGAGCTGGTCGAGTTGCGCGGGATCGATACGGCTCACGGCCTCTTCGCGGGTGATCAGGCCTTCCTCGACCATTTCGATGGCGATGCGCAGGGCGGCGATGGCAGTGCGTTTACCCACGCGTGTCTGGAGCATCCAGAGCTTGCCCTGCTCGATGGTGAACTCGATATCGCACATATCGCGGTAATGGTCCTCGAGCGTCAGGAACACGCGCTCGAGCTCCTCACCTGCAGACTCGAGGCCCGGGGTGGCCTTGAGGTCGGCGATGGGCTCGGTGTTGCGGATACCGGCGACGACGTCCTCGCCCTGGGCATTAACCAAAAAGTCACCGTAGAACTCCTTGGTGCCGTCAGCCGGATTACGCGTAAAGGCGACGCCCGTCGCAGAGGTCTCGCCCTTGTTGCCAAAGGCCATGGCCTGCACGTTGACGGCGGTGCCGAGGTCGTCGGAAATGCCATGCTGCTTGCGGTAGATGCAGGCACGCTCGTTCATCCAGCTGCCAAAGACGGCCTGGATGGCAAGGCGTAGCTGAAGCTCCGGGTCGTGCGGGAAAACGGGCTTGCCGTCAGCGACCTCGAGCTCGGGATACAGGGAGGCATCGACGTTCTCGGAGAAGATGCCCTTAAAGGTCTCGACGAGTTCCTGCAGGTCCTCGGCCGAAAGCTCGGAATCGACGCGAACGCCGGCGACCAGACGGGCCTGGGTCAGGGCGTTCTCGAACAGGTCGGCGTCAACGCCCATGACGACATTGGAAAACATCTGGATAAAGCGGCGGTAGCTATCCCAGGCAAAACGCGGGTTCTGCGTCTGCGCGATGAGGCCCTGGACGGAATCGTCATTGAGGCCCAAGTTGAGGACCGTGTCCATCATACCGGGCATGGAGAACGGAGCGCCCGAGCGAACCGACACGAGCAGCGGATCGGAGGCGTCGCCGAGCTTCTTGCCGCAGCGGGCCTCGAGGTCCGCCTCGGCAGCAACGATCTCATCGAGTGCGCCCCCGGGCCACACGTTGCCGGCACCGGAGTACTCGACGCAAGTCTGGCAGGTAATGGTAAAGCCACCGGGAACCGGCAGGCCGATGCGGCTCATCTCGGCAAGGTTTGCGCCCTTGCCGCCAAGCACGAAGTTCATGGACTTGTCGCCCTCAGTGACACAGGTGCCCTGGGCGTCGGTTCCAAAACGGTAAACCCTCTTGCAATCGCTCACGATACTTCCCCTTCCATGCACTTACGCGCACGACCGTGGTAACGAATCGACCCGCCGGATGCGGGCCGTGAGGGAACTATACGGCCGGATTTGAACGGGCTTGAGCAGAGGATACGCAGTTTGGTAAACGTGCTAAAACTGGCGGTAAACGGTAGGTAAAGTTGGTTACCTTATGAAGATACCACTACAATAAAAAAGCAGGTCAGATGCGATGTTTTTGCTAAATCGCTTTATCAAAATGCTACTAATATTAGGCGCGACTGGCGGCGCGGCGGGCGCGGGCTTCTTGGATTTCCTCCAAGTGGCTAATGATCTCGGCAGCGCTTTCCTCGATGGCCTTGCCGTCGGTACGCACCACAAAGCAGCCTAGGCGCTTCATGAGGGCACGAGCTTCCTCGAGCTCGCTGCGCACGCTCTCGGGCTCGGCATAGGAGCCGGCAACGGCACGGGCGTAGTCATCGCCCAAGCGGCTATCGCGAATCTCGGAAATAACGTCGACGGTCGAAATCAGGCCAAACAAACGCATCGGGTCGACCTCGTAAATTGACTTGGGCGGCTCCATGCCATGGGCCAACGGAACATTGGCAACCTTGTAACCTTGAAAGGCCAAAAACATCGACAGCGGCGTCTTGGACGTGCGCGATACGCCCAGCAGCACGATATCGGCACCCGACAGATCGTCGCAGCCGCGCCCGTCATCGTGCTCAACGAAATACTCCATGGCCTCGATACGATGGAAATAGCGGTCATCGGTCTTGTGAATCACGCCCGCGACGCCCTTGGGCGGTACACCGATGAGCGACGACAGCACGGCGAGCGTCGGGCCGATCAGGTCGACCGAACGGATATGCAGCATGCCCAGGTAATCGAGCACACGAGCACGTAGCGCCGGGTCGACGATGGTATGGAACACGGCGATATCGCGATGGTCGGCATCGACGCGCGGCCCCACAAATGACTTGACCTGCTCCACAGAAGTCACCTTAGGCAGGCGCAAAACACAAAAAGCCCCTTCATCAAATTGCCCGGACGCCGCAAGCACCACCTCACAAGCGGTATCACCGAGCGAGTCGGAGATAACGATAACGGTGGGACGAGCGGTGACCGGGCAATCCATGCGGGGCTCCTTTTGCGCTTATGCGCAGGCTGGCTTACTTTTTGCGAGCAAGCTCACCGATGTTTGCGATGCCGGAGAAAACGACCTCGAAGCGGTTGAGCAGCTTAAGGCGATTATCGCGAAGCTGCTCGTCCTTGTCCATGACCATGACCTCGTCGAAGAAGCGGTCGATGGGGGCGCGCAGGGCGGCAAGGGCGGCAAATGCGGCCGGGTAATCCTCGGCAGCAAGGGCGGCGTCGACAGCGGCCTGAGCAGCCTCGGAGGCATCGGCAAGCGCGAGCTCGACCTCGCCCATCAGGGCGCGGTCGTACTCCGCGCCCAGCTCGGGCTTGGAGATGTGCGCGGCGCGGGCATAGGCGGTCGCCAGGTTATCGAACGTCTCAGCGTCGTTCTTGCGGGCCTCGTCGAGGGCGGCGCAGCGGGCGAAGAAGACGGACGGGGCGATGATGTGCACCGCGGAGACGGCGGCAACGGTATCGGCCGGGATCTTTTCGTCGCGGGCCATGCTCACCAGACGGCCGTGGAAGAAGTCGCGAACCTGCTGAGCGACCTCGGCGGCGTCGAACTCGATACCCTGCTCGCTATAGAGCTCAAGGGCAAAGTCGATAAGCGACGTGGGATCGATCGGCAGACGGTCGCGCAGGATGTTGATGATGCCGATGGCGGCGCGACGCAGCGCGTAGGGGTCCGAAGAGCCAGTCGGGGGCTCGCCGATGGCAAAGATACCGGCAATGGTATCGAGCTTGTCAGCACAGGCCACGATGCAGCCAGCGGTGCCCTCGGGCAGATCATCGCCGGCGAAGCGGGGACGATAATGATCGCGGATAGCATGGGCGACCTCGTCGTTCTCCCCCATCGCGATGGCGTAGTAACCGCCCATCACGCCCTGCTGGCTCGTGAACTCGACGACGGCGTTGGACACCAGGTCGGCCTTGCACAGGTGAGCGGCGCGAGCCGCATCGGCGGCCAGATGGGCACCCAGGTGAGCCTCGCGGGCGATGGCGAGCGCGAGCTGCTCGATGCGCTCGGACTTGGCGAGCACGCTACCGAGCTTCTCCTGGAAGGCGACCTTGGCCAGACGCTCGCGGAACTCGTCAAGGGAGATCTTCAGGTCCTCCTCATAGAAGAACTTGGCGTCGTCCAGACGGGCGCGCACGACGCGCTCGTTGCCGTCGATCACGCGCTCGGCATTCTCGGGCTTGCTGTTGGAGACGACTACGAACTCACGCGTGAGCTTGCCCTCGCCGTCATAAATCGGGAAGTAGCGCTGGTTGGTGAGCATGGACTCGCAGATGATCTCGTGCGGGACCTTGAGGAACTCCTCATCGAAGGTACCGACAAGCACCGTCGGCCACTCGCAGAGGTTAATGACCTCCTCAAAGACCTTCTTGGGCGTGTCGACATGGCAGCCGGGGCGCGCAGCCTCGACCTCGGCGATACCGGCAAGGATGGCCTCGCGACGACGCTCGGCAGAGAGCACGCCGGCGTCCTCGAGCACCTGCTCGTAGACGGCGGGGCTGGCGACCACATGGTCACCGGGGCCCAGAACGCGATGTCCGCGCGTGGTATTGCCACTCGTCACATCGGCAAAGGACACGGGCACGACGTCCTCACCCAAAAGGCAGCAGATCCAACGGACCGGACGAACAAACGTAGCGTGCTCGTGGCCCCAGCGCTGGCTGCGGTAGTTGGGCCACTGCAGGCCGGCGATAGTCTTCTCGCACAGAGACGTCAGGATCGGCGTAGCCGGAGCGGAGGGAATGTTCTTCTCGGCGAACACGTACTCGCGGCCGTCGGTGTCCTCGCGACGGACCAGGTCCTCGGCAGCCACACCGCACTTGCGGGCAAAGCCCTGGGCGGCCTTGGTGGCGTTACCGTCGGCATCAAAGGCAATGTTTGCCGCGGGGCCGCGCTTGACCTCGTGAACCTCGTCGGTCGCGGTGGCGACGTCGGCAACGAGCGCAGCCAGGCGGCGCGGGCTCGAGATCACGCGGACCTCGCCGTGGGCCAGACCGGCCTCGTCGAGACCCTTGGCGATCATGGTGCCAAGCTGCTTGACGGCATTGTTCAGCGGTGCGGAGGGCATTTCTTCCGTACCGATCTCAAACAGGAAATCCTTAGCGTCTGCCATGGCTTACGCCACCTCGCCTTCCTGGTCGGCATTCTCGTTGACTCCGGCGACCTCGGCCATGTAGGCCTCGCAGCACGCCTTGGCGACGGCGCGGACGCGCAGGATGTAGTTGGCACGCTCGACCGCGGACAGCGCGCCACGGGCATCGAGCAGGTTGAAGGCGTGGCTGCACTTCATGACGCAGTCGTACGCCGGCAGCGGCAGCTTGCGCTCCAGACAGGAGTGGCACTCGGCCTCGTAGTCGTCAAACTTCTGACGCATCATCTCGACGTTGGCGACCTCAAAGTTGTAGGCGCTGAACTCGCGCTCGTTCTCGAGGAACACGTCGCCATAGGTCATGGGCGTGCCGTCGGGCAGGTAGCTCCACACCAGGTCGTAGACGGAATTGACGCCCTGCGCATACATGGCGATGCGCTCCAGGCCATAGGTGATCTCGACGGGCACGGGGTCGACCTCGATACCGCCCACCTGCTGGAAGTACGTAAACTGCGTGACCTCCATGCCATTGAGCCAGACCTCCCAGCCAAGGCCCCAGGCGCCGAGCGTCGGGCTCTCCCAGTCGTCCTCGACAAAGCGGACGTCATGGTCGTTGGGGTCCAGACCGATAGCGGCAAGAGACCCCAGGTAAAGCTCCTGGGCGTTGACCGGAGAGGGCTTGATGAGCACCTGGAACTGATAGTAGTGCTGCATGCGGTTGGGGTTCTCACCGTAGCGGCCGTCGGCGGGACGGCGGCAGGGCTGCGCATAGCAGGTGCGCCACTCGGCGGGACCGAGCGAGCGCAGCGTGGTCGCGGTATGGAAGGTACCGGCACCGACCTCGGAGTCATAGGGCTGCATAATGACGCAGCCCTGCTCGCCCCAGTACTGCTGGAGGCGCAGGATGATGTCTTGGAAGGAAAGCGATGAAGCGTTCATGCCTCTAATATCCCCTCGTCGAAACGATTACACGGTTAGGTACTGTACTATAGCGGTTTTTAGTCGATAGCGCCGATGCGGTTGAACGGCCAGTAGCGCACAAGCGCCACTGCGATCAAATCAGAGCGATCGACGGGACCAAAATAACGTGAGTCGGCAGAGTTTTCGCGATTGTCGCCCATCACCCACACGCACCCGTCGGGAACCGTGTAGGGATAGCTTACCTGAGCGCCGGGCGCTTGGACCGAAAGCGGCCAGCTCATGCCCGTCGTATAGTCCTCGTCGAGCGCTTGGCCGTCAACGACCACCTTGCCATCCTGCAGGTCGACCGTCTGGCCGGCCGTGGCAATAACACGCTTGACAAGAACATCATGCTCGGAGGTGCCATCGGGGTTGTGAAACACCACGATATCACCCTGCTTGACGGGCTGACCGAGCTCGAGGCTCACCTTTTGTGCCAGGATCTGGTCGCCAATCTCGATCGTGGACTCCATGGAGCCGGTGGGCACCACAAAGGGCTCGACCACAAACGAGCGAATCAAGAAGGTGGCCACGAGCGCGATCGCGATGACCGCGATCCACTCAAAAGCGCCCCTCAACGCGGAATGCTGCGATGGAACCATCCTCACTCCTCGCTCTGCGAATACGAAGCGTCCAGAATCTCCTGCGCGTAAGCGCGCTCCTCGGGCGTGAGCCGCGCCGTCTCAATCAGATCGGGACGCCAACGACAGGTGCGCTCGATGGCGTTCTTACGACGCCACGCATCGACCTTAGCATGATCGCCGCTCACAAGCACCGGAGGCACGCCCTCGCCGTTGAACTCGGCAGGACGGGTGTACTGCGCGTACTCGAGCAGGCCTCCATCCTCGGCGGTCGAGAACGACTCGTCCACGTTGCTCATCTCGTCGCCCAGGGCGCCGGGAATCAGGCGTACGACGGCATCGGCAACGACCATAGCGGGAAGCTCGCCGCCCGTAAGCACGTAGTCGCCGATCGACAGACGCTCATCGGCATACGCATACGCGCGCTCGTCGACGCCCTCGTAGCGACTGCACACAAACAGCAGGCGCTCACTTTTGAGCAGGCGCTCGGCCACATGCTGCGTAAAGGGCTCGCCACAGGGGGTGAAGAACACAACCGTGGGCTTGGGACCCTCTGCGCTAATGGCCTCGATGGCCTCTGCGATAGGCTCGACCTTCATGAGCATGCCCTGCCCGCCGCCGTACGGCTCGTCATCGACGGTACGATGGCGGTCGTGCGTCCAGTCGCGCAGGTTATACGCCTTAAAATCAAAAAGGCCGGCCTTGCGGGCGCGGCCCAAAATCGATGTGGACATGACGGGCTCAAACATCTCGGGAAAGACCGAAAGGGTCTCGATCAGCATGTTGTCCTCCCTACTTGTCCATATCGATCAGGCCGTCCATAACATGGACGGAAATTGTTCCTGTGTCGGGAAGATCGAGCACGACCTGCTCGATCACGGGAATCAGTACCTCGCCGTACCGATCGCCCTCGACAACCCAAACATCGTTAGCGGGCGTCGACATGATCTCGACGATCGTGCCGAGCGAACCGAAGCGCTCGTCGACCACCTCGCGACCCATCAGGTCGGTATAGGCAGCGTCGAGCGAATCGAGCTCAAAGTCGTCACGATTTGCCAGCACGTAGCATCCCGTGATGCCCTCGGCGGCCGTCAAGTCGTCAATGCCCTCAAACGAGACCAGATCGCCATCGCCCGTATCGGTGACGGACACGACCGTGCAAAAGCGGTCGCGCTTGAGCGCCGGCGGCGTCAGGGCGACGCGCATGCCCGGCTCTAATACAGAAGGAAGCCCCCGCAGCGGCTGCGCGAGGACCTCCCCCTTCCTTCCGTGCGGCTTGACCACACGGGCGATGTTTTTGTACTGGGACCTCAAGGTCCTAGCCCAGAACCTCTACCTCGACAGCAGTGTCGAGGCGAGCGGCCAGTGCACGGGCGAGCGTGCGAATGGCCTTGATGGTACGGCCACGACGGCCGATGACCTTAGCGACGTCATCCTCGGCAACAGAAACCTCAATCGTGGAAGCGTCGTCACCATCGATGACCTCGAGGCTCACGGAATCCGGGTCGTCGACGATCTGAACAACGAGATATTCGACGAGATCGGCGATGCGATCTGAGAGCATTGCCTCACCCTCGAGCTGTGCAGCGTCAACCTCAGGCACGATTTACTCCTCGGCGCCCTCAGCGGCCTCAGCGGCAGCCTTAGCGGCCTCGGCCTCTTTGGCGAGCTGCTTCTTGGACTTTTTGACGACGGTCTCGGTCTTCTCGCCCTCGTTGGCGGCCTTGACCAGAGCAGCGACAGCGTCAGTGAGCTGAGCGCCCTTGGACTGCCAGTCAGCGATCTTCTCGAGATCGAGGTTGATGGTCTTGGGGGCGGTCATCGGGTTGTAGCGGCCAACCTCCTCGATGATACGACCGTCACGCGGGGCGCGGGAATCGGCGACGACGACACGGTAGTACGGACGCTTCTTAGCGCCGTGACGAGCAAGGCGAATCTTGACTGCCAAAGGAAACTCCTCCAACCAAGCAGCTTTAGGCTGCAACTACAAACAAACAGTTGAACATAATACGCCATCGACGCGGGCAGGTGAAGTCCGTGAGACCAACTTCTTCGATGTAGTCGAGGGCAAATCCATATCTTAGACAAGAATTCGGGATTTGCAAGCACATACACGCACCCCACATGAGCTGCGCGGTATACTCATGACATGGAAAGACGCGAACATACATACGGTTATGAGGATGCCACAGACGTCACGCCGCCTCCCTGGACGGGTCCGGCGGTGGGCCTGATGGACCTCGATGCGTTTTTTGCGAGCGTGGAGATGCTCGATCATCCCGAATGGCGCGGCAAGCCGCTCATCGTGGGCGGAGACGCCGATTCGCGTGGCGTCGTGTCCACGTGTTCGTATGAGGCACGTCGCTTTGGCGTGCACTCTGCCATGGCCTCGGCCGAAGCGCGGCGCTTGTGCCCGCAAGCCATTTGGACGCACGGGCACTTTGATCGCTACCGCGAGGTGAGCGCGCAGGTCATGGCGATTCTCGCCGACGAGACCCCGCGCGTCGAGCGCGTATCCATCGACGAAGCCTTTATCGATATCACACCGGGTCGCTTTGCGCCCGAAGACCCGCTGCTGGTTGCGCGGCGTATAAGCGACCGCGTGACAGGGCTGGGAGTGACCTGCTCCATTGGCGTTGGCTGCAACAAGACGGTCGCAAAAATCGCAAGCGAGCGGGATAAGCCGTTTGGGCTGACCATCGTGCGCCCCGGAACCGAGCAGCGCTTTTTGGCCGCGCTGCCGGTATCTGCCATGAGTGGCATCGGGCGCTCGGCCGAGGAGCGACTGCGCCGCATGCGCATCTACACCCTCGGCGAGCTTTCGCGCGCGCCCGAGTCCACACTGGCCTCTATTTTTGGCGTCAACGGCGAACGCATGCGCCAGCGTGCGCTAGGACTCGAAATCTCCGAAGTCACGAGTCTCGATGAAGGGCGCGAGGTCAAATCGGTCAGCAATGAACGCACCTTTGCGAAAGATTTGACTGAGCGTGGGGATATTGAGGCGGCGATTGCGCTGTTGGGAGAGTCAGTGGGACGCCGTCTGCGCCGTCAGGGGCTGACGGGTGCCACGGTAACGCTCAAGCTCAAGTATTCGTATGGCAGCGGGCGTACGGCACAGCGCCGGCTGCCTCATCCGACCGACGATGAGAATATCTTCGTGGCGGTTGCGCTCGAGCTGCTCGACAATATCTGGCAGGAAGGCATGCATGTTCGCTTAGCGGGCATCGGCATGAGCGACTTCGACCACCAAGGCGGCATCCAGACCGACCTGTTCTGCGAGATCGATGACCGCGGAGCCCAATCCAGCGACCGACGCGACCTCTCCGTCGCCATCGACGCCGTCCGAGACAAGTTCGGCGACACCGCCCTATCCTTCGGCCGCCAATCCCGCTTCAACGATTAGTCCCTGAGGCAAAAAGAAAGCCGGGCAGGTGCGGAAAACCGCAACTGCCCGGCGATATGCGTGAGGATAGCTAAACCCCGTCTCAAATGAGCTACTAGAGGAGGTTGAGGGGGAGCTGGGGGGCGTCTCCCCAGAGTTTCTCGAGGCGGTAGAAGTCGCGGGCTTCGGGAGTGAAGACGTGGACGACAACCGAACCGTAGTCCATGAGCATCCAAGTCTTCTGCTCGCGGCCCTCGATGGAGAACGGATGCTCGCCGCAAGCCTCGGCGACCTTCTCCTCAATTTCATCGACGATCGAATCAACCTGGCGGTTGTTGGTGCCGGTAGCAAGGACAAAGTAGTCGCACACGTCGGAGAGCTCGGTCAGGTCGAGCACCTGAACGTCCTCGCCCTTCTTGTCGTAGGCGGCTTGTGCGGCAGCGCGGGCGACATCCTCGGCGGCGACACCGCTCGCGGACAGCGAGGCGGCAGTACGGTCGGACGTGGCAACGAAACTCTTGTGCTCCACACCTTCAAGAATCTGCTCGTCGGTCATGGTCTCATCGGCCATGGAATACCTCTTTCTAGACAGCCCAAGCTAGCGCAGCTGGGCGTAATGGTTGTAAATCGTAATAGCCGTGGGATAAAGATAACGCCCGGACTGGATCACATAGACCAGACCCTGCGCAAAACAGGAGAAGAACAACTCGTCGAGCGAGGACTTCCCCACCATCTTGCGCAGCGCATGGGCATAGTCACCGTGGCGGTTGGGTTCGATGGCATCGGCAACAAAGACCACCATATCGAGCGGCGTCATGTCGCAAGCGCCCACGGTGTGACGGTCGACAGCCTGAAAGACTGCCGGAGACAGATCGGGAAAAAGCTGCGGAAGCTCATAGGCGGCAACCGGGCCATGCAAAAGCGGCGTCGCGGCAGACGGAGAGCCGGCAATCTTAATGCCGTAATGCAGAGCGCGCGTGACCAGCTCGTCGTCGGAGAGCACCTTGTCCCAGTCATGGATCAGGCCGGCGGCAGCGGCATCAAAGCGGTCGACACCGTACACCTCGGCTAGGTGCAACGCCGTCTCGGCAACCCCGAGCGAATGCACGTAGCGCTTACGCTTATCCTTCATGCGCACATCGAGCAACTCGTGGATACGCGTCAAGAGCGCACGCTCATCGCCCTCAAACTGATCTTCTACCGACAACGTTCTCCCCCATCAATCAAAATCGTCTTGCCCAAGATCGGCATACAGACCGCGTTTACGGATATAGCCGAGCACAGACTCGCTCGTAAGATAGCGCACGCTCATGCCGCGGGCAACTCGCTTACGAATGTTCGTCGAGCTGATCGCCAGCGCCGGAATCTGAATATAACGCACGTCGAATGGCAGCCCCGATTCCTTAATTCGCGCCCGGGCCGTATCGATGTCAAAGCCGGGTCGTGTCGCAGCAATAAAGGTTGCCAGTTCGGCAATCTCATCAGCATTGTGCCAGGTCACAATATCGATAATCGCATCGGCACCCGTAATAAAGTAAAGCTTCACCTGTGGCGGGTAAAACTCGCGAAGGGCATGTAGCGTATCGGCTGTATAGGTGACACCGGCACGATCTATCTCGAAGCGGCTTGCCAAAAAGGCCGGGTTCGCAGCAGTGGCGAGGACCGTCATAGCATAACGGTCCTCAGCAGGCGTCACCGGTTTGTCAAGCTTAAAGGCGGGAGAGCCGGCCGGCATAAAAAGCACAGCGTCCAAGTCGAGCGATTCGCGAGCCTGCTCGGCGGTAACCAAGTGCCCGTAATGAATCGGGTCAAAGGTGCCGCCCATAATGCCAAGCCGAAACTCATGCCCATCCTTGATGGGCAGCTCGGGCAATCCGATTCCACCTCGCAGCGACATGGCCTACTCGCCCTCCGGGGTCTCAACAACGTCGACTTCGGTAGTGCCTTCGGAGCCCTCGGTGGCATCAGCCACGTCCGCACCCTCGGCCGCTACGTCAATAACCTCAACGTCTGCATCCTCGAGCTCGTCCTCGTACTCCGAGAAGTCCTCGGCGCCCTCAAAGTCAAAAGCGCGCTGGCAAATGCGGACCTCGTCGCCCGCACGGCAACCGGCCTTCTCGAGCGCGTCGTCAACACCCATACGCGCAAACTTATGCTGCAGGTAAATGACGGCTTCCTCGTTTTCCCAGTCGGTCTGGATGACCATGCGCTCGATGGCACGACCGACCACGCGGAAGGCACCGGGCTCTTCCTGGACAATGCGGAAACGCTTCTCGCGCTGCAGGCGGCGACGCTCCCACTCCTCGTCGCGCAGATCGACCGGCTCATCAGAGACCGCCAGCTCGGCGCGAAGCTTAGCCACCTGCTCGCCCACGGCAAGTATCAGCGTGTTGAGGCCGGCGCCCGTAACAGCAGACACGGCAAAGAACATATGGCCATCGTCGAGCGCCGCACGCTTAAGGTCGGCAATCTTGTCGGCCGTGCCCGGCGCATCACACTTGTTGGCAACGACGATCTGCGGACGCTCCGAAAGCTCGGCGCCATACTGCTCGAGCTCGCGGTTGATGATGCGATAGTCCTCGACCGGATCGCGATCCTCAAAACCACCCGTCATATCGACGACGTGCATGATGAGTGCCGTACGCTCAATGTGGCGCAGGAACTGGTGACCCAGGCCACGGCCCTCGCTCGCGCCCTCGATGAGACCGGGGACGTCGGCAACGACGTAAGAATATTCGCCGGCACGCACCATGCCGAGGTTCGGCACGAGCGTGGTAAACGGGTAGTCAGCAATCTTGGGGCGGGCGGCACTCATGCGCGCAATGAGCGATGACTTACCCACCGAGGGAAAGCCCACGAGCGCGGCATCGGCCATGAGCTTCATCTCGAGCTCAATCCAGTGCTCCTCGGCCGGCTCGCCCAGCTGGGCGAACGCGGGCGCGCGGCGCACCGACGTCACAAAGTGCGTATTGCCGAGACCACCGGCGCCACCAGGGGCCACGACAACGCGCTCGCCATCATGCACCAGATCGGCAATCTCGAACATCGGGGTCTGCGTCTCGGGGTCGAGCTCGCGCACCACGGTACCCATAGGGACCTTGAGAATCAGGTCCTCGCCGCTCTTGCCGTTACGACGGGCACCCTGCCCGTGCGTGCCGCGCTCGGCGCGAAAGTGATGCTTAAAGCGGTAATCGATCAGCGAAGACAGCTGAGCATCGGCCTGGATGACGACATTGCCGCCACGACCGCCGTCGCCGCCATCGGGGCCGCCCTTGGGGACAAATGCCTCGCGCCTAAACGACATGCATCCGGCTCCGCCGTCGCCGCCGCACACGTTAATGCGGCTGATATCGGTGAACTGTGACAACAGAATCGCCTCCTACAAAAAAGAGGGAGACCCTTGAATCCTAAAACTCAAGTGCCTCCCACATATGTGCTCTATGAAGGGTGAATTACGCGTTCGCGAGCGGGCGTACGCTGACCCTGTGCTTGATACCCTTGTGGAACTCAACGGTACCGTCGACCAGCGCGAACAGCGTGTCGTCCTTACCACGGCCAACGTTCTCACCCGGGTGGATGTGCGTGCCGTGCTGACGGACGAGAATCGTGCCCGTGGTTACCGTCTGGCCGGCATAGCGCTTCGTGCCAAGGCGCTGACCGCGGGAGTCACGGCCATTACGGGAGGAACCGAGTCCTTTTTTGTGTGCCATTGTGTATACCTACTCTTTCGTTACGAGTGTAATCTACTCGGCGACGGGAGCCTCGGCAACAGCCTCAGCCTCTGCCTTGACAGCCTTCTTGGCGCGGGAGGTAGCCTGAACCTTCACGATCTTCAGCTTGGTGAGCTGCTGACGGTGACCCTTCAGACGACGATAGCGCTTGCGCTTGTGGAACTTGAAGACCAGCTGCTTCTCGCCCTTGAACTGCTCAACGATCTGAGCGGTAACCTTGGCCTTGGCCAGCTTGTCGGGATCGGTGACGATCTTCTTACCATCGTTGAGGAAGATAACCGGCAGGGTGACCTTGTCGCCCTCATTGCCCTCGATCTTCTCGACGGTGATGACATCGTCGGTGGCGACCTTGTACTGCTTGCCGCCCGTGTTAACGATTGCGTACATGTTTACTTGCCCTTCATGCATCAGTTAGTGCAACAGCCGAATATAGTAGCAGGCGAAAATACCCCCGTCAACGAGTATGTGGAGCAAATCCACAAGTTCGCACAGGTATGGGGCTGACGAGTCGGCCCTCGTCGTCCTCGCATGCTTGATTCTGACGCTCGACATCGTAGGAGCAGATGGTCACGAGGTCTTGCATACCGGTGGAAACAATAGGTGCATCCACGCCCGGGGTCAAGCCCTGCAACAAAACATCAGCTGCAGAAAGCAAAATTTCCGGACGCATGGAGCCCTCGTTATCGGCATGGGTGTCGAGCATGAGCACCAAATGGTCCGGGCGCTCCCCCGCCGTGAGCTCATAGCCCACGAGCGTGTGATCCAAATCCAAGCGCTTGCTCTTTTTTCCGCGCGCGTAGTCGATGCCATGGTCCGCGCGCAGCGTGTCGATCGCACGACGCACCTCGTCGGCGCTTACGGGCGCCTCGGGATCCAAGTGCAAATCAATGCGATACGACAAGCGCGTGAGCTGCGCCGTCAACGCCGGCGTGCGCACGTCGATGTACGCCGCCTCGATGGGCGCCAGATCGGCCGGAGACGCCGCAGCCAGGCGCCCAAACGCCTCGTCGAGCGCCACGAACTCGGTCATAAACAGGTCATACCACTCGCAGGTCGACGACGTACCCACCGGTAGCGCCGAAGAGAAGCCCACGCGCATGTGCGGAGAAAAGCCCTGCGTGACGGCATAGGGAAGTCCCGCACGGCGCACAATGCGCTCAATGGTATGGATTACTTCGAGATGGCCCAGGTACTTAAGGCGATCGCGCTTGCCATAGCGAACACGAAGCCTAAAGAGCGTGGGGTTGTCGGTCAGGCGCTCACTCATGCGCGATCACCCATCAATACATTCTTGGCGTGGAGCGTGGGGCAGATTCCGCAGCCGGTGCACGACGTGCGGGTGCAGTCGGGAGTCGTGACACCCTCGAGCGAGCGACGGTACTCGCGCTCGAGGAAGCCGCGCGAGCAGCCGGGGCTCACGTGCTCCCACGGCAGGCGCCAGTCCAACTCGTAAGGCAGGTGTACGAGCTCATTGAGGTCGATGTCGTTTTTTGCAGCAGCCTCCTTCCAGTTATCGAGCGAGAAATGCTCTACCCAGGCGTCAAAGCGAGACCCCGAGCGCCAAGCATCGATGATGACGGGCGTCATGTCACGACCGGCGCGGGAAAGCGCAGCCTCGATGAGCGAGGTCTCGGCATCGTGGTAATGCACGCGGACGGCACGGTTGCGAACGCTCGTGATAAGCAGCTTCTGGCGACGCTTGACGTCGTCGTAGTCGAGCTGCGGGCACCACTGGAACGGCGTGGCAGCCTTGGGGATAAAGACCGAAACCGAGATGGACACCGAGATCGAGCCGCGACGAGCCTTGGGCACCACGGAACGACCAAGCTCCAGCACGTGATCGGCCAGATTGGCGATGGCCACGATGTCCTCGTCGCGCTCAACGGGAAGGCCCATCATAAAGTAGAGCTTCATGCGGTTCCAGCCGGCCTCGAAGGCCGCCTTGGCCGCACGGTCCAGGTCCTCCTCGGTCACGTTCTTGTTAATGATGTCGCGCATGCGCTGGCTGCCGGCCTCGGGCGCAAACGTCAGGCCGCCCTTCTTTTCGCCGGCGACCGACTCGGCCATATCCACGCCAAACGAATCCAGGCGCTGCGACGGAATAGACACGCGAATACCCGTATCCTCCAGGCGACGGTTGAGCCTGCCGAGCACGTCGCGAATGCAGGAGTGGTCGGTCGTGGAGAGCGAGGTCAGCGACACCTCGTCATAGCCGGTCTTTTCCAGACCCTGAATCACCGACGAGACGATCTGGTCGGCCGAGCGCTCGCGCACCGGGCGATACGTCATGCCAGCCTGGCAAAAACGACAGCCGCGGGCGCAGCCGCGCAGGATCTCGATAGACAGGCGGTCGTGAACCAGCTGCGCATAGGGCACGCACGACTGCGACAGCGGATTCGTGGCGCCGAAATCCTCGACGACGCGCTTGTAGACCACGGTCGGCGCATCCTTGCCCTCACGCGGCACGGTGTAGCCATGCGGCGAGCAGGGCTCGTCGTAACGAACCTCATAGAGCGACGGCACGTAGTTGCC
>JAUUSS010000133.1 GCA_030841765.1 Collinsella aerofaciens | reverse complement strand
GGGGGCAATCTGAACCTTGACCTTACGGCCGTTGAGCGTAAAGGAAAGATCGATGAGTTTGGCAGCCATTAGCGCACCTCGCTAGAATCGACGCCGGGCACGCGGCGGCAGGAATACTCGTCCGTGGCAAACTTGGGGATCTGCACGGTCTCGAGCTCGCGGGCAAGCGCGGCCGAAAGCTCGATGCCGGCGGCGCGGCGCACGGCCTGCACGGCAAGCGGGGCCGAGATGCGGCGGCGGTAGGCGGCCGAGCCCCACAGGTTGGTGCCGTAGCTCAGGGCGCGCACATAAGCGGCCAGAGCGCGAAGCTCGTCCTCGGAAG
The DNA here is from genome assembly GCA_030841765.1 of Collinsella aerofaciens. GTDB lineage: Bacteria > Actinomycetota > Coriobacteriia > Coriobacteriales > Coriobacteriaceae > Collinsella > Collinsella aerofaciens_AV. The sequence goes on along the minus strand of JAUUSS010000133.1, from coordinate 4,875 downwards.
GCTGCTCGGCAGTAAGGCCGCATGCCTCGCCCTGCAGCAGGGTCGCGCGCAGCGGGCGGGCGCCCACGGTGACATGCCAGCTGTTGTTCCACCAGGCGGCAGTGACGTTTAAGGAGGGGAAGTCGGTCGCGGCCTTGCGCACGGCCTCGTAGCTCGCACGGTAGTCGTGCTTAACGACTACGATGTGCTCGATCACGTCGCGCACGTAACCCATGTCCACGAACTCGGCGAGCGGCACGCGGCCGGCGCCCGTCAGCTCAACATAGGAATCGAGCGCGAGGAAGGCAGTGAGCACGTCCGAGAAGCCAAAGCGGCCGTAAATGCTGCCGCCCACCGTGGCGGTATTGCGCAACTGCACGCCCACGATATCGTGGACGGCAAACTCAAAGACATGGTTGACAAGCGCGTTGAGCTCGGCATGACGCTCGAGCTGGCGCAGGGTACACATGGCACCGATGCGAAACTCGGTCTCGGTCTCCTCGATCTGATCGAGTCCGCAGGCCGAAAGGTCAATCGCCGTCGCGACGCGACGCGAGCCCAGGCGCATCCAAATGCCACCGCCCACAATCTTGTTGTTGCGGTTCTTCTGTAAGAGCTCATAGGCTTCGGCCGCGTTTCCAACACGGACGTAGGTACCGAACTTGAGCACGTTCTCCCCCATCTCTCCACTTGTCCAGTACTTTTAAGTGTACCAAACGAGGGGCCGCACACCGTTTTAGGACAAAATCCACCCACCCATCCATAACTTGCGGTGATATACGGACTGATTAGCCGTTCTGGGGCGCTAAACAGTCCGTATTTCACCGCAAGATATGAGGAGTCCTCCGGGATAGAAAAGGCTCCCAGCCGGATAGCTGGGAGCCTCATCACATGCTATGTCGCGCGAAGATTTAGCAGACGCCCTGGGCGAGCATGGCGTCGGCGACCTTCAGGAAGCCAGCGATGTTGGCGCCCATGACAAAGTTGCCCTCCTGGCCATACTCCTTGGCGGTGTCGTCCACGTTGTGGAACATGCCGCGCATGAGCTGCTCGAGCTTGCCGTCGACCTCCTCGAAGGTCCAGGACAGGTGCTCGGCGTTCTGGCTCATCTCCAGGCCGGACACGAGCACGCCGCCGGCGTTGGCAGCCTTACCGGGCATAAAGGCGACGCCGTTCTCCTGGAAGTAGGTCGTGGCCTCGATGGTCGTGGGCATGTTCGCGCCCTCGCCGACCACCTTGCAGCCGTTGGCGACGAGCGCCTGGGCGTCCTCGAGCAGCAGCGTGTTCTCGCGAGCGCAGGGCAGCGCGATGTCGCAGGGCAGCTGCCACACGCCGCGGCCGTCACCCTCGTGCCACGTGGCATTGGGCTTCTCGTCGACGTACATGGCGAGCGTGACGCCCTTGTCGTGGCCGGAGCGCTTCTTGTTGTAGACATGCTCGAGCACGGTGTAGTCGATGCCGTCGGGATCCTCGACCCAGCCATGGGTATCGGAGCAGGCCAGCACCTTGCCGCCGAGCTGGGAGACCTTCTGGACCGCGTAGATGGCGACGTTACCGGAGCCGTGAACGACGACGTTCTTGCCCTCGAAGGAGTCGCCGCGGCTCTTGAGGTACTCGTCCACAAAGTAGGCCAGACCGTAACCGGTGGCCTCGGTACGGGCAAGCGAGCCGCCAAAGGAGAGGCCCTTGCCGGTAAGGACGCCGGTCCACTCGTTGGTCAGACGCTTGTACTGACCGAACAGGTAGGCAACCTCGCGGCCGCCAACGCCCAGGTCGCCGGCAGGAACGTCGGTGTTGGGGCCAATGTGGCGATAGAGCTCGGTCATGAAGGACTGGCAGAAGTGCATGATCTCGTTGTTGGACTTGCCCTTGGGGTCAAAGTCGGAGCCGCCCTTACCGCCGCCCATGGGAAGGGTGGTCAGACTGTTCTTGAGAATCTGCTCCAGACCCAGGAACTTGAGCATACCCAGGGTGACCGTCGGGTTAAAGCGCAGGCCGCCCTTGTAGGGTCCAATGGCAGAGTTGAACTCGACGCGGTAGCCGCGGTTGACCTGAACCTTGCCCTGGTCGTCGACCCAGGGGACACGGAACATAACGATGCGCTCGGGCTCGACGAGGCGCTCAAGCAGGGCGGCCTCCTCGTACTCGGGATGGGCATCGAGCGCCGGCTGAATGGTGCCGAGGATCTCGGTCGCGGCCTGGATGAACTCAGGCTGCTCGGGATAGCGGGCCTTGAGCTCTTCGAGAACTTTCTGCGTGTAGCTCATGCTTCCTCCAATGATGGGAAACGAAAAGTGTCGGTCGCGGCACCCCATGCGCCGCGAGCTTTATCGTGTATGGATAATATCGCACTGTTGCGGCAAAGTTTCGCATAAGCCGACGAGCGGATGTTTCGTTTTGATTACGATGCAGGTAGAAGCGTTTTTGAGTGCCTGACGTGCGAAACCTGTGTTTCAAACCTGTTTCGTCCACGTGTTCCAAACCACCACAAAGGTGCCTGTCCCCAATGTGGTGGTTTTGGCGGCTAGAGGACGAGCTGATGGTAGTCGGCAGGGGTAATGCGGCCTTCGGTGGCAGCGCGGAAAGCGGCGAGTGCATCGCCCGAGAACGGCATGGCCCAGCACAGCCCGCAGCCGGCGGTAATGGAGCCGGGCAAAGGCATAATGCGCCCGTGCACGCCGGCATTCAGGCACAGCTGCTCGCATTCCATCACATCGAAGGTGCTGTCAAACGACACGATAATCTTGCGCTCGTGGTCGAGGGCAGCACCGGACGGGGCCTCTCGATGCGACTCGCGATACGCGGCCGCCGCGGCCTCTTCCTCGGCCGTATGCCCGCAGCCGCCACAACCGCAGGTGCAGGGCTCAGAGCCGTCGCAAGTACAAGGTTCCCCGGTGTCGGGGCAAATATCGTGAGACATGGCATCTCCCATCATTGAGGTATGCAGAACTAGGCAAGCAGCTCGGCCGCCGCAAACTCCTCGGGCGTATTGACATTTTCGAAGCAGAGCAGCGACCCGGCCGCCTCGATAATCTGCGGCTCGTCTAGATAGCCGGCGTTCACTCGGTCGATTAGACAACGAATGCGTTGACGATCGCTGGCGAGGAGCTCGCAAGCCACCGGAGCGCATGCGTCGCGGCGCCACACGGCGCACAGTGGCTCAATCCCCCGCTCCTCACGCGGAACGCACACGTCGAGCGGACCTTCTTCGACCAGATCAGCAAGTGCGCCGATCAGCTCCGGCGAGACGAACGGCATGTCGCAGGCGACGATCGCCACGAGGGGCAGCCGAGCTGCTGCGAGCGAGCTCGCGATGCCACGCATGGCACCGGCAGGGCCGTCGACGTCCATGGCTACGCGCGGCAACAGGCCCCCAAACTCGCACTCCTCAAGGTAGGCAAGCTCGTCCGGGCGCGAGGTCGTGACGACCAACTCTCCGCCGACCAGCGCCAACTGCTCCAGCACGCGCTCGATCAGGGGCTTTCCGCAAAACGTCATGCGCGCCTTGTCGCAGCCCATGCGCGACGACAGCCCGCCCGCTTGGACGACGCAAGAAAGATCGGCCCGTCTTACGGTAGTCATACGGCAAAACACCCCCATCGGCATACTCAAAACCCGGAGCACGAAGCCAAGCACCGTCGCCAAATACCAGGCGACGCGACGGCCCCGTAACAAAACAAAACAGCGCCTTTGCGGCACGCAGCAAGACCGCGAGCACAAAAGCGCTGGTAGCGTATGGCGGGAACGTATGTGAATCGAACACATCCAAGACGTTTTGCACGCCTCGCAACGGTTTTGAGGACCGCGGAGCCCACCGGAGCCCATCCGTTCCCAAGTGCGACGATATTTTACCAAACCGAGCAGCCAATCTAGCGCAGGGAGCGCAGGCCGCCGGCATCCTTGTCGAGCACCGTAAAGCGCACGGCATCCAGGTGCTCCAAGATGCTGATGGCGCGTTTGCGCGACACGCCCAGGGCCTCGCGCAGCACGCTCGTGGTGGCAGCGCCGCCGGCTGCCTCAATGGCGGCGGCGACGAGCTCGCGCGCATGGGCCTCGGCGGCAGCGGACAGGGCAACGTCGCGCTCGACCTTAACGATCGAACGGTTGAGCGAAAGCTCGCGCAGGGCACGCGTCATGGTGTCGCGGCCGAGCTGCAGCTGTTCGCCCACCTCGGGAAGCGCCGGTGCATCGAGGCCGGCTTCGTCCAGCAAGGCAACGATACGTTCGCAGGCCTCGCGCACCACACGCGCCGCGGCGGCAGCGGAGTGCGGGTCGAACACCTCAGCGCCCTCGGAGGCACACACGCCGCGCGAGCAGCCCTCGTAAATCAGGGCCGCGGCAACGCCTTCATCAGCGGCAGGCCACGCAGCATGGGCAACGGCGCCGGGCGTAAAGCCTGTCTCCTTGGGAGCCGCCGCGTGCATGGCTGACAGGGTCGCCGCCAGTGCATCCATCGCGGCGTCGAGCACCACGGCGTCCGCCAAGAGGCCCGCATCACCCACGCCAAGCTTGCGAACGGAGCCCTGCGCCACCAACCCGCGCAGCGCGGCATCGACCTCGCCGGCACCAAGATCCAGCGCCTCGGCAACATCAACCGGCGTAACCGGCAGCGTCTGCAGCGCCAGCCAAGCGCCCACACCGCCCGCGATATCGCCGGACTCGAGCGCCGCAAACAGCGCGCGCTCGCCGGCCGAAAGCTCGCGCGAGCGACGGCAGCGCGAAAGCAGCACGCGCCCGCCGCCAATAAGCATGACCGGCGAATAGGACAGCACCACGGCATGGTCGCCGGCGCGCAGCGGAAGCGGTTCCTCCAAGCGTACCTGCACCACTCGCGTCTCTCCCACCGCCATGGGGGGCTCGCCCTCCAAAAGCATGATGCGGCCGACGACCTCGGCC
>JAUUSS010000004.1 GCA_030841765.1 Collinsella aerofaciens | reverse complement strand
CGCCGCCGTGGGCATCTGTGCGAGCTTGCCACTGCTGTCCAGCGTGGCGATGCCGTTGGGTTGGGCAAGCTTATCCTCTATCTGCTCGACAAACGCGGCATAATCCGCCTTGGTGGCCATGTCCGTCAGGCTATAAGTAACATTGATGCGCCCGGCATTGCCGAGCGCGATATGAAAGGAAAAATTAGCAACAAAATCCGGGCTTGCAAGCTCGCTCGGGATCGTGTCCGGCGTCTCAGACTGCGCCACCAGCATGAGCACCTCGCCGTCGTCCGGGTCGGTCGCATAGATACCGATCTGACGCAGGATATAACCCCCGGTTAATCCCCGGTTATACAGCGTTACAGGCAGCAATGCACGCCCATTGCCCTTGTAGACCGGATCGCTTAAGGTCAGCGTCTGTGTGGCCGCGATCTCTGTCAGGGCAGGCAAGGCATCCGCGCTTGCGTGCCCGTCCCCACCGACTGCTCGCGTAATATGGAGCGTGGCCCCGGTCTGCAGCTTGGCCATCAGATTGAGGCCCAGCGTGGTGTATACGACGTTATCCCATGTCGCCATTACCGTCTCCTCCTTGGTGTGGGTATAAAGTATAATGCTTGGCCTCGCCGACCATGACCGCGTACCGCTGCCGGACGTCGATCCCGGAGGGATCGTACTGCTCCACGGTGTAGGTCAGGTGCGCGGGCTTGAGCTCGTCGATGCGTGCCCGCAGGGCGGCAAGGTCGAGGCTGTAGATATCATTGAGGTGGATGTGCAGCGCAAACGAGTAACTGCCCGGATGCTCTGTGATCGTAACCTGCTGGCCGGTTATCTGCTCCGCCGTGAGGCGGATAAACTCGGCGGTCGCAGGTGGGCGGACATTGCGCTTAGATAGGATTTTCTCCCGGCGCAGCGCGACCGGGACAGAATCGTTGGTTGGCAGGCCAAATATCTGCTCCCAGCGGGAGAGCGTCCATGTTGCCGAATTGATATAGAGCTGATCCGTGGCGTCGAGGATTGCCGCCTCGGTACGGTCGAGCTCCGCCTGCTCTGTCTGCAGGAGCTCCTGCATCTGTGCCATCTCGCGGATATACGCGGGGAGCATCTGCGGGTCGTTAAGAGGCATCGAGCACCACCTCCTTGAGGCGCGCAAACTGCTCGGCAGTCATCGTGACGGAGGCTGTCTTGCCATTGAGCGTATATGAGGAGATATCCGCAACGCCCGTCACGTCAAACATGAGGTCGCCGACCTTATGGTAGCTGAGCGTGGTCAAGTCAAACGCGATCTCTGTACAATACGACTGGATCGCGGCGGCGATCTGCTCACGTACCTCATCCGGATTGCTGCCCGCCTCCAGCGTCGCCTTGACGTTGATCGTGACGTCTACCGGCACGGCCTTACTGATCGTAACCGACGCGCCGACCGGGCGCTGCGTCTCCACGTATGACCGCACAGCGGCGATCAATGCATCATCCGGCTCCGCCATCGCGGCAGAGAGGATGACCACCTTGACCGTGCCGGGGCCGTCCCAGGTGGGGATGCAGCGGGCAGCGCCCACGCCCGGCACCTGACGCGCCCAATAGACGTAATGATTGGCGTTACCTGAGGTAATCGGCTGCCTGATCTTATTGAGCAGCCGCGCGCGGAATACGTCGTCCGCCTCGCCGTCGAGGCGCTCCTCGTTGTACTCCAGCGCCTTGCGGTCAAGATACTCGCCATCGGCGGTATCGAGCATTGTCTGCTCGACCGCGTACTCAAGGATCATTGCCCGGTAACGGGCAAGCTCCTCGGCCACGGCCTGCAAGTTATCCATGCAAAACCCGCCCTGCAGGCGGTTGACGTCGCTCTGGAGGCCGTCCATGAGCCGCTTAAGGATCGACTGCGCGTCGTAATCATATGGCATAGACCGTGCCCTCCTCATCCATTGTGATCGTGTCCGTCCCGTAGCCGGTGCGGACACGGAAAGAAACCTCCACGCCGCTCTGCGTGGAGGTAAACTGAAAGTCGCTGAGCTCCTCGATGTACGGGTTAACCATCAGCGCCTCCGTGATATACCGCTTGATCTCAAGGCGCGTGATCTCGCTGGCCATCGGCTCCCCGATGAGGTTATTAAGCTCGCAGCCGTACTCATCGTCATAGGCCGCATGCGCATAGCGCACCGTGCGCAGCGCCTTATAGATCCATATGCGGAGCGCCTCGTTGCCCTCGACCAGATAGGTGTTGCCGTCCGGCCCGGTCTTAAGGCAGTTGCGCTCAAAGTCGTATGCATACTCCCGGTAGAGCGGCAGCTCCTCAATGGCCGTGTCGGAGATGTCCTCCACCTCATCGGTGGGGACAAAGGGAAAAATACCGATATCGTCGCTCATACGTTGCTCGCCACCCTCTCGACGATGTAAAACGCGGTGCCGATCTGCGCCGTAAGGGCGGTATCTCCCGGGCGCAACAAAAACGCCGAATGGAAATCCTCCAAAAACGCAAAGAGGGCGGCGGGCTCCGGCGCGTCGATAAAGAGCTCCCGCAGCTTATCGACCGTGTCATACCCATCCAGCGTATACGCCGGATTGCAATAGACATTGCGGCTGATGTTCGCGCCGTTGATGTTGATCCCCAGAGGATTAACTGATGTGACGGTTGCGATCCGCAGAGTGACGCCGTCCGCCCCATCTGATCCGCTCTGGCCCCGGAGGGCCTCTGCGAGCTCAATTGCCCATCTTGACATGCTGATCCCTCCTTACTTAGACTTAGACTTACTCTTACTCTTATCCTTGTCCTCGACCTTATCGATCTCGTGCTCGTCCATGAGGTTATCGTAGGCGAGCGTCAGCTGCATCGTGTATTTGCCTGCCTCCCATGTGTGGGTGTCGGACTCGACGTAAAATTTGCCGTATAGGCCGCTGACCGGCTCCTGCACGGCGACAGAGTAACCTGATACGGCCCGCACGTCGCCGAGGGCGGTAACGCTGCCTGACCGCTCAAGACCCTTAAGGAGCGCCCGCGCCTCGGCGGCGTTGTCGACGTCGTCCTGCTGCTTATATACCCGCTGCACCGTGCCATACTTGCGGCGGGAGGCCGCGTCCTGCAGCGTGTTGACGGTCTTGCCATCCTTGTTGGTGATGACCACGCGGTTGACGACCTGCTGCATGCTCGACTTGTAGCTTGCCTCGGTCAGGTTATATCCGCCGTCAAGCACCACGCCGCAGTATGTCCCCTTGACGATGACCTGCAGGCGATCCCGCTGCATCAGGGGGATGTACTTGTTGCCGTTGCGCCGGGAGGCGGCGGTATACGCTGCCATGATGGCCTCATACGCCTTTTTTCCGAGGCACGGCATATATACAGATATGCCGGTCTTGGCGGCGCTGCCGAGCGGCACGCCGAGCTCCGCGCAGATGTTGGCGGTGATGCGCTCGGGCGTGTCGCTGTAGACGTGATTGATGTCCGATTGGTTGACATACCAGAGCAGGTCAAGCGCCGTATAGCTGACCGTATGGGAGGAGACGTTACTCTCGACGTCCATGATAATCCCATAATAGAGCTGCTTACCGTCCACCTGCAGGGTGACCGGATCGCCCTCGCTGATGGACACCTTGGGCAGCAGCTTATCGCTCTCCATGCGCGGCAGGGAAAAGGTAAGCTGCCGGGCGACCTGCTTAGTATCGCCGCTCCATGTGATCTTGTCGGCGAGCGTGCTGATATCGTACTTGCCCGCGACCAGCTTGACCGTCATGCGGGGATCACCAGCCTCTGCCCGGTGTAGATCAGGTTAGGATTGCGTATCTTAGCCCGGTTGGAGTTATAGATACGCTGCCACTTGGCCCCATTGCCATAGTACCGCTTGGCAATCGTCCATAAGCAATCTCCCGTGCGCACCGTGTAGGTACGGGATACCACCTTGACGGCGGGGCGGGGCGTCTTGACCGCTACCTTGACGGTCGGCACGTTCAGCTGGCGGTACTCCGCCAGCTGAATGGAATACATAATATCCCGGCTGCCCTCGCGGTATGAAAATTGCAGGCTCTCAACGGCCATTGCCAAGTTGACGCCCATGTCGGAGATGATCAGCCGCACGGGCTTGCAGGCATCCCGCCAGCGCGTGAGGGTGCTGACATAGGACTGCGGGCTGCGGTCGGCGTAGCGGCCAACCGGCGACCCCTGCGCCGGAAAAAATCCGGAGAGCGTCGTGGCGGAGAGGCCGCGCGGGCCTAAGAGGTTGGCCTCGCCGACCGCGAGCAGCTGCACATGCTGGTTAAGCGTCGCCGTATCGATGGCGATCTCAGCCGGATTGATCGGCAGCACCAGCCGCTCCTTACGGTTGTCGACGCTGAGCTCTACCGTCCTGCTCTTGACTGGCATATGACCTCTCCTCCTTATGCGATGTTGTTGACGGCGAGTACGACCCGCTTGGCGATCTGATCACCGATGCGGTCGATATCCGCCTCCTCGCGGACAATGATCTGATCCGCGAGCTTGGGGATGTTGATGTGGATGACGACGCCTCCATTGCCATTGCCGCCCTGCGGCTTGGAGCCGTTATCCTGCTGGTTGCGCACTTGGCGCTTAGATTGCTGGTTAGACGTGATGCGCGTGCCCTTGGGCAACGCAACGAGCTCAGGCCCATGCTCGCCGACCCACGTCATGCCGCCGCGCCAGTTAGAGGTGCCGGTCGCGTTGTTTCCTGCCTTGTCGCCCGATCCGACGCCGAGCTTGTCGGCCACCCAGCCGATGCCCTTGGAGATGCCGCCGATGACCGTACCGATGCCGGAGACCATGGGCTTGATGACCGTCCAGACCTTGGATATGACGCTCTGAATCGTCGGGAACACCTTTTTGACGACGCCGAGCAGCACCCTGAAAATGTTGATACAGCCGTCCATGACCGGCGAGATCACCGACCATGCCGTTGACAGGATGTCCTTGATGACCGGGGCCGCCGTGCTGATGACTCCGGTGATCCAGCCCATGTTGTCGCTGATGATGCCGATGACAGTGCTCACCTTGGAGCCGATCCCGTCAAAAATGGTCTTGACGACCGGGGCAACGGTGGTAATGACCGCCCCAAAGGCCGAGATCGCGCCCGAGATAATCGGAGCCGTCTGCCCGACCACAGTGCCGACCGTCCCGATGACGGAGGATAGGATCGGCAGCACGGACGGCAGCACCTGCTGCACCGTGCCGATGATACTGGATACAGCGGGCATGACGCTGGTGGCGACCGTCCCGAGCGTACCCATGATTTCCCCGCCAAACTGCTTGAGCGGGGCCGCCATGCCTGACAGGCCCGCGCCGATGGACGAGAGCCCTCCAAGCTTGGAGGTAAGCCCCGGCAGCGCCGAGGACAGCCACTGTACGCCCCGGCCTAGCTTGTCGGCGATCACGCCGCCGATCATCTCGATAGCTGGGCTGCACTTGTCGATGATTGTGATGACGCCCTCAAATGCGGGCTTGAGCTTGTCGACCATCTTGAGGCCAGTGTCCGCCACAAAGCTCTTAAGCTTGCCCTTGATGGTGGATAGGAGGCCCGCGCCGGTGGTCGCCAGCTTATTAGCCGCGCCGCCGTAAAAGTCCTGCAGGTCGGCGGCGACGCCGCCGAACCCCTTAGCGTCGAACTCCTCCTTGCCGACCTTAAACCCAAACTCCTTTAGGCGCTCCATCTCGCCGAGCTTTGCGTCGGCGAGTGCCTCGATGGCGTCGCTGACGGACTTGGTGCCGCCGGACGCCGCCGCCATATCCTCGGCGAGGGTAACGAGCCTCATGGCCTCCTTGGTGTTGCCGCTGGCGATGGCAATGGCGCGTGAGCCTGCCTGGATCACCTCGCCCGTCTCAAATGGGGTCTTGTTGGCGTTGTCGCGCAGGCCCGCGATGTACTTGTCGGTCGTCGCCTTGACTTGGCCTTGGCTCATGCCCTTGTTGGTCGCTCCGACAAAATGCTCCATTGAGACCTGCTGCTGCTCGAGCTCCATGCCGCTCTTGACCGTCGCCCCAACTCCGGCCACAGCCGCAGCGCCCCCGGCGGCAATGGGGATTGCTACGGCCTTGCCGATGGATTTGAGCTTGCCACTGAGCGACTTAAGTGCGGACGACGCCTTATCCTTGAGCTTGACGACTGGAGAGGCTACCGTCTTGCCGATGGATCGCAGACGGCTGCCGACCGCCTTGATCTTGGAGGTGGCGATGTCCTTGACCGCCACGGCGGTGGCGATCTTTTTTCGCAGCGGCGCGTACTGCTTGGATAATTGTTTCGCTTTTTTGCTGGCCGCCGTCGCGTCCAGCCGCGCCTTATACTTTTTGTCCCATGTTTTTTTGAGGCTGTTTTTGGTGTTGTCGACCTCGCGCTTAAAGGCCGACTGTTCTTTGCGCACCGCCCGCAGTGTGGCGGTGGCGTTATCCTTGAGGGAGATAACGCCGGATAACACATGCATCAGGCGTCACCCCCTAAGCCAAAAAATTGCCGCCGCTCCTCCTGCGCGGTTGCCATCGATGCCGCCAAAAATGCCCTTGACAATGTGTCAAGGGACAGGATGTAGTCCGGCAGGATACCGCGCTGTAGATAATAGTGGAGGAGATACGCCTCGTCGTCATGGGCAATCAGTTTTTTTCGCTGTCCACCACACTGATCGAGTCGCCGGTGACACCGCTCAAATCCATCACCTGCAGCACGATCTCCGCGCGCTCATGTTGGGTGAGCATCTCCGTGACGTCAAGCGGATCGACGATCTGACCGACCTCCTGCAGCTGCTTGGCCAGCACATGCAGGTCGGGCTCCACGACGGCGGTATACACCAGCCGCTTATCCTGACGGATGGAGTCCTCCGTGTCATTGTCCACGATCTCTGCGATCTCACTGGACGTCAGGCTGCGCACGGTAATCACATCGTCAAGAGATGGGATGTACAGCCGTTGGTGCCTGGGGGTGCGCTTGGCTTCAAGGCGTTGGGTGGCCTTGGCTACCCACGCCTCGAAATTGGTCTTGGTATCCTTGTTAGCCATCTATGTGTCCTCCTTATTTGATCCGATCCAGATTGATGAGGTCGGACGGCGTAAACCCGCCCGATACCTCTATTTCTACCAACGCGCCGCGCTCATAAGAGACGGCGGGCAGGTCATTGAGCCAGCAGTTGCCCGCTGAGTAACGCTCGACCTGATGGCCGACCGCATCCGGGTCTTGCAGCTTGGCGATGATCTGCAACCGCTTATCGTTGCCCTTGATGTGCGCCTGACGGACGTCCTCAAACCGGCTGTATACCTTACTGAGCGTCAGCGTCCACTCCCCGGCGAGGCCCGTCAGCTTGCTGTCGACATCAAGGCCCAGCTGCACGTCCTCACGGTTAGCCGTAACCTTGAGCTCGACCTTTTTGGCCTCTGCGACGAGCTCTCCATCAATCCAGACCTCCGCATATGTGCCGGTAAGCGTCCTGTATCCCGGTATCTTACCCATGCCTTACACCTCCTCACATGTTGACGCGCAGAGTGAGATCCTCCATCGCGTCGACAAATTTAACCGAGCAGACTAGATATACCATGCTGCCCGTATTGGCCGTGGCAATGTCGATGTCCTCCATCTCAGAGGTATTGATGCCGTGGGCCTCCAGATAGGCCTGCTGCGCGTCGATATCGACCGCGACTGTGCAGTCATAGTCCGGGTCGAGCACATCGCCCGCGAGCTGCTTATGGTAGCTGTCAATGGCCGCGACCAGCGCCTGCTTATGGTCGTAATTATTGACGACCTTGCCGACATACTGGCCCGCAAACGTCGCGCTGATGTCGTCCCGGTACAGGTCGACGCCCTCCACGATCTTGATCTTGCTCCAATCCTCGCTCTTGTCCTCCGTGTAGGAGGTCAGGGAGTTGACACCGCGCCCGATCTTGTATGCGCCGTTGTCGTCGATGATCACGAGCTCGCCCTTGTCGATGCGCTCGTCCGGGTCGTCGGGGACGGCTGCGGACGTGACGTCCGTCAGCTCATAGTAGGTGCTGCTGCGGCTCAGCGGCAGCCCGGAGAGGATACCGGCAATGCGCGCGCAATACTCTGCCGCCGTGCAGGGGTCTCCCGGCGCGAGATCGGAGACGACGGAACCGGTCGTCAGGTTGATAATCCCCTCATGATCCGCCGTTGTGTTGGCCAGCACCGCCTTGTAGGTCTTATGGTCGCTGTCGCGCGCCTGCTTGATCCACGCGACGACCGGGGCGGTCTGATCCGTTGTCAGCGCCGGGATCGTCAGGTAGTTCCACACGCGGCTCTTGAGCGTCTTGAGGGCCGCCGTATAGTCCGCCGCGTCCTCCGCGACGCGCAGCACGAGCACCTTGCTCGGCCCGCCCTCAAGGATCAGCTTGAGGTACTCATAGTTGCGCTGCGTCCAGTGTGTGTAGTCCACGTCCGCGAGGGACGTATATACCGTCTCGGCAGCGCCGCCCTCGGTGTTATCTCTAAGGATGCAGGCGACGATCCCGCGCGCGCTGCGTTGGATCGCGGTCTGCCCCTTACTGGCAAATGTGATGTTAATCTCAGGTAATCCCACTCGTTACCCTCCCTTGTGGTGTGATAATATCCGCCTCCAGCGTCTCGGCCAGCGGGTACTGCTCCTGTACATCGGCGCTGTCGATATACGACAGCGTAAAGGTGCAGTGCAGTATCCGGTCGACGATCTTGTAGTCGACGCTGGGGACGGTGATTGCCCGGTCACCCCAACGGATGACCGGGCGGATGGAATGGTCGATGGTGTCGGCGAGCGCCCAATATCCGGCATTGTCCTCGCGGGCCGTATGCACGGCCAGGTCGATGACGACGCTGTGCCGCGTATGGTACGCGCTCACGGTCTCCCGGCTGACGGGCGTCAGGCTGATATAGATGTAATTCGTAATGTCGGAGCTGCCTCCATAATCGGTCTTGGCGAGATGCTCGCTCGTAACGTCCATGTCCGGCAGCGCCGTTTTGAGCGCCCAGACGAGAGCGTCCTTGATCTGGTGATATACGTTGCTCATATTGCTCCTTATAGATCATGTGCCGCCATAAAGTCCTGCAGCCACGCGCGCAGGTAGGAGGGCAGCCGCTCCTCGACCTGCGCGAGGGAGATCTCCATCATGTGCGCGCCGGGGACGTATCCGCCGCCCCGCGTGCGGTGGCCGTAGTTGACAGGGTCGGCATACTCGAGATCGGTGTAGACCTCAACGACGTACTCGCCGCCCTTACGGACGATATCGCCCACCGTCCAGCTGCCGCGCAGGTGGCCGGTGTCCTTGGGCGTGAGATCGGAGGAGAGCCGCCCCTGCAGCTCGTGCGCAATATCGAGCACGAGCCGCTCAAACTCCGTTGGCCACTCTCGCGCAGCGCGCTCAAATATCTCCGCGTACTCATCGAGGCCGTCAAATCCATAATCCGTACTGCTCATACCGTGTCTTCTGTGAGCGTCAGCGGGATATTATTGTGGCTCGGCTGCCGCTCCGGCTTGCCTGCGACGGTGCGGTACGTCCGCCCAAGGCGGGTGACAAGCACCGTGTCGCCGGGCCGGATGTCCACCTCCGGGCGGGTGAAGAGGAGGTAATCCGTCTTGACGTCGGAGGTTGCCTCCCCGTGTTGCAGCTTGCCGCCTGACGGGGAGGACAGGGCGCAGGGGACTCCGCTCATCACGATCTCCCCGTCGAGCCCGTCCCGGATCACCGTCTCGAGGTTGGGTAGCATCCGCTTGACGGGCCGGTATACCGTACATGCGTCCCCGTAGGTGGCGGCGAGGACGTCGGCCTCGCTGTGATGGATCATCATGGCTCCTCCCTCCTCGGCACGCCCGGCTTACGGTAACGCCACAGGATATCCTCATAGTCCTGCAGGTAATCCCGCGTAGCCTTGGCAGAGGATGATTGATCCCGATAGCTGATGGACGTGTCGCCCCGCGTTACGCTGGAGACCTGCTGGGGCAGGGTAAGCGTCCCATCGTCCCGCAGCATTGCCTCTGCCATTTGCGCCGCCACGATCTCCAGCGCCTCCGGCAGGTCGTCGCGGTTGCAGGATGCAAGGATCCTTGTAACAGCCATCAGCACACGCCGCCTTGCCGCAGTCTCATCCGCGACGGACAGGTCATAGGCGTACTTGATGCCCAATACGATCCGGTCGATCTGCTCAGTTACCGTCATTGCCCGCACCCGCTTTCGGGGGCGGCCTTGCCGCCGCCCTTGGGCTTGGCTGCGGGCTTTGCGGGCTGCTCCTCCTCATCGAGGAGCGCCTTGGCAATAGTCTCATCGGTCAGGGGCTCCCCGGTGCGCAGCTGGTTGGCAATCTGGCGGCCAAGCTCCTTTACGTCGATGGTCAGGTTAACCTCATGCTCCGTCTCCGCCGCGCCGCCGGTGCGGGCAAAGCCCTGCTCCTCTAGCTTGCGGGCGGCCTCGTCCGAGGCCACCCTGCGCACGACGTTGTCACGCTGTAATATAATCATATTGCACCCCCTCACTGGCTGGCAGGCAGGACCTGCTTGCAGTTAACCCACACCTGCGGCCACTTATTGTCGGTGATCCACAGGTCGTGATACTTGCGGTAGTCGATTGCCCACGCGCGGGCAGATTGGTTGGTCTCAGGGTCAAATATGCGCACCTTGTCGGTACGTGATACCGCGATCGGCACCGTGCGCGGGCAGATGATCCAGTTGACGTCGAGCGCGTTTTCGGCGGGGGCAAATCCGCCCGTCTTTTGCCCCTCGGTCTTACCGTCCGCAAAGATATATGCGCTCTTGAGCCGCCCGGAGCCGACACGCCGGATCGGGTGCTCGCCGTTTAGGGCTCTGACCTTGAGCGTTACGCCGCCCTGCGTAAAATCGACCACATCGAGCTTTTTGGATATCTCTGCCGAGGTGTCCAAAATAGCCGCGACAAGTGTGGACATCGTGATTACCAGCGGGGTGTCGCTGCCGACCACGTCCTGCACGGCGGCGATGTCGTAGTAGAGCTTAGTGAGGATATCCGCAGCGGTCGGCGTATACCCGCCTGCCGCACGCTTATGGGCAATCGCGCCCGCCGCGATCTTACTGTAACGGTAAGCGTCGATCTCAGGCACCACTTTAGCGCGCTGGAACTCGCCCATCACCTGCGACGCCGTCACCACAAAATTGGTGTCATTGACCTCGTGCTCATCGAGCGCAAACCTGCGGCCACGATCCATCGCAAAAGTAAGGTCTTGCCACGTCAGGGTGACGTCTCCGTCGACAAACCCGTTGCTATAGTCAGCGAGGCCGTCCATAACGATCTGCGGCACCTTGACGGTCTTGCCTCCGGTGTACCGGATCAGGCTGGAGTTGGGCTCCATCCAGCCGGACGTGGAGAGCTCGACCGCCGCCTTGTCGAGCTCCGATTGAAATACGGATGCATATTGCAGTACATTAGCCATTGCTCATACCTCCTCTGATGCTCTCGCTGATCTCGTTGCGGATCGCCTCAGTGGCGTTGGACGCCTTGCCGATGCCCTCCGGGGTCTTGCCGCGCAGCCGCTCCTTGACTGTGGCCGCGACCGCTGCGTCAAACGCCTCGGTCAGCTTGTCGCAGGCCGCCGTCATGTCCTGATCGCTGGTCAGCGGCAGCAGGTCGGCGAGCCCGACCGGGTAGCCGTCGCCGCTCAGGCGCGTGATAGCCTTATCCCTGACGTCGCGGGCGAGGAGCTGCGCCTTGAGCTGTGCGATCTCATCGCTGGTCTTGGTCGCCTCCGCCTTGGCCCGCTCCTCCGGGCTAAGCTTGGCGAGACGCGCCTGCTCCTCCTGCTCAGCCTGCCATTGTGCCTTGGCCGCGTCGATGCGCGCCTGTAGGTCGGCCTCTGTGTAGGTCTGGCCATCCTTGGGCGGCGGGTCTGCCTTGCCGTCCTCCTTGGGATTGGCGTCGCCGTCCCCGTCATCGCCGCCGATCCCCAGCAGCTTACCCAGCCGCTGGAGGAACTTGCTCTCCGGCTTAGCCTCTTTGCCCTCCGGCTCTGTGCCTTCGGAGGGCGTCGTCTCAGTTACAGGATCGGTTGTCGGCTCCGTCGTGGTGACGGTCGTATCAATTGTCTCTGCCATTGTGTCTTGCCTCCAATTAATCTATTGATAACCGGCGTTTAACCGCCGGATATCTGCGTGTTTTCTTCGGCCTCCTCGTCCGGTGGGACGGGGAGGCCGATGTAGTCGTATGCGGATAAGTAGCTTAGCCCTCGCGGCAGGATACCCGCCTCAACAAGCTGGATGTGCTCGTAGGCGTCCACGCCTGCCCAGCGCTTACCTGTCACAGCGTCCGTCCCTCCCGCGCAAACCGCTCGTTGTACAGGTCACGCAACGCGGCCTTGACCGCGTCCTCGCCGTAGCACTTGATCAGGTACGGCAGGTGCGTCTCCAGCATATCCACGGTTGTCTCGCCCCGGTGGGGCATGTGGTTGGGGTTAAGGTAGGCACGCAGGTAATACTCGTATATCCCCGCCGCGATCTCCGGGGGATTGCATATCTTATATAACCCCTCAAGCTCCGTCTCGATCATCCATCGGGCGGCCTCATAGCCGACCGGCTTGTCCTCATGCATCTCACTTACTCCTCCTTGGTGGCCGCTGCGTGTGCGCGACGTAATCCTCATACCAGTCCTCATACTTGATGCTCTCCGGGATCGGCACCGCCTCATACGGCGCAAACATGCGCCGCGACGGCACCGCCACAATGGTGCAGGTACAATTGGGGTGGATTGGCGGGTAGTCAATCCCTGGCTTAGCCGCATCGACGTCATACTCCTGTCCGTTTAATTCGGCGCAGTGGCAATGTCCGCCCTCGCCGCCGCCCACAAAGCGATAACGCTTGACGCCCGTCTCCTTGTAGGACAGCAATCGAGCCTCCGCCGCAAAATGCGTGCACTCCGTGCGCACAAGGCGCTCCGCCGCGTACCGGCCTGCGCCCATTGCGTCGTTGACGCCCTTGGTCATCTGCTGGATGCTGCTGCCCTTGGTAAGGCCGATAGAGATCTCCCGCCGTGTCACCATCGCCAGATGGTCGGTGTTGCCCCACACCGCCGCTGAAAATGTCCGCTCACTCCACGGCTCATCCAGCACCCGCTTGATCAATCTGTCATCAAGGCGGGAGACCCCAAATCCAAGACGCAGCCCGCGCTGCACGCCGTAGCATCCCTCGTAATAGCTGTTGACCAGCGTGTCGCGCATCATCCGCCTGATCCTGCCGTCCGCGTCTCCGGCGAGATCGATCATGTGCCGGTAGATGTCTCCGAGCAGCTGCTCCTTGCGGCTGATCCGGCTCTTGGCCGAGAGGGTGTTGAGCTCTGTCAGCATCCGGCTGTCCTTGGCGGGGCCGGAGAGGGCCTTGACGTACCGGTCGATGGACATGCGCCACGAGCTATACTCCCTGCCGCCGATGTACTGGCGGGCCACAGCGTCCGTGAGCTGATTATCCTTGGCGTACCGGCCATAGATCGCCGCGATCTCGCGCTCAATCTGGCCCGCAGCCTCCTGATAGATGGTCATAAGCTCATTGGTATACTGGTCGGCCCGGCGCTCGGTCTTAAGCGCCTCCGACTTGGCGAGATCGACCCAATAATTGCGGTTGCTGCTCATGCGCCGTCACCGTCCTCATCCGCTGTGGGAGGCGTCGCCTCAGCCTCCCGCAGCGCCCTGGCCAGCGCCTCATACCCGGTGGAGGGGTCGGCAGCCTTAAGCTGCTGCTCCTCCTCGGCCCTGAGCTTATTGATCTCATCCTGCACGTTGCTGACGTTGGGCAGGAGCTTAAGCCGCGTCTCGCGGGAGAGGTCGGCGGCCAGCTTGGTCACCACGTCTGCGAGCTCGGGCAGATTTTGCGGCTGATTGCGCCTAAATTGGATGTCGATATCGCGGTAATCATAGGTGGGATTGCTGGTGATATGCAGGATGTTGGTGATCAGTTCGGCGCGGCGCTGCAGGCCGCGCTTAAACTTGCGCTCCTTAATGGCTGTGACCTGCTCAAGGCCCCACAGCTTGTATGCGATGGCAACCCCGGAGAGATTGCCCGCAAACTGCTCGTCCGACAATCGCGGCACGCCGCTCAATGCGTGGATGTCCCGCGTCAGCCGATCCTTATAGCGCTCGAGGCCCGCGTCGTTGACGTCCTTAGTAAGCCAGCTGATCGTGCCCCCATTGGCAAGGCTGATCGCGCCCTCCTCCTTAATCTGCACGATGTCGTTGGACGTGGCCGCGCCCATATGGGACAGCACCATGATCGCGTCGTCGTTATACTGATACATGTTGGCCGTGTTACTCTGCACGCGGTTGTATGCGTCGATCATGGGGATCACGCTCTCATAGTCGCCCATGCGCTCGTCGTTATTGCGGTACTCGACCACCGGCACGCCGTGCCAGTAATGATCCTCCGTGCCGGAGAGCTGCAGGGAGCCGCCGTCCGGGGCGGTAAAATACCAGACGTCCTCCTCGCGCCACCACTCATAGCGCGTGATCTTGTTGCCGTCCTTATCCTCTGTAACAATACGCCGGATCGCGCCCATCGGCTCCTCCGAGCCGGTCGGGTAGATGACGAGGCAGTCGTCGGGCTCGAGCAGGGTCATGCGGATCGCGGCGTCCTCATCGAGATACAGCATCTCGCAGCAGCTCCCCTTGATGGAGCAGCCCTTGGCGAGCTCGGCGTTGTGATCCTGCTCGTCGTTATAGTCCATGATGTCCTGCAGCTGCGCGAGGTAATTATCATCCGAGCTGCCATATACCACGGGCCGCCCGAGGAAATACCCGGTAGCCGTGTCCGTGATGTACTTGGCGACGTTGCAGACGATGCGGTTATTGGGGGATGCGCTGTGCTCCTTATGGCTGTGGAGGATACTGTGGTTGCCGAGATAATACTCCTGCAGCTGCCGGTACTTGCCCTCATCCACCAGCATGTGCCGGTCGATCAGGCGCTTAACGCCTGCCGCGTCCAGCGTCTCATATGACGCCCTGTCCATGTAGACCGATGACATTACTCTGCCTCCCATCTGCGACATTGCCCCGTCATGGCCTCACCGATCAGTCGCGCAAGGCCCTCCACTGTAATGCTGGTATGGGTATATGGGTGCTGATGGATACTGATCTCAATCCCGTGTGCAGTATTGCGCCATGTGATGCCCTCCGTATACTGATGTCCACAGGTATCCTTGTGGGCGCATACATTGCAGATATCGCTTAAGCTGGCTGCCTCCATCGTCCTGCCTCCTATACTATTTATATCCCTAATTCGCGGCGGCTGAAAATGACAAACCGCTGCTCGTTTTTAGCGATGCTGCGCGCGCCCTCAAGCGCATCCGGCCCGTCATCGTGGGCCGCCATGGGAAACTGCAGCAGCTGCTCGAGCAGCCGCTTGTGCCGCCGGTTAAACTTGATGTACTTGTTTTTGACATCCGGCTGCAGCGTCTGGACGCGCATCACCTTATCGGTGGTCTGCTGCACCTCCTCGATGGGCAGGTAAAGGCCAGCCCTCGCGCTCGCCTTGGCGAGTTCTTCTTTAAGGAACCACTGAAATTGGTTGGTCTCGGCCCCCAGCTTGGCGTAACCCCGCCCGTAGGTGTTGCGCAGCCACTCCTCCTTATGCAGCACGTCTGAGATAATCCGGTCTGGGTGACGCCGCTCGATGTCCGCGTCGAGGACGTACATGTATCCGGTCGGCGCGTGCTTGGCAAGGGTAATAATGGCCGAGTAGTCGCTGTTTTTGGATTTACCCAAGCTTGGGTCGACAAAGCCAAAAAATGCAAAATCCGCGCTGCCAAAATTGATCTCAGCCTCGTTATAATAGTCGAGCCACTCCTCCATAAAGATGCAGTCGTCCGGGTTGATCGGCTCATTTTGGAGCTCCGAATTAAATGAGCTCTCGCCCTCAGAAATACGGATGCACATCAGGTCATAGTAGGAGAGCTTGGCCTCCCATAAAACCTCTGTCCCGGCCAGCATCTCAGCCCGCCGCGCCTCAAAGTAGCTAAGGGCGTGCGCCGCGCGGTCGGGGTCGTCGAGATCGGTATAGAGCGCCTCCCACTCCCGCCACAGGGCGTCCGCCTTACTCCAGCGGATGACCGCCTTGTATTTGATCGCCTGATAGGCCGGGTTGCGCAGGGTATTGGCCAGCAGGCTGTCATAGTGCAGCAGCGTGCCGATGTACACGATATCCGTGTAATCGTCGCCCGCCTTGCTGACCGCCTTGTTGTACCAGTCCCGCAGCTTGCGCCGCTGCTCCGGCGTGCGGACATTTTCATCGTTTTCGACGTCATCGAGCACGATGAGGTCAGGCCGCCAGTTGCGGTGCTTGCGGCCCCTGATCTTTTTGCCGCTGCCGATGGCCTCGATCTTGATGTTGGTTTTAGTTACCAGCACATTGCCGCGCCAGACCGGCCCGGCCAGTTCCCCAAAATCCTCGCGGATCGCGGCGTTATCCTCCAGCTCCACCCGGATTGACTCCAAAAATCCCTCTGCCTGCTCCGAGCTGTCGGACAGGATGATCGGGTAGTGCTTGTATTGGTATAAGACCGCATGCATCGTGCCCTTAAACGTAAGGTTGGTGCTCTTGGCGTGGCCACGCGGGGCGGCCACGACCCGGCGTGATCCGGGCAACCGACTGATGGCCTTGACGTCCGCATCCGTCAGGGGATGCCGTCCCTTAAGCACGCCATCCCTCCAGATGGCGTCAAGCTCCCGGTGGAACGCAGGCGAGGGCCGCGAGAAATAATGGCCAAAGTACGCCCGGCCAAAAAACTCCATGTCAATGGCCCCAAGCCTCCTGCGGATGCCGTGCGGGCCGGTCAGCTTGCCGCCGCGCTCATACTCCCGCAGCAGCTGCCTGCGTTCCGGCTCATCCCCGCGCCGGAGGTAATCGTTTAGTAGTGCCCGCAGATCGTTTAAATTTCGGCCGCTTTCCTCTTGGATTTTGGCTTCCGCGTCCTCCAGCGCCCCCTTGAGGGCGTCCAGAGGGCTTAATTTTGGCCCCGCCATCCTGTCCCACCTCCGACAATGCAAAAAATGGCCCCTGAGAGGCCACACAAGGCCACTCAGGGGAAAAGGGTAAAGATGCTTGCAAAAATCAATGCGTCAAAATTTAAACGGGGTTAACGCGCTTTTAAACGCATCCGCGCCCGGATGCAGCGGGGCAAAGTGTAAATATCCGCGTTTTTGGCCCGGATATGCTCCGCCACCGGGCCGATCCGGCCCGTGTAGCGCCCATATGTCCTCCGGCTCGTACCGCGCGGGACGCATCAACCGCCCGGCCTGACCGGTATCGTTTAAATTTGAGGTACAGACCGTTTAAATTTAAACGGTTTTAGGGTTGTGGGGGCGGCAGTTGCCGCTGCCGCCCCGGCTCGTGAACGATCCATTTGTTACGGTTATATTGGATCGGGCTCCTGCCCGGTATCCTCATCATCCTCGCGCACCACGGAGAGCTGCAGCTCCCGCTGCTCCCCGCAGAGCGTGATCGTTACCTTGGCCCGCTTATGCCGCAGATCGTACTCGACGACCTGCGCCGGGAAGTGGGCGAGCACGCCGCCCACGATCTCCGGCCTGCCATCCTCCGGCACCCGGATTACGGTTGACTCCAGAGGCTCCCCGTCTCCCGCGAGCAGCCTGATCCACTCCGCCTCCAGATAGGTGAGGGTGGAGGGCTCCCCGCAGCCCGTGCCCACAAACCGGATCACGCTGGGGATCGCCCGGATCGTGTAATATATCTGCGCGGCAAATTTGATGTCGACAAATACATACGACGGGATCAGGGTGTAGAGCCTGCGGCCCCACTTGCCGTCTTTGCGGATCATCCGCGACTCCTGCGGCACCAGCGCCCGGACGCCCTTAGCGAGCAGCGCGTCCCGCACCTTGATCTCGTCTCCGGTCTTGACCTGTAAGACATACCACATAACAGGTTATCCTCCCTCTGTAATCCCGGTCGCCTTTTTGCCGTCCACGTACTCGGCCAGTTGCTGGTACAGTTCGGGCCGCTCCTTGGCAAGCTCTGCAAATACCAGCCCCTTGACTGCGTCGAGCCCGGTATCCAGCGCGTCCTGATTTTGCAGGGCGATCCGCTTTTTATAGGCTGACGCCCGGACGAGGGCGTTGGTCTCCTTAAGGAGCTTGCTAAGGTCGACCTCCTGCCAGTCCTCCTCGCTCGTGTTGCTCAGGACGTTGAGCAGGTTATGGCTGACGATGCGGATAATGGCCTCCGTCGTGTCGAGGTCTGGATACTTGCTGACCTCATCCATCATGCGCTGCAGGTTGGCATTGGCCATCATCAGCGCCTCGTGCTCCGCCAGATACGCCTGCGCGTACCGGCAGACAGAGGACATGGAGATTGAGACGCCCTGCGTCTGCAAGTAGGCGATGACCTCGCT
The DNA here is from genome assembly GCA_030841765.1 of Collinsella aerofaciens. Taxonomy (GTDB): domain Bacteria; phylum Actinomycetota; class Coriobacteriia; order Coriobacteriales; family Coriobacteriaceae; genus Collinsella; species Collinsella aerofaciens_AV. The sequence goes on along the minus strand of JAUUSS010000004.1, from coordinate 22,268 downwards.
GTAGGTGTCACCGTCCAGCAGCATCTGCTGCACCGTCGCCTTGAGATCGGGCGGTAGGCCGTCGATCTTACTGTGCTTGCGGTTGCGCCTCTCTGCCATCCTCTACACCTCGATCTGATTGTCCCGGATACCTCCGCTCAATAGGCGGATGCCCTTGCCGGTGAGCTTGGCCTCGATATCCCGGTAGTCGTTGTCCGCCAGCGACGCGGGCGTCTTGTCCGCCGCGAGGCGGAGGTGGATGTAGCCCTCCTCCGCCAAGAAGTTGACGGAGTCGAGGTACTCATCCTCGCTGACGCCGTGGCCCGCGACCACGTCCTTGACGCCCGTGAGCCGGTTGTACTTATATCGCAGGATATTGATAATCCGCAGCACCAGCCCGTTATTGTGGACAAAATTGCCCGCGCGCAGCCGCGCCCGCTCCTCATTGCTCATCTTGCTGCCTCCTTATCATGACAATCACCTTATCCAGTATTGCGTCGAGCTTACGGTCAAGCTTGCTGATCTCACGGTAAAAATCATCCCGCTTGATGTAGTTGTCGCGGATATCCTTGACGTCATCCCGCAGCTCGTCGATGGCCTTGTCGTACTCCTCGCGCCGCACAGTGTCCTGCCGCAGCTGCGCGAGATCATTGTGCATGCGGTCAATCCGTGTAAAGGATTGCCGCAGGAAATATCCGATGACGGTGATGGCCAACCCCGCCACGATTGGTAATAGCACTTTGACCCACTCGTTCATGTAATTCTCCCCGCCCAAAAAATATGAGGTATAACTGATGTCTCAGTTATACCCCGAAAACGGTTTGGATCAAATTTTTATATAGCAATGAGTTTTAAATATCAAAAAAGCATTATCTGATTATCTGGCACCCGCGACCTGATCTTATCCCGCTTGCTCTTGGTGAGGACGTATATCCGGCTCTCCGATAGCCCCCACTTGCGGGCAAGCTCTCTGACGTTGTATCCGTCGTATGTATCAACAATCCGGTCGTTACGCCTGTCCATCGTCAGCCTATCCGCCTTGGGGATATCGATGTGCGTGCCGCCGTAGGTGCGCACCAGCGCCTTATATCCCTCCAGCCCGATCAACTCCGCAAGCTGCCGCTGCTCCTCATTGAGGTCGTCCAGCGTGATCAGGTCGAGCAGGTCATCCGCCACCTCTGCCGCCTCCCTTCGGCCCGCGCTGACGGGCGCGGAAAACATTGGGGATATAGCCCTTGTCGAGGATGTCTATGAGCCTGCTGCACTGCTCGCAGGTGAGCCATGCAAACGGGTCTCTGGCCGCAGCGCTGACGTGCAGCTCCTTGCGGATGATGCCGCTCAGCCGCTCGCCGAGGCTCTGGCCCGATGGCTCCGTGTCCATTGCCTGCAGGTCGTACATCATGGCCCATACCTTGCGCTGCTGCTCCGACGTCGGCCCGCCCGGATGCTCAGGGTGCTGACGTGGCTTGCGCGCCTTGGGGGCGGGAGGGGAGGACGGCTGCCGCCGCTGGAGCTCCCGGATGAGCGCGTCGGCCTCGCGGGTGGTGAGTTCCATGAGGCTCTCCTTGCCCGTCAGGTCGGCGGCCAGCGCGTGCAGGTCGTCGTTGGTCATCCCGAGCCCGCGCGCCGCGCCAAATATCCGGCGTCGCTGCCGGTCGTCAATCATCGCTGTAGCTGCCTGCATGATCCGCTCCTCCTTATATTAGATGGTCTCGACCGATACCTTGATGCCCTCCTCGACGCGGGCGGCAGACTTAATGATATCCACCGCCTGCTGCACGCTGCCCGTCCATCCTGCCGACCGGAGCACCTGCGTCATCCACTCATAGTTGATGATCTCCGCCGTGAGGTATGCCTCCTCGCTGGCCCGCTGGGTGTCAAGCCCAGCCACATTGATCAGCGTCGCCATGTCCCGCTTATATTGCCCCTTGAGGCGCTTACGCAGGACGGAGGCTACCTGCTCATCGTCCGTGATCGCCCTGATCGTCTGGTCGAGGCTGCCCTCAATGTAACTGCCCTGACAAGCCATTACGATCAGTCGCTTAAGGTCATCCGTCGGCTTGCTGACCGTCTCGGTTTTAATGTAATCATCGGCGACGTCCCCCAGCAGGCCGCGCAGCATGTGGCTGGATCCCAGCTTGGGGGTCTCCGTCGTGCTGACCGTAACCCGTCCGCCGTCGCTGCCCCAATACTCGATACTCTTGAGTTTGGTATCCTTGAGGTCGGCCACGGCCAATCTCTCAAAATACGCCCGGAGCTCATCCTGCCGGGCCTTGACCTGCGCCATATGCCGGGTGAGATCGGCATACTCGTTGACGTATTGTGTGGTCTTATCCATAGCTGTCCTCCTCTAGGTTGCGCGGTGGACATGGCAGGAGGACAAGCATATCAGCAACGATTAAGCCGATGATGGCATGGCCATTGATTGTTAAGATTAACAACACCATTGTAGCAAGTATGCCTAACCCACATCCCCGCACATAGTACCGATATTGCGTACTGTGCCTCCTCATCGCTTATCACCCCGGTGCTTATAGGTGATCCAGAGCGCCAGCGTCAAGAGGGATATCCAACCGAGGATCACCCCGGCAAACAGACCGAGCCAAAAATTAACCATCCGTCCCATCCTCCTCCACCTTACGCAGCTTGTCCACGTTGCAGTGATCGCTTAACTCCTTGAGCCATACGTGCCACTGATCCAGCCAGCGCATGTAATATGGCTTGCCAGCGACGGTGTACTGCGTGCCGTCTCCGCCGATCAGGACGACCTTGTCGCCCCGCTTGAGATCGCTCTTGCAATCTGTCAATCTGATCGCCTCCTATGTTATTTTATCCCCGCTCTGCATCTCTCCGGGCTTGCGACCGTTGCCTTGCGGCAGCTGCATTAGGTGGGGCCATGTGGCCCCAAATTTTGTTTCAATCCACGCGCCCGCGCGGGGCGCGACTGCCGTATGTTACCGATACCTCTCCAGGTAATCATCCGTCCTGATCCGGGCGATATAGTCTACCGGTATGACCCCCGCTGTACCCCTTAAGTTTACGGTCGGATTGCCGCAAAATGGGCAGGGGGCCGGGGCCGTCTCCACCACCCACACCTTGCCCCGATGCTGCTTGGCGTCCGGGCCGTGGGTGATCACCACCCGGTCTCCTGCGTGGATCGTCTGATCCTGTGCCATATTACGATCCCTCCTCTCATTTGCCGCAGTGGGGGCAGCGTTTTGGCAGCCCATGGGTGATATTGCTGCCTGCCGCATATGTACTTGTCAGGATAATGTGCCCGCACTCCGAGCACTTGACGATGATCTCGGTGTAGTCCCCACCACGCGTGCCGGTATCGAGTGCCAACTGATAGCTGCCCGTCCCTGCGTCCTCTCGCTCTACTAGATCAGAGACGCCTCGCTCATCCGTCAGGCCAAGCAGATAGTCCTCGGAGCAGTCAAGCGCAATTGACAATAACTTGATAAGCTTGCGGGATGGGATATCCTCCTGCTGCTCAAGGTGGCTTATATGCGACGAGGTCACATATACCATCTTGCCGAGCTCTTTTTGCGTGAGCTTCTGCTCTTTGCGCAGGGCCTTGAGCCGCTGCGCGAATACTTTACCGTCCATATCAATCCTCCTCATCAATTTGCCTCACTCTGCATTACACGCGGGCTTGTGACCGCCGTCGGCTGCATTAAGGCGGGGCTTATTGCCCCGTACTATCTTGATTAACAGGTTGTATCTGATGGCGGCAGTTGACGTGATGCAGGGCTTTGCCTGCGACGTCCACGCCGTCCTGATACCCCTTGCGATAGCCACGTTGATAGGTCTTGGGCTGTCTGCGCTCCTGCCCGATGATGCTCCCCGCGTACAGCTGCAGGGGGATCATCAGCAGCATCACAACCTCGCCGCCCGGCAGCCCGTGGCGGCAGTATCCTATGATATTGACGATGTTAATGATTGTCATGCCGGTAAGCAGGCCAGCGATATAGATTATCCCGGATCGTGTCTTAGTCATGATGTCCCTCCTCAGATGATGACGATGCCCATGTTGCGGGCTCTGGCGTACAGGCTGTTGTAGCCGATATCGTCGTTGTCTACCGCGTTGCGGTAGACGTTGACCGCGCCCCGGATACCCCATTTGCTGCGGCAGACGCCGCCAAGAAATTGGAGCTCCTTCTCCTTGCGCTGCTCGGCCAGCAGCGGGAAGAGCAGCTTGACATCATCGTCCTTGATGTCCCGCGTCGTGTACCGGCGCGGGAATCGAATGCGGGAAAACTGCTGCGCAAACAATGCCTCCTGACGGCCCTTGAGCCGGTCATATATCTCAGAGTTGCCGATCAGCACGATGCCAATGCCGTCCCGGTCAAGATCGCAAAAATCCCTGATCTCCTCGATTGCCGCATACTTGAGGTGCTGGGCCTCATCGATGATGATGACCTTGTTGCTGCCGTCGAGCTTGGCGTGCAGGTCGGCGTTGAGCTGCACCTTGTTGGAGTTGTAGGGGATTTTGAGCTCCCGCGCCATGAGGCGCAGGATATTGGTGCCCGTCCCCATGCTCGGCGTGAGCGTTATATAATAGCTCTGTGTGGGGTTATCCTTAAGGTATTGCCGGGCGGCCTTGGTTTTGCCGATCCCCGCGTCGCCGTGGGCAATCGCAATACCCTTGGCGAGCTGGCAGTACCGGATCAGGTTGTAGATGTCCTCTGAGATCGACGTTGGGATGTAGTCCTGCGTGGAGCCGTAGGTGATCGCCTTATCCTGCGCCTGCTCATGCTCCATCGCCGTGCGCAGGTACTCCTCGATGGCCTGCTCCGTGGCCGCGATATCCCCGTTGTACTGACCGCGCAGCCATTGGCTGATGATCGCCTTATTGATCCCGCTAACCTGCGCAAGCCGCGCCTGGCTCATGCCGTGCTCCCGCATGTACTGTTGTACGCGGGCCTGCAGCTCCGCGTTATGGGCCTTACTCATCCTGATCGTCCTCCTTAATGATGTCGTCATCGTCTACTGATATATTGATCGTGGCGTCCATCCGACGCCGGATTGCCTTGGCATATTGCTCCCGCAAGCGGTGCAGCTCCATTGTGTCGTGCGCCGGATCGTCCGCATAGGTGTTGAGCCTGTCCCGCAGGCGTGTAAGATCAGAGGTCATAGCCATCCTCCTCCTTGCCCTTGGCCTGCGCGCGCTGCTCCGCGTTGCGCACCATGCGGCTCAGATCGTCCGCACCGACCGCCTTAAGCAGCGGCTCCGTGTTGTCCGCCGCCCGCTGCACGTCCAGTATCTTGGGCTCGGCGTCCGGGATGATCTGTGCCTCCCGGTTGATGTGGGCCTGCTGCAGCACCAGATTGAGGGCCGTCTGCTTGCCGATTGCCGGGAGGGTGCTGTACTCCAGCGCCTCCTTGGTGATCCGCTCCATGCGCCTGACCTTGCCGATAGCCTCTTTGACCTCATCTTTGCTGGTACCGTAGGTAAGCACCGCCGTATTGTCGGCGGGGACGGTCATCAGGTAACGATCCTGCAGGTCGTAGAGCCTGACCTCGCTGAGGTCGTCAGGATCGTATCGGTAATAGACCTCCTGTCCGCGCAGCGCGTTGACCATATCAGCCGTCCAGTAGTCGATCCGCTGCCCGGCGATATCCAGATGCACGCCGCGCCTGCCGACCTGCTGCGGTCGGCTCGACCGCATGAGCATCAGCGCCAGCTCGTCCGCCGAGGCGACCCGCTTGCGCTGCAAATGCTCGTTGTAGACCTGCATCCGGGGTTTTCCACGGTCGGCGGCCACTGTGCCGCCGTAGGGCTGCCGGTTAAAGTAGTACTCCAGCAGCTCCGTCACGGCCTGCGTCATCGTCTCGTCCGTTGGGATACTGCCGTCATCCTTGAGGATGTGCTTGAGGCACTCTGGTTTCTCGACGGGGTTGCCACCTGTATAGGTGGCAAAAAGGCGGCTTAAATGATCCTTGATGTCCCTAAACCGGCGCTCAATGATCTTGGCCTTGGCGTTTCGGACAATGGCATTGGTCATCTTAATCCCCAGCCGCTCAAATACGGGCGGGGGAGCGTACTTGTCCTGCCCATCCTTTGTCTTTTTCGCCCGGTGGCCGAGGCCGCCGATATCATGCGTCAAAAACTCGCGGCCATTGTCAACGTAGATATTATCCGGGATGCCGTATTGCAGGATGCCCTTGCGCAGGGCGATCAGCGTCGCCTGCGAGCACGGCGCGTCCGTAATGTGACACGCGGTAAAGATGCCCGACCGCGCGTCAAAAAATGCGGTGAGATAGAGGCGGTGCCGGGTGCCGTCCGCCCGCTTGGAGATCACGTCAAACGTGTGGTTATCCGCGATCCACCACTCGTTGCTCGCCATATCGTCGTATACACGACGGATATATGGGGCGCAGCGGTCTCTGTATGCCTTTTGGCCTTCGCGGCCCAGCACCTTGACGGGCATCGGCACATCTGTCTTGAGGTGCCGGGTGAACGTCTCATAGCTTGGGATGGTATCGTATAGCTCCGGGAGCTCCTGGCCGATCCATAGCTTGGTGTACTCATAGCACCGTCTGGCTGGATGCTGCGCCTCATCCAGCCAAAAGCTCAGAAACGCCTGCCAGACGGTCTCGTTGATGCTGCTCCGGCCCTTGCGCCACTTGCCGCGCTTGTCGATCAGGCCGTTGAGGTCGTCCTCCCGGACGGCCCGCCACTTACGGTATAGGATATCCGTGGAGAGCTCCTCGCCGGGGTGCTGCAGGTTGTATAGCAGGATATATTGCTCATCCACCTGCGTCTTGTTGGCTCCCGGCTGGCTGCGGTACTCCTGCCACTCGGCCACCACCCGCCGCCAGTGCGCGATCTCCTCGCGCTCCGCCCCGCTGTATGTATCCAGCGGTTTGGCCTCAACCTTGGGGGCCGGGGGCGGCGCTGTGGGCCGGTGCTGCTTGAGGTACTTATCCTGCAGCGGCGCGTCGAGCGAGCTGAGCGGGATCAGGTACTTAGGTCGGTTGTTGGCGTTGAGCGTCCGATCCGCTTTGATCTCTCCCGTCTCTGCAAGTCGTTTTGCGTGCCGGTAGCTTATCCCCATGAGGGATGCGAGTTCTTGACATGTCAGCATTGTCTCCATTGATATCTCACCTGCCTTTGACCTGCCATCATCAGACCGTGGTGGTCATCCCACGATGACGGCCAGCTATGGCCGTTTCGGCTGTTTTGTGGTATAATTTGTATAATTAACAAAAGGATGTGATATTGATGTCATTCGGAATCGAAACCTTTGCGCCGCCTTTAAAATGTAAATTGCCTTTGTTAGAGTACGACATTGCCCTCTACTGTTCCGAATTTTGCAAGTGGACGGAGGGTGTCTGGCCCGAATACCTCGTTGATTTTAAGGAAAAAGTCCTTTCTTACTCTAGGCAGCTTAAGCGGCTTAAGCCTCAAATAACGGATATTTCTCCAGATATCAGGATTTACATTCTGGATCACCGCCTGTCATTGCTCTTTGCTGCATTAGACGATACCGGCGAAGTGGCTACCTTCATTACAAAATTTTGCGCGCAGTATGAACGTCATGATATAGAGACGAATTATTATGGCGATGGAGAAAAAATTGCTGATGTGCTTCCGTGTAAAATGAATGGAGAGTTAAGCTTCGCATCTGATGCCAAAGAATTGGCTAGATTTAACAAGATGTACGGATTCGTCCCGTCTGAAATGTTTGCCTGTCCCGCTGTGCTGATTTTTCAAGATGATGATTTAGCCGCCGTTTATCAGACTACAATGAAGCACTGTGTTTTGATAATGGATAAATTCCACGATAAAAATCTTGTGGATTTAAAATCAGTTCTCAGCCAAGTGGAGCTGTGCGATCCAATTTTGTTTTAAATTCCTTTCCATAATATTCTCCACAAAGCTCATAGGGTATTCTCTGCTGTTGGAGGATTTTCTCAATCTGAACAATCGCCCGAACCCACTGTTTCCATACACCGAATCGGCCCCGTGGTACTTTGATGTACACTTTATTTTCCATTGTACGCACTGCCTTAACAGCAGCTTTGATGTCATCATTTGTAACCGCATAGAGCAGGTGCTCTTCTGTGGATTCGTGATCTTGCATCAAATTGGTGCCAAAAGCACGCTCACAAAAGCTTAGCTGTGCCATTTGCAAGGATGGAAAATATGTGCCGCTGTGTACCCCGCGCTTATCATAATCGACAGCCCAAACAACATACGGTTCCGGCGCACCGGGGTGCTCATTTTTTGCAATTACATACTGATTGTTGTAGTTCCCGATCAGTTCAAAGCCTTCGGGTAGTTTGATGTCTAAGGTCATTTTGATCTCCTTTCTCACGGCCTGTCTCATCAGCTGCGGGAGGCCGTCTCCGCAAGACCGCCCGCTCGGGCGGTTTCGACTCATAGCAGGCCCAGTGCCTGCATGGCTCCTAACACTGCAATCAGCACGGCGGCCAGCGGCACGCCAAAAATGATGCCTTTCACGCTTCGAGCCTCCCTTCTTCATCGTTGTAGTTCACGTACAGCATTTTTGCATAGCGGCATACTGATGCGATGGATATCGGCACGCCTTGACTTGCAAGATACTGTGCAACATCAGAGTATGTATACCTGCCGTCGCAGAGCATGCTCTCCACTTCGCGCCGCAGGTTGGTATCCAGTCTGGAGATAATGCTGACCGGCCTTTTCCATCGGCGTTGTTTTGGCTTCTCAGGCTCTGGCTGCGGCGTAGGCTGCGCAGACTGTATCGCCGTAATCATAACCGGGATCATCTGTTTCATGACCTCCGCCACGGTTTCCGCGACCGTCTGCCGGATGATCGCGGTAATGTCCGGCATGTAGGAGCCTTGCCGCCGGATCGTCGGGAGCACCTCATCAAAAACCCAGCGCTCAAACTCCTCGGCTTTGGGGAGCCTGCTGTGCGTGATCAGGCGGTAGAGGTCGCCCTCCGGGATCAGGTTCATCACGATCTGCTTCTCTGGATTCTGCGGGTGAGGTAGGTGGTGTTTCGCCACCCACCTACAATGCCGCTTGATAGCGTTGTTTGTGTCCTTGTAACCAAGGCATCTGGCGGCGGCTTTTGCCGGGAAATATGGTTTCCCATTGATTTCCAGCAATCCAAGTTCGCCAAAGTCGGGGTGCCTAAAAATCTGTAACTCTTGCATTGTCAATGTTCCTTTCTGGCCTGTCTCGTCAGACCGTGTAGGCCAATTCACGGTGACCGCCCGCTCGGCGGTTTCGACTGGTAGGTACTCGATAATTTATCGATTCCTTATGATATTAGGGATTGCATGTAAATCCTTTATGCGCTCTGCTCCTGCTTGTCCACATAAAAGATATCCTCCACTTTACATCCGAGGGCTTGGGCAATGGCGGCAGCTCTAAGCGGATGGGTATACTTATTTTCTCCGCGTTCAATGCGGCATACTGCATTATCAGGTAATCCGGCTTGCTGGGATAACTTCTTACGAGATAAGCCTTTTGCTTCGCGGCGTTTTTGGATATCTGTTCGTTTTGCGACTAACATCATTACATCTCCTTCCGATTATTGTACGCTCGTACTTAACAATTTATATATTACTACGTACTAACGTACTTGTCAAGTTGTTTTTTAATTTTTTTGTGTACATACGTACATACTAAGTGCTATAATAACTGCAGCCCAATTAGAGGAGTGACTGCAGTGAGCATAGCTAATACACTTAAGGACTTGCGCAACCAGCGCGGATTAACTCAGGCAGGATTGGCGCAAGAAACAGGTATATCTATACATGCGATTAATAGCTATGAGTCTGGCCGCCGAGAGCCTAACAGCCGATCAATGGCCATCCTTGAGAGGTATTTTGGCGTGACCGGCGATTACCTGCGCGGTGGGGTTGATCGCTCTGCCCTGATCGTCCGTGATGGGCAGGTGCTCAATGGGCTGGATGCGCTAGATAACCTGATGTATCGCTTTAAGGATGCGTACCGGGCCACCAAGTCGTCCAACCGGCTGCGCGCTACGGAGATGCTTGAGAGTGTGCTGACCCGCATGACCTCCAGCGTCGTCACCAACGCCGCCGATCCAGACTGGACAGCGGAGGAGATCGACCGTTTAATCGGTGTTTTTCTGGCTCTTAACCGGGCCGGGCGCGATAAGCTCTTGGAGCGCGCCGACGAGCTCCAGCAGCTCCCGCAATACCGCAGGGAGTAGCCTCCTCGCGTTTCGCCGCTGTCTTATGCCCTTATCCTATCGCGCCCGTGTGCCTACGTCCCGTTTTTGTTGTAAAATAACGTATTCGGTTATTTTGGTTCCAATAAAGCACAAAAATAGGCCCGGATCGTAATGATCCGAGCCTATTGAACATTGCCGGGTTATTCGGTTTCCTCAATAATATCTTCAATGTGGCAGCCCAGAACGCGGGCCGCCTTGAGCAGCTGATAGACATTGGTCGGCGCGTATCGCTGCGCGTCCCAATCTTCGAGCGTCCGCAAGGGGATTCCCGTCGCGCGGGCAAACGCCGCCCGGCTGTAGCCCTGCTCCTCCCGCATCTGCTGGAGCCTGGTCTTATCCGCCATTAGTCGTGCCTCCTTTGGTGGCCTCTGATAGCCGTAATCAGCGCCGCCGTACCTGCCGCCGCCGCGCCGATGATCGCCGCAGTGCGCCATGCGCCGGGCAGGGGATAGGCTGCGATCAGCAGCGCCGCCGTCAGGCATACCAGTAATAATGTTGACTTGCGCATTTTATCCGGGTATAATAGGGTTGGGTCGGATGGAGACCCTTGCGGGCCCCCATCCTCTTACCTACCGCCGCTTGCGCTTGGATTTGCTAGGGGCGGTTTTTTTCTGCCGCAAACTGATGATGCTGATCACGATTGCTAATGTACCGTTTACGCATGCCCAGATGCTGCAGATGGCTTCCAACCTGTTCACCGTATCACCTCCTTTCATTGTCTATATTATACCACGGTATGCCGTGGTAGTCAATGCTTTTTTGCAATCTTTTTGGGGCTTATTTTAACTTTTTTTATTTACGCATATTGAAATTTAAATTGCCATTTTGGAAGCATTTAATTTTCTTGTTTTGATATAATAATTTCCAATTGAATGGGACATGCAAAACCGGCCCAAAATGCCCGCAAACAACGTATCTACTTAATGGGACATGTCCCATTCAAAAATTTTTTTATGTCCCATTGATTTCAATTTAAACGGTAGTTAAACTCTGATTATTTGCCCCTCATCCGCGCCGCCGTAAACGCACCGTTTAAATGCTCTGCATTCCCCGCAAGCCCTTATGTATCAATGATTTCCGGCGTTTCTGGCTCAGCAGCGCATAAACGTTTAAATTTCTTTTAAACGTATAATAACGCGCCGTGCGCCGCTTTTTGCTTATTTTCTATAACCGCATCAAATTGCCCGTTTTAGGGTCAAAAAAAATTGCAATCCGGTTTTCACTGGATCGCAATTTTTTTCATTTTTTTCGGGTTGGCTTCCACCGATTTTTGTTGTACCTGCGGCGTTTTCGGGGTTTTCCCGGGTTCTCCCGGTCGCCCGTTTAGGCCCGGTGCCCGTATTTGCGTTCTTCCTGCAATTCTACATGGGCGGGCTTGATTTCCAGGGCAGCCAACAGACTGCGCATCTGTCCCTACCAAACGCACGCCGAGCATGGCCAGTTCATCGCCTGCACTTTCCAAAAAATAGGCGCCGCCGCCGCTTTTAAACAGCACGCGTTCACAGCCGGGCTTTACCAGTGCGTCAATCTGCTCGCCCGTCACCGGCCCCGGCTCGATCTCCAGCACGGTACAGGGGCCGATAAAACACTCGAGCGGCATTTCTGAAATGCTCTTTCCCCCTTCGATAAAGTGCATGGGTGCATCCGCATGCGTGCCCGTATGCAGGCAGGCATACAGAGCGGACAGATTGCACTCATCTCCATTTGCGATCCGGCTAACCACGTGCAGGCGTGGCTCCGGGTCGCCCGGATAAACCGGTGCCGTGAGCAAATCGGAAGAGATATCAATCAGTTTCAATGAAACACCTCCTGTCGTTTTTCCGCAAAAAAGGCGGAGTAGCGCGTGAAGCGCCCTCCGCCTAATAAAATTATTTAAGATTGATTTTTGTTTTCATCAATGCGTTGGTGCCCACAAACAGGCCGGAGGCAATTAAAAGCTCGATGACAAAGCCCGCGATGCCGATTACCATCCCCTCCTGCGCCCCCTTGGCCGCCATGCTGGTGGAGAAGGAAACTACAATCTTGCCTGCCGTGTTAATCACAACGGTCAACGGGATGTAGGTGGTCGCCACATATAGAAGAACCTGCATCACAATATAGATCAGAAAAAAAACCGCCAGCGCCGTGAGAATCCCAAACCGCTGGAACGGGCGGACATTCGCCACCGTCACAGCAAAAAACACGGCGGATACAAACACCGCGATTTGAATGAACATGCCCACCGCCGTTACGGCAAGCGCCTTCCCAATCGCCTGCATGGAGGGTAGGCCAGCCGTGGCCATAAGCATATCCATCATGCTGCCAACCTCTTCGCCAATGGAAGACTGCACATACGCAAAGACGATAAAAAACGTTGCGATCATAAAAATATAGCTGAGCAACACCCAAACAAAGGAGACGATCGCTTTAGAGGCAAGCAGAGCGCTGCTTTTGACCGGCAGTGTATAGCTGAGATAGCCCTCCGCCCCGTAAAGCGTCCGGTTAAAATTGGTAACAACCGCCACCAGGGTAATCACCACGCAGATCAGCCCGATGATAATCAGGGCGATCGATCCGATAACGCCAACCCAGGTGACTTTCACCGCATAGGAGAGCAGCATTGCGGCAAGCGCGACCGCAGCGGCTATGTAAATATTCATTACAGAATGGGCGCTCGACTGAAACTCATGCTTAATTAATTTCCCAAGCATAAGCGAACACCTCCTTAAACGTTTCCTCCAGCGTTTTGCCGGAGGCATGGATCTCCTCCACCGCAGTGTTGACCAACACTTTTCCATTGCCGATCATCAGCGCACGGTCAAAAATGCGCTCCAGATCGTTAATCAAATGTGTTGAAAGGATAATGGAGGCATTCTCCGCATAGTTCTTCATAATAAAATCCAGGATAAACGCACGGGCAGCGGGATCAACGCCGCCAAGCGGCTCGTCGAGCAGGTAGAGCCTCGCTTTGCGGCACATTACCAGAACCAGCTGTAGCTTTTCCTGCATGCCTTTGGACATAGATTTGATCTTTTGCTTCATCGGCAGGCGAAAGCTGTTGATCATAGAAACCGCCTTTGCCTTGTCAAAATCCTCATAAAAATCGGCAAAATAGTTTACCGCGTCTACAGGCCGCATCCAATCTGCCAGATAGGTTTTTTCCGGCAGATAAGCAACGATGCTCTTCGTATACGGATCTGGGCTGTGACCGTCAATTTTTACGCTGCCTTCATAATCATTAATCAGGCCGGTCATAATTTTAATCAGCGAGGTTTTGCCGCTGCCATTCGGGCCGAGCAGCCCGATGATATTCCCCCCCTCAAACGAGACGGAAATATCCTCCAGCACCTTGTTTTTTCCATAGGATTTCGACAGGTGCTCTATGTCGATCAGGTTCGCCATGTTGCAGCCTCCTTCAGGCGTGTTCCGTTTTCTTCCATCATAAAGGATTGAAGTCCAAAGTCAATAGACAATTTGTAAATTGTGAACATGAAAAAGCAAAAAAGAGCCGTCCCCTTTTTCGTCATCCTCACGCACCGGTTTGCGCCGCCACAAATAATCTGGCGCGAAAGGCCTTGCTTTCGGCATCGCCTGACTGCGCATATAGGACGCATCAAATGTTACAGACAAATTGTTAGTCTTTCTTTAAACATATTATTTTGATACCCATCGAATGAATTGGGATGCTTCTTTTCAAAAGGCCATAGAAAAAAATGAAATTGGGCTTACAATTACAGAAAAATTTAGTCAAAACTATTTCGGAGCAAAATCGCTATATAACGCAGATAAACAATAAATAGATATCACAGAAATCTTAATTGATGAAAAAACTTACAAAGAAATTCCTTTGATATACCTTGATGGCTTTCCATCTTGGCAAGTTGGCTCAGGTTCCTATATCACACTTAAGAACCGATACTTATATGAGTGGAGAAGCTATACTTCTCAATTTGAAGAAGAAGATGGGCACGATATGAAGCTGACACGAATCGACTGCAACACAGGCAAGGTAGAAATCGTCGATGAATTCAAGTTGAATTCACCTCTCATCTATCTCTGCAAAATTGATGAAGAGCATTTTCTTTCTTACTATGTCGTAAAGGCGCCATCGAAAAAAATCGAATATGCGACATTAACAGTCGCCACAATTTATTCTCTTGATGGAACCAAGAAAGAAATCATCCGTGAAATATATGAAAACGACGTAGATTGGACGGATAGCGAAGGCACGTTGATTGAGCGCTTCGCCGTGAAAGACGGTGAGATTTACGGCTTTGGCCGCCGCCGGATTTCCGGCTCATACAAGTTTTTTCTCTATCACTATGATCATAATGGAAAATTACTGGAAACGGAGGCGGTACCGGGATTTGAAAACATCATCGGCGAGGAACAACCTCTGGATTTTTTGCTGGTCGGCGATTATATTGTTTTTCGCACCTACGAAAGCCTGACGAGTTACATTTGCAAACGAACGTCAAACGGAACAGAATTGATCATGAAAGGGGCAGACGGAAATGTTTCCTATGCGATTTCCACAATCAATTCAGAATCACAAAACAGCACATATATTTTCTTTATAGAAAGTAATGTGAAGGACGACGACACATTAAAAGAAAAAGAATGCCCGCTCTATGCAATTGAGGTCGAAAGTGGTAAAATAATAGCAGCCAATTTCCCCATTCCCCTTAAGAAGCCTTATTTTGTAGGTATGCGCTCATTATCAAACGGCGACTTACTAGTTACATATTGTGAGAAAGAATATGACCCATTGAAGCAAATCCAATTCCTGTTGCCTTGTGACAAACTCCATGCACTTTTTCATCAAGCTTCTTAAACTAGTAGTATTCCTCTAAGAGACGTAAACGTGGATCGATATTTATGGACTGGTAGGTAGCATCAACGCGCATCTGATAAAAACATGAAGCTGTGTTTCAAAAGCATCCCAAGAAACAAAAAGAGACATATCCATGAATGAATATGATTAAATTGATGAATTCCCCATTGTCTCTTCCCATATGAGAAGGGGCGAGGGGGAATCTTTTTCCGCATGAAAGCAAAGGCACGAAAGCCTCTAACAGGCTGATGATGAAATATCAGTTCTTTGGAAGAGCCGGCGGTCTCAACCATGAACCCTTTCTATTTCTCTGCGAATGCCCAGCTCCCCGGCCACGCGCATCAGATTATCCACGTCGCCCTGCACCAGCTTCCCGTTTTGATCCGGCGGCAAATTGATCACCATCATATTATTTGTCTTTTCAAGAATGCGATAATTCCGGATGATCTCCTGCGCGTCCATCAGCGGTTTGTCTGCATACGTATCGGAATAAAACCAACTGAACTCCTTGCGGGAACAGATCGTCTGCTCAAAGGGAAGATAATATTCCTTTTTGTTAAAGGTGTATATTTTCGGGTCGTCCTCCCGGCACATGTGCGGATCCCACAGCCGAAAGTCCGAGGGAAACATCCGCAGAGGGTCACGGTCACGATAATTCCTAGGCTCATAGCGTTTTTGCGGACCGCCCTTCTTTTCGCTGTATTTCCCAACGGTATGGTTCACGCCAATCTGGCACATGGGCTGCATCTGCTTTACATGGTTATATAGCCGATCCAGCTGCCATGCGCGGCACGGTTTATCCCACGCGCCGTCAAACCAGAGCTCCACCACCTCGCCATATCGGCCGTCCAGCAGCTCCGTCAAATGCTTTTCCATGTACTGGACATAGGCCTCGTCATCCCCGTAGCATAATTCGTGCCGATCCCAAAGCGAATAGTAGAGGCCCAGCCGGAGGCCATATTTTCGGCAGGCATCCGCCACTGCCCGGACGACGTCGGTCTGATTCGGGGAGTAATTGACGGAATAGGTGGTGGTGTGCGTATCCCACAGGCAAAAGCCGTCGTGGTGCTTGGTGATCAGGACGACATAATTCATCCCCGCCTCATAAGCCGTGCGCACCCAACTGTCCGCATCGATCGCAGAGGGGCAGTAGCTCTCGACCGGCAGCGTTCCGTCCGACCACTCCGTGTTGTTGAACGTGTTGACACCAAAGTGGAGGAACATACCGAATCGGCGTTGCATCTGCGCTAACTGGCCCTCGTTCGGCTGTAAAGAAGGCTGCTGCATAATTGGATAGGTTCGGGAGGGATAGGGCGCCATTTTCTTTTGAAAAAACATCGTTCTCTTTTCCTTTCTTTAATATTGGGGAAGACAAAAATGGCCTCATCACAGGGGGGCGTTTGGGTAAAAAAGAACCCGCAGCACTCAAAATGCGGGCCACAGGTTTGTGTCATTAGGTAGAAATAGATGCAAACGAGGTTATGCTCATAACCCACACAACAAATTGGAAGTTATCTCTGTTTGCTCTTTTGGTTAAATCTCATCGTTATAATACTTTTTGATTAAGTCAATCAAATCTTTAGCAACCTCACGAATTTCAAACAACTCATGCTCCCAAATATAAATCGCTGATGTATCGGTTTCACCATTAGGAAGAACACGATAACAGTAGTAATCACCACATCCGTTTGTTGCAAAATAGATGTTTCGATTTACTTTTTCTTCGAACTCGCCTTCCTCAAAGTATTCCGCCATAACGCTTCTATTTCTCTCAACATTTTCTATTATTTCCTTGACCGAAAGCAAAAACCATTGATCTCCGTCTGTTTCCCTAAGGAGTGCTTTTAATTCGTTGGGGAGGGAATACCCTACATATTTTTCTGCTTTAGCAAGTTCGCTCTCATCACACGGTTTTTGCAACTTTGCCCATTCGTTATCTTTAATTAATTCTGTTAATATCTCTCTAAACACTGTTCTTCCTCTAGAATTTTAAATGATTGCTCTGTATTCCGTATATTATATAAATAACCTTGATTGCAGTATAACAAAAAAGTCAGGTTAAAGCAAATGCAAACCTGCATTTATTTTAACCTGACTTTCGTGGTGGAGATGGCGGGAGCTGAGCCGAACACCCGCCCGCAGCTTCATCTGCGGCTTTTTCGGCCGCCTCCAGCGTGATCGTGTTGCCCTCTCCGCTGTAATTGTACGTGATTACCGTCTTATCATCGTAAATCCAGATGCGGCTGACGAACGTATCAATAATCTGCCGCTGGTAAGATTGGTCATTGACGTCGCCGCCTTTGAATCGCTCCAGAAAGAAAATAATTTGCTCCTTGCTAAAGGTGGGACGGGCGATCTCCTCTTTTTGGATGCATTCCTCCAGGTCAGCCTTCTCCGCTTCCAGTTCCAATAACCGATCCTTCGTGGTTGGTGTGAAAATTCCCTGCTCGATTGCTGTCACGATGTTTTTTAGGCTCTTTTCGGTGTCGCGTAGGCTCGATTTGTAATAGTCCAGCATCGAGGTGTCCTGAAGCTCCTTACGTTGCAGTTCGACCACCTTATCCGCAATATACTCGATCACATCGTCCACCAGGACGTGGGCGACAGTCTGTTCCACGATGTACCGTTCCAGTTCATCCTTTCGGACGCTCTTTTTATCGCATTTCCGCCCGTCCTTACGGCGCTTGCGGGTTGAGCAGGTATAATAGCTGTACTTCTTCCCACTCTTACCGGTGCCGCTGTCCCCGATCATCGTCGCGCCACAGTGCCCGCAGAACAACTTCGTCGTGAGCAAGAACTCCTCTTCGCTGCCGGCCTGGATCTTCCGGGCGGGCGCTTTTTTATTCTTTTCCAATCGCTTCTGCACCCTCTCAAACGTCTCATCATCTATGATGCGTGGCATGCCATCCGGGATCAAGATATCGTGCCATCGGTATTCACCGATATACCGCCGATTGGAAAGGATCCGCGCGATAGAATTGTGATTGAACGGCTTTCCGTTGGCTGTTTTGAGACCCCTACCATTCAGCTCTTTGATGATCTCGGAGGCTTGCTTCCCACTGCTATACATCTCAAAGATTTGCCGGACGATCTGTGCACCGTGCTCATCAATCTGGAAATACTTGTCCTGATCGACATAATACCCGAGTGAATGACCCCCTCCCCCGGTCGACTGGCCCTTCATGGCGACGCCGCGCATCCCTCGCATAATGTTTTGGGACAGATTCGCGGAGTAGTATTCAGCCAGTCCTTCCAAGGTGCTTTCCAGTATAATTCCTTCCGGGCCGTCCGGGATGTGTTCTTTCGCATACATCACTCGGACGCCGTTCCGGCGCAGCTTGACCTTATTTATGGCGATCTCTTCGCGGTTTCGTCCAAAGCGGTCGATTTTCCACACGATTACGGCGTCAAAAAGGCCCTTCGCGCTGTCCTTCAGCATCTTCTGGAATTCGGCCCGATTATCGTTGCGGCCAGTCTTTTTACGGTCAGCATAGTCGCCAACGATCATGATATCATTCTCACGCGCGAACTGCCTGCAATCTGCGATTTGTTCCTCAACGCTCTTATCCTTCTGGTTGGGGCCCGGCGAGTACCGGGCGTAGATGACTGCTTTCATAAAACCCCTCAATGCATAAAAGAATAAATTATACTTGCTATAATTGAAATAATGGTCAGCGCGAAAGAAACAGCGAAAACAATATTATTAGCTTTATTCAAAGTGTCGAGAATCGATTCAACATCATTGCTATTTCTGAGACGCACAAACAGTTTCCCTGATTTTGTGGTGTAGAATTTTTCCGTAACTTGTGTATATCCTAATTTTGCAGCGATTACATTATAGCATTTATCTATGTAGTCCTCAAACGACGTGTCATCGTCCGCTTCTGTTCCCCATTTCAAATATGTTTTAATTATTTGCTGGGGAATCAGGTGATACTGGCTCGCGATGATCTGATCGATGTCATGATTAAGTCTTTCGCTATCTTCCGATCTTTTATAAAAAATAAGTTTATGCAGGGGAGCAAACACTTTTAGATATTGTTCTTCTAACACATCGCGGTTCTTTGACTTCTGCGCACTATATTTTGTAAATAGGAATTTAATAGCTAAAGTTATCAACGACAGTGCGCCGGTAATTAGTATGTTATTCGCTGCGCCATCCATCATCCTACTCCTTCGCGCCGATTGGCTTGCTGCGCCATCAGTAGGCTTTGTCTGTATTGCTCAGCCGGGGGAACATCTATAAACTCAACCGTCTTGTCAAAATTCGCTTTTACAACTGCCTTAATCTCATCAAGCGTGACCCTGAAAAACTCTCTTCTAGTGTTTACAAAATTCAGTTTACGATCCGCAAAAGCCCTATGAAGCGCAGCCTCCAATGCCGGTGCGTCATCACTGAATATCATCGCATGCACGTCAAAATTAAACGGTACAGACGCGTCTCCCAGTTCATCAACGCGCTCTGTAGGATCAAGCCGCCTTGTCATGCCTATTTTATAAACGTCGGGGCCAAAGGCCCCAATATTCGATATGACATAGACATATCCCGCTTTTTGGTTTGCGGCACGATAATCCACATCCTTGATCGCAGATTCAAGCTTTTCAAGCTGGGCAACAATTTCGGCCTTTTTCTCCAGCAGTTCTTCGTTGCTCTCGCCAGCAGACTGAATCTGAGCTTCAATTTTTTTCAGGGCGTTTGAATAATGCTTTTGCTCCTTTTCGATATTCTTCCGGGCTTCCTCCAACTCTTTTGCTAGTTTGGCCTCCTCCCGCATTCTGGCTCGTGCTTCCTTCAGCGCTTCTTTTTCTTCCTGCTTTTTTACCTGGTATTCATGCGTCAAATACAATTCTTCGATTTTAAGCTGATAAAATCCTTCGGTAACAGTGATCCCCATCATAGCACCAAGCTTTGAAATAGCTTCCCTTGATGCGCCGATACGTTTGACGCTGCTTTCTAGATTGCTGAATTTGACATGTTCAACAATATCGTCGCACTCTGCGTTGAACGCGCGTAAAAGCAGCTTTTGCATATTGGCGACCATCTTTCTCCCCTGCGCGGCGCTGCCGTTCACCTGCCAATTCGTGGCCCCGGTTACTGCGGTTTTATCCTTGATCATCGCCTTCTGCCAGTTACGTATGCTGGTAAGCTTTTCTTTGTACTCATCCACAGTTGTAAAGCTATATCGAGGCGCATAAAGGCCAAACGACTGAAGTAAAATTTCCTCATCGGTTTCAATTATTTGATTTTTTAAACTTGCGAGTTCGGCGGTTGAATTGTCAATTTGGTGTAATATCGTATTCAGTCTTTCAGTTGATTCCTCAATTTTACCTTGCAATTCGGCAAGGCTTATTTGCTCAGGGGTTAGTTGTTCTTTCAGTCTGGCAATTTCTTTCTTCTCTTTTGTTCCGAAAAGCGACATAAACCGATTCCTTTCTGCATTAACACCCGCTGAAATTAAATGGTAATAGTGTAACAAATAATTCTTCTTTAAATGCATATTAAAGAAATTTGCTCCTCAATCTATATAACGAAAAAAATCGTCAAATGTTGCACTTGAACGTTTGTTTTGTGCTAAATGCCAATTATTTTTACTATTTGTACAAAAATTCGACCTTCACTTCTTGCACCTTTTTTCGCCAAAGAGAACTATACTTCTCCCAAAATTCAAATAAAGTGTGCTAGAATAATTTTCAAGTGGTAATGCTTCACAGTTTTCACATGATCTGATGATCTCTTGCAATAATAGCCATGAGGTGTTACGGCGTGTATATTGCAAGATCTCATTTGAAAGAAATCAGACTCATGAGGGGGTATACGATCCGAGAACTGGCGGCCCGGTCCGGCATTACCCGTGAATGGATCGAGCGAATCGAAAAGCAGGGCAACCCGAATTTGAGGATCGCCACAATTTGCAAACTGGCGGAAGCGTTGGACGTTCGCCCGGAGGAGCTGATAACGTATGAACGGATTACCAATAAGTGAGCCTTGACAGCACAAAGAGAGGAGTGATACCATAGATGTAGAACAAATGTTCTTACTGAGGGTAAAAAAGAATAAGACAGCTTATGCTTTGGCGGGCGCAGCTGCCTTATCCTTGGGGGAAACACCGTAGTGCCTCCGCGCCCTCATTATAACGCATCTACCGGGAGATTACAACACAATAAAAATGGGGGAGTTTATGATGGAAGAGATTTTGAAGACGCAAGAAGTTATCGTTGGCATGGTACGAAAAATAACGTCACAGGCCAAACTGCAACGCATCCTGCGGCTAGTGCAGCATCTTTACATACGTTAGTCTTTCTTCAGTTCGTCTATTACCTTCCGTACCACTTTCCAATCCATTTCAATCCACGCATTCTCAAAGGAATGCGACAAAGTATGAATTAATCTTTCTTCAGCTCGTCAATTATTTTTTTAATGGTCGACCAATCTGTATCATCCAGCGCGGCGAAGGCTCTGAAAAGGGCTTTCGCCGTTTCGTTTTCCCCGGCCAGTAGATCGTCGATCCGGTTTGCAACGGAATCGTCTGAGGAAATGAACATCTCTCCGACGCCCTCTTTGAGCCAGGCGTAGTTCACGTTATATTCGCGGCAGACTGATTTTATCATTTGCTCCGTAACGTTATTAATTCCAGATTCCAATCTACTTATCGATGCTTTTGTCACGCCAAGGCGATTTCCAAATTCTTCTTGGCTTAGTTTTAATGATTTGCGAAGATCTCGAATTCTCTCATTTATATTCATACCAATAATCACCTCTATGCTTAAAAGACTAGCACAAAAAGTTACGCAAGTCAACAAAAAAGTGTTGACAAAGTAAATTTAAGTAACTATAATGTTGATAGACGTAACGGAGGAGGTGAAAACAATGGCATCCGAAAAGATGATCAACGAAGTCTTGCCCGCCTACCGTGCTTTGACCGAATCAGATAAGCGGTTTGTCGAGGGCCTAATGCAGGGTATTATGCTCGCGCGGGAATCTCCGGAGGGCCACCGGTCTCCGGAAGATAAGAAGAAGGCATCTTAAATCAAAGAAAGGAGGCGCAGCGTGAACCCCAAAATCAACATATCCGAAATGCCCCAAACTGAGGCCGAATACTTGGCTCGCCAAACGCTGCGCGCGGTGGAACGATATTTCGCCCGCCCAGGTGTGCAGGAAGCCTATGAAAAGTGGCTCGAAGAGCGAGAAGAAAGGAAGAACACCTCATGAGACAATATAAAGTAACAATCACCAACGGCGATTACCCGCTGTCCTGCACCTGCGACACAATAGCGGA
>JAUUSS010000132.1 GCA_030841765.1 Collinsella aerofaciens | reverse complement strand
GGCATAGGGCTGGTTGACGCTCAGCGCGCCGGCGGCACCCGTGCCGCTGCCCTGCATGACGCCGGATAGAACGTCGGTAACCGCGGCAGCCTCGCCTTCGGTGAGCACCTGCGTGGGATTGTCGGTGTGCTGGTACAGAACCGAGCCGGTACGCGAGTCGATCTCGGTGATGGCGATTGGCTGGCGATAATAGCCGCCGTTGGCAAAAGTGGCGTAGGCCGATGCCATCTCGAGCGGCGAGATGGACCCGGTGCCGAGCGTCATGACGGGAACGTCCTCGATATTGTCCTTGGCGGGATCGATGCCGAGCTTTTTGACGAGCGACATGATCTTGTTGTTGCCGATGGCTTCTGCCACCTGAATGTAGCCGGTGTTGGATGAGTATGCCGTTGCCTGCTTAAGCGTGATGTTGCCATAGCTCTGGTTGGCATAGTTTTGCACCTTGGTCGTGGTGCCCTTGGCTGTAAGAGGCGAGTTGCAGTTGAGGGTGACGTTGGGGTTCATGCCGTTTTGGATGGCAGTTGCCAGCGTAAAGGCCTTAAACGTGGAGCCCACAGGGCGCTTTGCCGTAGCGTGGTTCACGTGATTCTCGTCGGCGTTGTAGTCGTAGCCGCCCACCATACACTTGATGTAGCCGGTCTTGGGGTCAACGACGACCATGCCCATGTCCAGGCCGTCGAGCGAAAGCGTGTCGAGCTGCGCGCGCACGGCCTCCTCGGCCACCTGCTGCATGGTGGGGTCGATGGTGGTCTTGACGGTCAGACCGCCCTTAAAGAGCACGTCGGTGGAGAACTCCTGCTCAAGCAGCTGCTTAACGTAGGAGACAAAGTAGGGTTGAGAGTACACATCGACGCCGCTGCCCGAAATCTCGGTCACGTTAAGCGTGATGGGCTCAGCCTGTGCGGCATCGTGCTCTTCCTGCGTGATGTGGCCCAGACGCAGCATGTTGTCCAGAACCTTGTTGCGGCGGGACAGCGCCAGGTCGGGATTGACCGTGGGGTCGTACTGCGAGGGCGAGTTGGGAAGGCCGATGAGCAGCGCGGCCTCGCTCAGGGTGAGGTCGGCGGCGGTCTTGGACAGATAGGTCTCGGCGGCGGCCTCGATACCATATGCTCCATGGCCGTAGTAGATGGTGTTGAGGTACATCATGAGGATCTCGTCCTTGGAGTACATATCCTCCATCTTGATGGCGATATAGGCCTCGCGCACCTTACGCTCGATGGTCGAGTCGAATTGTTCCTCCTGCAAGATGGTGTTGCGAACCAGCTGCTGGGTGATGGTCGATGCGCCCTCGTGGCCGCCGGTGAGGGTTGCCACCGATGCGCGCGCAATGCCCCAGAGGTCGATGCCGCCATGCTCGTAGAAGCGCTCGTCCTCGACGTCAACGGTGCCCTGCAGCACGTACGGGGACACCTGGTCCTTGGTGATGGACTTGCGGTTTTGAGTGTAGAAGCTCGCGATCTTGTTACCGTTGCAGTCGACGATTTCGGTGGGCTCACTTACCAGATAAGCGTTGGCGTCGGTGTAGTCGGGCAGGTCGGACAGCCAGCGGTTGACGTTGCCGATCATGCCGATGCCAAACGCTACGCTCGCGATAAGCAGAAAGCCCAAAAACGAGAGCAAGATCATGGGAAGGACATGCGTCTTGGAGCGACTGCGTCCCTGTCGTTGGCGAGGACCCATATATTGACCTCCGGGTATGTCGTGCCAGGCGGCAGGTATGCTGCCGGGCAGGATGGACATAAGTTATTACACGATAAACCAATCGGGGCGCACGAAGCCTCGTGTATGCTGGTTGGCAGCAATTTTCAGAGTGAAAGCACACCTTGGCAAGGAGTTTACCGATGGCGATTCGGCCGATGGAACCGAGCGGACAATGCGAAAGCGAGTTGGCGGCGGTTGGAGTGGCGCTGCCCGAACTGCTGGCGCCTGCTGGCGGGCTCGACCAGATGCTCGCGGCGATTGCGGCGGGTGCCGATGCCATCTATGCGGGGCTGGATGGATTCAACGCTCGAGTGAGCGCGCATGGCTTTAGCGATGATGAGTTCGCGCGCGGTTGTGCCGTGGCCCATGCCCATGGCGTGCGTGTGTATGTGACGCTCAACGTGTTCGTGTTCGATGATGAGCTTGCCGATGCCGTGGCGTTGGGGGCGCATGCGCACGCGTTGGGTGCCGATGCGCTGATTGTGGCAGATGCCGGGCTGGCTTGCGCGCTTCGTGCGGCGATTCCGGGGGTCGAGATTCACCTGTCCACCCAAGCGGGCGCCCATAGCGAGGGTGCCGTGCAATTGGCTGCCAAGGAGTTGGGAGTTGAGCGCGTGACGACGGCGCGCGAGCTGAGCGTGGCGGAGATCGGGACGCTTTGCGCTACCGGCGTGCCCATCGAGGTGTTCTGTCACGGCGCTATTTGCATTGGATACTCGGGTGCGTGCGGGTTCTCTGCCCTTCGACGTGGCCGCTCTGCGATGCGCGGCGACTGCACGCAACCGTGCCGCCTATCCTATGACTTGGTGGACGAGGCGGGGCAGAGTGTTGTCGCTGTCGAAGGGGATCGCCTGCTTTGTCCGCGTGACTATCTGGGTATCGCGCATCTGCCCGAGCTTGTTGCCGCCGGCGTGGCATCGCTCAAGATCGAGGGCCGCATGAAGAATCCCGACTACGTCTTTAACGTGGTGAGGGTGTGGCGTCGGGCGCTCGATATGCTG
Source organism: Collinsella aerofaciens (assembly GCA_030841765.1). Classification (GTDB taxonomy): domain Bacteria; phylum Actinomycetota; class Coriobacteriia; order Coriobacteriales; family Coriobacteriaceae; genus Collinsella; species Collinsella aerofaciens_AV. The sequence goes on along the minus strand of JAUUSS010000132.1, from coordinate 2,508 downwards.
CGCGACGGCGCATGGGATGCCGATGCGGTGCCGGCGCTTGAGCGCGAGCTGGGAAGGTCGTTCAACCGCGGCTTTACCGATGCGTATCTGCGGGGCCGTTCGGGCGCCGAGCTCATGAGCTTTGAGCGCGCGATCAACCAGGGTGTGCGCGTGGGCCACTTGGTGGCGGTGGGTCACGAAGAGGTGACGGTTGAGCTTGATGCCGCCGTGGCGGCGGGTGATACGCTCGAGATCCGATTTTACCCGGGTGCCGACGCGCGTCCCGATGTGCCCAAGCGCTGGCCGCAGGTGCCTTGCCCCGTGGATGCCGTTGCGGGAGAGCGCATCGTCGTGCATTGCAAACGCAAGGTGGACGCGGGCTGCGAGGTCTATTTGATTCGTAGCGCCGGCGTGCTGGGGCAGACGGCAACGGTGTTGGAGCGCATGCGGGCCGAGGCAGATGCGGTCACGCCTGTTGAGCGGTCCGTTGAGGTGTTGCCGTTTGAGGGCGTTCTGGCAGATGGTGATGTGCCGACGGAGTTGGCGGGGCCGGGGGAGCCGGCAAAGCGCGAGGATTTTGCTCGTATGGTCTTTGCCTGGGAACTGATGGATGTGGATCCGCGCGATGAGCGAGATCTGTCCGATGCGACGGTGGTGCTTGACGAAGTGTGCCGCGCAGGCGACGCCGAGCGGACTCGGGCGCTTATGCAACGTGCCGGGCGCATCGTCTGCCGCAATCTGGGACAGGTGGCGATCGCCCGCGAGCTGGGCACGGCGTTTGACGTGGCGGCGCCGGTGTTCTGCGCCAATCGAGCCACGCTTGCTTGGCTGCGCGGGCTTGGTGCGGGGTGGGTATACTTGCCTGCCGAGTTGCTCGGCAATGACAGGGAGCGTATTGCCGAGTTGGCTGCTGAACCCGGCGTCTTGGGTCCGGTCGACGCTGACCGTCCCGAGCTTATGGTGTGCGAGCACTGCCTACTGACCGCCGAGGGCGTCTGCGCCACCGATGCGACGGGGCAGGTCAGTTGCCGCGACTGCTCACGTCGTCGGCAAACGCGCTATTTAGTTGAACGTGACGGTACGCGCCTGCCGGTCGCTGTTGACGCATGCGGCAGGACGAGGATTTTCCTGTCGTAGGTGCTGCGTCGCGTCAGTTTGTTATCATAAGAGAGTTTATGGACTTCCAGCACCGCCGTTTTCGGCGAGGGTGCTATAGCAAAAGGAGGATACCCAATGCTGTCTGTTGACGAGCAAATGCGTATCATCACCTCGGGCGCCGCGCAGATCGTCCCCGAGGCCGACCTTCGCAAGAAGCTTGAGAAGGGCGAGCCCCTCAACATCAAGCTCGGCGTCGACCCCACCAGCCCCGACCTGCACCTGGGCCACGCCGTGCCGCTGCGCAAGATGCGCCAATTCCAGGACCTGGGCCACAACGTCACCCTCATCATCGGCAACGGTACCGCGCTGATTGGCGACCCCTCGGGCAAGAACTCCACCCGCCCGCAGCTTTCGCAGGAGCAGATCGAGGCCAACGCCGAGACCTACGTGAGCCAGGCCATGAAGATCTTGGATCCCGAGAAGACCACCATCGTGCACAACGGTGACTGGATCCTGTCGATGGATCTGGCCGGTCTGCTGCAGGTGTGCTCCAAGTTCACCGTCGCCCGTATTCTTGAGCGCGATGACTTTACCAAGCGCTACCAGTCTCAGACGCCGATCGCCCTGCACGAGTTCCTGTATCCCGTGATGCAGGCATACGATTCGGTCATGATTAAGGCTGACGTGGAGATGGGCGGCACCGATCAGCTCTTCAACCTGCTCGCCGGCCGTGAGCTCATGGAGAAGATGGGCATGGAGCCCCAGATCGCGCTCACCATGCCGCTGCTCGAGGGCACCGATGGCGTCCGTAAGATGTCCAAGTCCTACGGCAACTACATCGGCCTGACCGACGCGCCCAAGGATATGTTCGGCAAGACCATGTCCATCCCCGACGAGATGATTGGCAAGTACTATCGTCTGGCCAGTTCGCTCACCCCGGCCGAGGTCGACAAGATCGACGCTGCTCTGGCCGACGGCTCTGCCGATCCCTATGAGCTCAAGCGCGCTCTGGGCCGCGACCTGTGCGACACCTACCACGGCGCCGGTGCCGGCGACGAGGCCCAGGCCGAGTTCGACCGCGTGTTCAAGGAGGGCCAGCTCGCCGACTTCCCCGAGAAGCACGTTGAGCTGACTGTTAACGACGAGGGCCAGATTTACCTCGCCGGCCTGCTCAAGGACCTGGGTCTTTCGGCCAGCGCCGGCCAGGCCCGTCGCGACATCGACGGCGGCGGCGTCAAGATCAACGGCAAGGCCGTGGCTCCCAAGAGCTACAACATCGACCCGAGCGCCCTCAAGCTGGGCGACACCCTCTCCGTAGGCAAGCGCAAGGGCTTCAAGTTGATTTAGTTCCGCCGTTCTGCCGAACGGCGGACCGGTCGACGCTGCGCGGGCCGCATTTGGACAATCTGACGTTCAACTTCAAGGGCGCGA
>JAUUSS010000003.1 GCA_030841765.1 Collinsella aerofaciens | reverse complement strand
GGTTCGAGTTCGATTTTATTGCGGTAGCCCCAGGCGTCCTTGGTGTGGCGGATGTGCTGTATCAGCTCATCGACCTGCTCAGGAGCGAACTTGCCGATGCGCTCGAGCGTGGAGCGCAGGTTTTGCTCCTTGGCGGCGAGCTGTGCCGTGCGTGAGAGATTGCCCCACGAGCAGCCGCCGCAGATGCCCACGAAGGGGCAGGGAGGCTGAATGCGATCGGGACTTGGCTCCAGAATCTCGGTGGTGCGGGCGCGCATGAACGACTTGCCGTCCTGTACGACCTCGGCCTCGACGGTGTCGCCTGCCACGGCGCCCTGCACAAAGACGGCCTTGCCGTTGTCGGCGTGCGCCAGACCGTCGGCGCCGTAGGTCATCGATTCTATAGTGAGCTTCATATCCCTGCCTGTCATTCGCGTTGTTGTTCGCACCATGGTAGCAGGGAAAAGCGCCCCGCATCCGAGGCTTTCCTCAAATGCGGGGCGCTTCTACAAACTGCTTCTACAAACGACTATTTCGTCTTGCCGGTAATGAGCGTCTTAAGACCCAGACCGATCAGGCCCAGGCCCATGCGCACGCGGCCGGGGCGATGGCGCTCGATGGCCTTGGTCTTGCCGGCGGGCTTATCGCGACGGGCACTCGTCCCGGGTGCGGACTTGGTGACCTGCGGCTCGGGCTGAGGTGCAGGTGCAGGCTCGGGCTCAATGACGGTCGCCTGGACCTCTTGGACCTTGGGCGTGGTCGGCTGCGGATCAGGAGCTGGGGCGGGCTTTGCCTCGGCGGCGGGCTCCGGAGTCGCGGTAGCGGGCTCGGGCGCTTTCTCCATGGCGGGCTCTGCGGCAGCCTCGGGCTCATTCACCGGGGGAGTGGCAACCGCTTCCGGTTTGGCGGCTGCCCCATGTTCAACCTCGGCCTGAATAGCTTCTTCGGCCACACGTTCCTTCTCCTGTGCGCGCTGCTGCGCGGCGGCCTCGGCGTTGCGATAGGCACGCTCCAGTAGAGCTTCCTGCGAGTTGAAGGGTTTCTCACCCTCTGCACGTTCCACGGGGACCCAGGTGCCGTCGCTCGTGAGGCTGCGGGCCTTCACGTTGTCCTGCAGCTGCATGCCCATGTACTCGTGCACTAGGGCGCGGCAGGTGGGGTCGAGCACGGGGAAGGCGATCTCCACGCGGTGCTCGGTGTTGCGTGTCATCATGTCTGCCGAGCTCAGGTAAATCATGTCCGAGTCCACGCCAAAAGCGTAAACACGGGCGTGCTCCAAAAAGCGTCCGACGATGGAGCGGACATGCACGTTCTCGGTCTTGCCCGGAACACCGGGCTTGAGGCACGAGATGCCGCGGATGATCATGTCTACGCGCACGCCGGCACACGATGCCTCGGCGATCTTGTCGATAACCTCGCGGTCGGTCAGCGAGTTGAGCTTAAAGAACACGCGGGCGGGCTCGCCGGCAAGGGCGCGCTGGATCTCGCGGTCAAGCCCGCGCATGATGAGCGGTTTCAGTCCGACGGGCGCCACACCCAGGAAGCGGTAGTCGCCGCGCAGGTTGCCCAGCGACAGATTGCGGAAGAACAGGTTGGCGTCTTCACCGATGCCGGGATGGGCCGTCATGAGCATAAAGTCGCTGTAGAGTTTGGCCGTCTTCTCGTTAAAGTTGCCGGTGCCCAAAAGCGTGAGGCGGGTGAGCGCCATACCCTCGCGATAGGTGAGCTGGCAGATCTTTGAGTGGCATTTAAAGCCCTCGGAACCATAGATGACGGTGCAGCCCGCTTCTTCCAGACGCTCGGCCCACTCGATGTTGTTCTGCTCGTCAAAGCGCGCGCGGAGCTCCATGAGCACCGTGACCTCTTTGCCGTTCTCGGCAGCATCGATCAGCGACTCGCACAGGCGGCTCTGCTTGGCCACGCGGTAGAGCGTGATGCGCAGCGAGATGCACTCGGGGTCATAGGCGGCCTCGTGCACCAGGTCCAAGAACGGGTTCATGGCCTCGTAGGGATAAAAGAGCAGCTTGTCGTGCTGCAGCACCTGCTCGCGGATGGAGCGGGTCATGTCGATGTTGGGATTGGGCTGCGGCCTAAACGGCGTAAAGAGCAGCTCGTTGCGCAGGTGCTCGGGAATCTTGCCCTCAATGCCGAAGACGTAGCCCAGGTTGAGCGGGATATCGCAGGTAAAGACAGAGCGGCGCGAAAGCTCGAGCGCCTTGCGGATAGTCTTGAGCGTTGCCTTCTCGAGCGACCCCGAGACCGCGAGCACTACCGGCTGCAGGCGCAGGCGCTTCTTGAGGATGCGCTTCATGTGCTGGCGGTAGTCCTCTTCCTCTTCGACGCCCTCGCCGTCCGGATCGATGTCGGCGTTGCGGGTGACGCGGATCAGCGCACGATCCAGCGGCTTATAGGAGCCAAAGCAGCTGTCCAAGCAGGCGAGGATGACGCCCTCGAGCAAGATGTAGGAGTAGGTGCCGGTGGGCGAGGGGATCTCGACCACGCGGTTCATTGAGGCGGGAATCTCGATAAGGCCCAGCAGGCTCTCCTCGTCGGTGGCGCCGTCCAGACCACAGGCCAGATAGAGCGCGCCATTGCGCAGGTTGGGGAAGGGGTGGCGCGGATCGATGACCAGCGGCGAGATGACCGGTGACACGTAGGCCTGGAAGTAGCGGGTTACAAAGGTGCGCTCCTCGGGCGTAAGCGAATCGATGCGGGCGCGGTGAACGCCCAAGGTGTCGAGCTTGCCCTCGATGCTCTTAAAGATGGACTCCCAACGGGTAAGGAGCCCGGGCATTTCGGCCATGACAGCATCGACCTGTTCGGAGGCGGTCATATTGCTCTTGTTGTCGACAGGTTGTTTTTTGAGCTCCGCCAGATCGGACAGGCCGCCCACGCGCACCATAAGGAACTCGTCGAGGTTGGACTCGAAGATCGAGACGAACTTTAGTCGCTCGAATAACGGAACGGTTTCGTCGAAGGCTTCGTCGAGCACGCGGTTGTCAAAGCGTAGCCAGCTGAGCTCTCGGTTTTGCGTGTACGAGAAGTCGCGCGGCGGTTTGCGCAGCTTTGCGGCGGCTTGCTTCTTTTCGATTTTGCTCGGCATATGCATCTGTCCGTTCAGTCCCCACAAGGGACGGTAGCCTAACACTAATCACTATTGTCTCAATTTAGTCGACCTGTGGCACGGACGCATCGCGCGAACGGTATCTTTACCTACTTCTTACGCTGCCAAGGCATGCAACTAACTGCCCAACTCGTTTAGAAACAATCTATATCCATACTCAATTGGTGAGGATGTATGAATAAGAATGATTGAGAGCTGAATATAATCGAATCCAAATTGAATCATGAACAAACGACATATATATGCAGAAAACCGTTTTAGCTATGCAATTCCTAAACATGAAAATATTTGTGCAATCTAGCTTAATTCCTTAGAAAAAAGAACATTTACCTTTGAAAACCTGCTTTAGAGAACCGAAGTGCATCATGGGGGAATCATATGAGATATACCGTTCATCGCACTTTGCTGACCGTTCGGGGGCGAGGTGGAATTGCAGGTGGTTTTTGGATATAACTAGAGCTGTCAGCAAGCAGCGTCCCATACGGAGGGGCGCTGATACATTCGGCCAGTAAGGCCCGAAAGAAAGGTAGGAGGCCATGACGAAAGGTCTGCACGTGCCTTCCGAGATCGGCAAGCTCAGGAAGGTCTGCCTGCACCGTCCCGGCGACGAGCTCCTCAACCTGCCGCCCGACGAGCTCGAGCGACTCCTGTTCGACGACGTCCCGTTCCTGGAGGTCGCGCAGCAGGAGCACGACACCTTCGCCCAGATCCTGAGGGACCAGGGCGTGGAGGTCCTCTACCTCGAGAACCTCGTCGCCGAGGTGTTCGACCAGGTCCCCGGCGCCCGCGCCGAGTTCACCGACCAGTACATCGCCGAGGCCGGCATCCGCGGCCAGCACATGCCGCAGATCGTCCGCGAGAAGCTGGACTCCATCGAGGACAACCTCGAGTTCGTCAAGAAGACCATGGCCGGCATGACCAAGTCCGAGATCGACATGCCCCTCACGGCGTCCACGACCCTCGACTCCCTGGTCAACTCCGAGTCCGAGTCCGACCTGATCATCGACCCGATGCCCAACCTCTACTTCACCCGCGACCCGTTCGCGGTCGTCGGCGAGGGCGTCAACCTCAACCGCATGTACTCGGTCACCCGCAACCGCGAGACCCTGTACGGCAAGTACGTCTTCAAGTACCACCCCGACTACAAGGACGTCTCGCTGTACTTCCGCCGCGACTGCCAGTTCCACACCGAGGGCGGCGACGTGCTGAACATCAACGAGAAGACCCTCGCCGTCGGCATCTCCCAGCGCACCCAGGCCGCCGCGATCGACGTCATGGCCCAGAACATCTTCTGGAACTCCGACTCCAAGGTCGAGCGCATCCTGGCCTTCGACATCCCGGTCTCGCGCGCCTTCATGCACCTCGACACGGTCTTCACCCAGATCGACGTCGATAAGTTCACGATCCACCCCGCCATCATGGGCACCCTGCGCGTCTACGAGCTGACCGCCGGCAAGAACCCGGGCGACGTGAACATCCGCCTGATCGAGGACACCCTCGAGCACGTCCTGGAGGACGCCACCGGCGTCGACCAGGTCAAGCTGATCCCCTGCGGCGGCGGCGACCCGATCGCGGCCTCCCGCGAGCAGTGGAACGACGGCTCCAACACCCTGTGCGTCGAGCCCGGCAAGATCTGCGTCTACGCCCGCAACACCGTCACCAACGACGTGCTGTACAAGGAGGGCCTGGACCTTCTCGTCGTGCCCTCCGCCGAGCTCTCCCGCGGCCGCGGCGGCCCGCGCTGCATGAGCATGCCCTTCTGGCGCGAGGACCTCTAGGGTCTTCAAGGACCCGTACAGGTCTTGATACATACATCTAGCTGCCATTAGATGTCTCCCATTGGGGCGGTGCGGGTTTTCGCACCGCCCCAATCTTGTATGAGGGACGTCAACACGATTGGATGACTGCTTTTGTAAGGAGCTTGGCCATGGACATCAAGACGATTGGCGTTGAGGAATGGCTCAACGTTTGGGAGAAGAGCGCCACGTGGGACATCGCCCAGTCGACGATTTCGTCGCTCACCATGGGCGAGCTGCGCGCGCTCGATGAGCAGGACGGCGCCACGTTTTACGAGCGCCTGGACCGCGAGAAGATGAACTACGGCTGGATCGAGGGCTCGCCGGAGTTTAAGGCCGAGGTTGCCAAGCTGTATCGTCGCGAGGTCAATCCCGATCACATTCTGCAGACCAATGGCTGCACGGGCGCTAACCTCAACGCCATCATGGCTGTGGTCGAGCCCGGCGACCATGTTATCGCCGAGTGGCCCACCTACGCGCCGCTCTACGAGATTCCGCGCACGCTGGGCGCCGAGGTCGAGTATTGGGAGCTTCGCGAGGAACTCGGCTGGAAGCCCGATATCGGGGAACTCAAGCGCTTGGTGCGCCCCAACACCAAGCTTATCTGCATAAACAACGCATCGAACCCCATCGGTACGGTGCTCGATGCCGATATGCTCGGCCAGATTGCCGAGATCGCCCGCTCGGTGGGCGCCTACGTGCTGTGCGACGAGGTGTACCTGCCGCTTGAGAACACTGAGTCCTTTATGTCGATGGTCGACGTGTACGAGAGGGCCATTGTCACCAACTCGTTGTCGAAGACCTATTCGACGCCTGCGGCCCGCGTGGGCTGGGTCTTGGCCGACGAAGAGGTGTCCAACCGCATCCGTACCTATCGCGATTACACCATGATCTGCGGCGGCGTGTTCAACGATACCCTGGCGACCTATGTGCTTGAGCACAAGGATAAGATTGTCGAGCGCAATCGCAAGATCGTGTTTGGCAACCGCGATATCGCGCAGGCTTGGATCGATACGCAGCATCGCGTTTCCTGGACGGCCCCGCAGGGCGTGTCCACCTCGTTTATCCAGCTGGATATTCCCGAGGATGACGAGGAGTTCTGCAGGCGCCTGCTGTCCGAGAGGGGAGTGCTGCTGGTCCCCGGTAGCCGTTTTGAGCTTCCCTGCGGCGCACGCCTGGGCTACTGCGCGAGCGAGGACGTTCTGCGCGAGGGCCTGAGGCTTTTGGGCGAGGCACTGGCGGAGTTCGATCGCTAGGATTCCGATGGTCTTCGGGGGGCCTTATCAAAATTGGCCGAAGATAATCGAAAACGGACCCGTTTCCCTAGGGGAAGCGGGTCCGTTTTTCTATACCGAGAAGTCAAGTTGTTACAAATGGGGCCGTAAAGCGAGCCGGTATCCGCTGGGCCTTATACTGAGTTTCCGGTGAACGGTATCAAGCGTCTGGTAAACGGTAATTTGTTTACCAGAAATGAATAGGACAAACTTTTTTCTGAATAAAAATGAAAATGGTTGAGACGCGGTGTGAACCGCTAATTCTATTCATAGGTTTATTGGAAATATGCAATTTGAGGATGGTTTAACAAAGTTTAGTTCCATTTGATTTTAGGATTAAAACGCGTTTAAGCACGTAAATACGCTTTATTAAGATGAAGTGTGCCATGCGTGAAGTATATGTGTATGCCGTTCACCCCCTATAAAAAACCGTTCGGGGGCAAGGTGGAAGTATGAGCTGATTTTGGATATAAATATGTCGTCAGCAATAACGCCTCACACGGAGGGGCGCTAACGAATCGGCCCTGACAGGGGCCCGAAAGAAAGGTAGGAGGCCATGACGAAAGGTCTGCACGTGCCTTCCGAGATCGGCAAGCTCAGGAAGGTCTGCCTGCACCGTCCCGGCGACGAGCTCCTCAACCTGCCGCCCGACGAGCTCGAGCGACTCCTGTTCGACGACGTCCCGTTCCTGGAGGTCGCGCAGCAGGAGCACGACACCTTCGCCCAGATCCTGAGGGACCAGGGCGTGGAGGTCCTCTACCTCGAGAACCTCGTCGCCGAGGTGTTCGACCAGGTCCCCGGCGCCCGCGCCGAGTTCACCGACCAGTACATCGCCGAGGCCGGCATCCGCGGCCAGCACATGCCGCAGATCGTCCGCGAGAAGCTGGACTCCATCGAGGACAACCTCGAGTTCGTCAAGAAGACCATGGCCGGCATGACCAAGTCCGAGATCGACATGCCCCTCACGGCGTCCACGACCCTCGACTCCCTGGTCAACTCCGAGTCCGAGTCCGACCTGATCATCGACCCGATGCCCAACCTCTACTTCACCCGCGACCCGTTCGCGGTCGTCGGCGAGGGCGTCAACCTCAACCGCATGTACTCGGTCACCCGCAACCGCGAGACCCTGTACGGCAAGTACGTCTTCAAGTACCACCCCGACTACAAGGACGTCTCGCTGTACTTCCGCCGCGACTGCCAGTTCCACACCGAGGGCGGCGACGTGCTGAACATCAACGAGAAGACCCTCGCCGTCGGCATCTCCCAGCGCACCCAGGCCGCCGCGATCGACGTCATGGCCCAGAACATCTTCTGGAACTCCGACTCCAAGGTCGAGCGCATCCTGGCCTTCGACATCCCGGTCTCGCGCGCCTTCATGCACCTCGACACGGTCTTCACCCAGATCGACGTCGATAAGTTCACGATCCACCCCGCCATCATGGGCACCCTGCGCGTCTACGAGCTGACCGCCGGCAAGAACCCGGGCGACGTGAACATCCGCCTGATCGAGGACACCCTCGAGCACGTCCTGGAGGACGCCACCGGCGTCGACCAGGTCAAGCTGATCCCCTGCGGCGGCGGCGACCCGATCGCGGCCTCCCGCGAGCAGTGGAACGACGGCTCCAACACCCTGTGCGTCGAGCCCGGCAAGATCTGCGTCTACGCCCGCAACACCGTCACCAACGACGTGCTGTACAAGGAGGGCCTGGACCTTCTCGTCGTGCCCTCCGCCGAGCTCTCCCGCGGCCGCGGCGGCCCGCGCTGCATGAGCATGCCCTTCTGGCGCGAGGACCTCTAAGTCTTTAACGTTCCGGTGCGGTCCCCCTACAACCGCACCGGTTTCGCCCGTCAAACGGGCAACACTAATATTTACGTAATTCATTTCTTCGAAAGGAATCGAACCATGGGTGTTAACCTCTCCGGCCGTAGCTTCCTCAAGCTTCTCGACCTCACCACCGAGGAGATCGAGTACCTGCTCAAGCTCTCCAAGAACTTCAAGGATATGAAGCGCGCTGGCGTTCCGCACCGCTATCTCGAGGGCAAGAACATCGTTCTGCTCTTCCAGAAGACCTCCACTCGTACCCGCTGCGCCTTCGAGGTCGGCGGCATGGACCTGGGCATGGGCGTGACCTATCTCGATCCCGGTTCGTCGCAGATGGGCAAGAAGGAGTCCATCGAGGACACCGCCCGCGTTCTTGGCCGCATGTATGACGGCATCGAGTTCCGTGGCTTTGCCCAGGACGACGTCGAGGAGCTCGCTGCTAAGTCCGGCGTGCCCGTGTGGAACGGCCTGACCACCGAGTGGCACCCCACCCAGATGCTCGCCGACATCCTGACCGTCCAGGAGAACTTCAACTACGACATCAAGGGCAAGACCCTCGTCTTCATGGGCGACTGTAAGAACAACGTTGCTCGCTCCCTCATGGTCGTCTGTTCCAAGCTCGGCATGAACTTCGTGGCCTGCGGCCCCGAGGAGTGCATGCCCGCTGACGACGTCATCGAGGCCTGCAAGCCCATCGCCGAGGCCAACGGCTGCACCATCAAGCTGACCACCGACGTCAAGGACGGCGTCACCGGTGCCGACGTTATCTACACCGACGTGTGGGTCTCCATGGGCGAGCCCGACGAGGTCTGGGCCGAGCGCATCGCTCAGCTCACCCCGTATCGCGTTACCTCCGAGGTCATGGCTATGGCCAACCCGGGTGCCATCTTCCTGCACTGCCTGCCCAGCTTCCACGACACCAACACCACGATTGGCGCCGAGAAGTGCGAGCAGTTCGGCATCACCGAGCAGGAGGTCACCGATGAGGTCTTCGAGAGCCCCGCTTCCAAGGTCTTCGACGAGGCCGAGAACCGCATGCACACCATCAAGGCTGTCATGTACGCCACGCTCAAGTAAGAGCATCTAGCATCTCGCTCGGGGTGTCTTGCTACACACCCCGAGCGGCTTTGTCTGGTAAATATCTCGCGTCGGGCGGTGGGCACGGCACGGAAGATCCGCTTCGCGCGAGAAAGTTAAATGATTTATGAAGGGGGGATGAGAACCATGACTGAGACCGCTAAGAAAAAGCGCGGTATGCCTTCATCGTTCACCATTCTTCTAGCTCTGCTGGCAATTGTTGCAGTGATTACCGTTATCGTCTCCGGCACGTCCGGCGGCGCGGTTACTGCCGCCCGTCTGAGCGATTTCTGCACCGCCCCGATCCTGGGTTTCGCTGACGCTCTGCCCGTCTGCCTCTTCGTTATGATCCTGGGCGGCTTCCTCGGTATGATGACCGAGACTGGCGCTCTGGACAACGGCATCGCCGTTCTGGTGCAGAAGCTTAAGGGCAACGAGATCATGCTCGTTCCTGTCCTTATGCTCATTTTCTCCCTCGGTGGTACCACCTATGGTATGTGCGAGGAGACCGTTCCCTTCTACGCCCTGCTCGCCGCTACCATGATGGCTGCTGGCTTCGACCCCATGGTCGGCGCCGCTACCGTCCTGCTCGGCGCTGGCTGCGGCTGCCTGGGCTCCACGGTTAACCCGTTCGCCGTCGGCGCTGCCGTCGACGCTCTGACCGGCGTTGGCATTGAGGTCAACCAGTCCATCATCATCGGCCTCGGTGCCGTCCTGTGGATTGTCACTACCGCTATGTCCATCGTCTTCGTGATGAACTATGCCAAGAAGGTCAAGGCTGACAAGGGTTCCACCATCCTGTCGATGCAGGAGCTCAAGGACGCCGAAGAGGCTCACGGCAAGGCTGCTTCCGAGGTCCACAAGGAGGTCAAGCTCACCGGTCGTCAGAAGGGTGTTCTGATCGCCTTCGCCTTCACCTTCGTCGTCATGATCGTCGGCTTCATTCCGCTGGCCGACCTCAACGAGGGCGTCGCCAACTTCTTCGACGCTGGCGCTGTCTACGACGCCGACGGTAACGCCGTCGTCCAGGGCTGGTCTGCCCTGATCACCGGCCTGCCCATTGGCCAGTGGTACTTCGACGAGGCTTCCACCTGGTTCTTCCTCATGGCCGTCCTGATCGGTATCATCGGTGGCCTGTCCGAGAAGCAGATCGTCAACACCTTCATCACCGGCGCTGCCGACATGATGTCCGTTGTTCTCGTCATCGCCCTCGCCCGTGGTATCTCCGTCCTCATGGCTAACACCGGCCTCGACGTCTTCGTCCTCGACGCTGCCGCCAATGCCCTGGCTGGCCTGTCCGGCGTGATCTTCGCTCCCATGAGCTTCCTGGTCTACTTCGGCCTGTCCTTCCTGATCCCCTCGACCTCCGGTATGGCCACCGTCTCCATGCCCATCATGGGACCGCTGGCTGTTAAGCTTGGCTTCTCGCCCGAGGTCATGGTCATGATCTTCTCCGCCGCCATCGGTGTCGTGAACCTGTTCACCCCGACTTCCGGCGCCATCATGGGCGGTCTCGCCCTGGCCAAGATCGAGTGGACGACCTGGCTCAAGTTTGCCCTTAAGCTCATCGTCGCGCTCTCCGTCGTCTGCGCCGTCATCCTGACCGTCGCCTGCGTGCTGCTCTAAGTACCCAACGGGTACCCCACGGAAACCTTGACGATCCTGTAAAGGATCACCTGGTCATCGTCTGTCCGGTGGGGTAAACCCACCGGTAGACTCCTACCTTTAGCCCCCTTCCGTTCATGCGCGGGAGGGGGCGACTTTTTGTTCCGCGGTTTTACCAAACCGCGGAACCGGTCGACGCTACGCGCCGTCCGTCCTCTGCCTGCGGCGCTTTCCATTGTTGGTGCAGAGGGCGCTTTGCCTACTCTGGCGGGCTTTCGCTGGATCATGCTCAACCTGCGACGTTTCCATTATTGATACAAAGGCCAGGTTTGTTTGAACCAAAAAGGGGAAGTTGCGGTGGAATAGTTCCTGTTTGGCCGTCTTGAGGGGTTAAACGGGAACGATTTCACCGCAACTTATCGATGGCGTGTTTGGTTGGTGCCAGTTGATTGCTTGGGCGTTGGGGAGGGTCTGCTCCGTTATAATCGCCTAGAACATTAATTGGAAACGGGACGGGAGCCATATATGCGCCAGGGTTTCGACAACGCGAAATATATCGAGCTGCAGGCCGCTCATATTAAGGAGCGCATCTCGCAGTTTGGCGGCAAACTCTATTTGGAGTTTGGCGGCAAGCTGTTTGACGACTATCACGCGAGTCGCGTGCTGCCGGGTTTTGAACCGGACAGCAAGTTCCGCATGCTCAAGAGCATTGCCGATGACGTTGAGGTTATCATCGCGATCAACGCGAACCACATCGAGAAAAACAAGGCTCGTGGTGACCTTGGCATTACCTATGACGAGGATGTGCTGCGCCTGGTTGACCTGTTCCGCGGCAACGGCTTTGCCGTCGCGGCCGTGGTCATCACCCAGTACGCCGGCCAGCCCGCCGCCGATGTGTTCCGCAATCGCCTGAACGCGCTCGGCATTCCCGCCAAGCTGCACTATCCCATCGAGGGGTATCCGCACGATGTCGATCTGATCGTGTCCGACGAAGGCTACGGCAAGAACGAGTTTGTCGAGACCACGCGTCCACTCGTTGTCGTGACGGCACCCGGCCCCGGCTCGGGCAAGCTCGCCACTTGCCTCTCGCAGCTGTATCACGAGCATAAGCACGGTACCGCCGCCGGCTATGCCAAGTTCGAGACCTTCCCGGTCTGGAATCTTCCTCTGACGCATCCGGTCAATATTGCCTACGAGGCCGCCACGGCTGACCTCGACGACGCCAATATCATCGATTCGTTCCACCTTGAGGCCTACAACAAGACCACGGTCAACTACAACCGCGACGTCGAGGCCTTCCCGGTAGTCCGTGCCCTGATGGAAAAGATCTTGGGCAAGAGCCCCTACCAGAGCCCTACGGACATGGGCGTCAATATGGTCGGCTTTGCCATCACCGATGACGATGCCTGCCGCGACGCTTCCAAGATGGAGATCGTCCGCCGCTACTTTACCGCGGTCGAAAATGTGCGCCGTACCGGCGTGGGCGATGAGCAAGTCGACCGTCTCAAGATTATTATGAAGAAAGCCGGCATCGATAAGAACTATTCACCGGCGCGCTCGGCGGCCCTCACCAGGGAGCAGCTGATGGGTGGTCCCGTGGGTGCCATGGTCATGCCCGATGGCTCCGTGGTGACCGGTAAGACCTCCACGCGCCTGGGCGCCGCAAGTTCGCTCATTATGAACGCCCTCAAGCATGTCTCGGGCGTCGACCTTGAGCTCGAGGTCATTAGCGATGAGGCGATCGAGCCCATCAGCAAGCTCAAGACGCATTTCCTGGGAAGCAAAAACCCGCGCCTCCACACCGACGAGACGCTTATGGCGCTGTCGATCACCTCGGCCACGAGTGAGACGGCCGCTCGCGTCCTTTCGGGCCTGGAGCAGCTGCGCGGTTGCGATGCCTTCTTTAGCGTGATCATCTCGCCGACGGACGAGACGGTACTGCGCAAACTGGGTATCAACGTGTGCTGCGAGCCCAAGTTTGAGCGCCGCGGTTTCTTCCATCGCTAAGTTTGAAGCACCGCGGTAATTGCATTGCATTTTGGCCGTATCGGGTTAGCGCCCGGTACGGCTTTTTGATCAATAAAGCGCCTATTTCGGCGAAAAATAGCTGTTTACCTGCCTAGAAACAATTTGAGCGGTATACAATAACCGTAACTGTTTCATCCTTAGCGGGATGCCGCATGATGGATATTACCTGCCATCGTGAGGTGTGTCGGTCGCGCACGGCGCGTTAGATGCTCGTGCTCGGTTTGAGGAGGCTGCTATGGCGGGCAAGGGTCGTGCGAGTGTCAACGATATGAAGCGTGTCGAGGTGCTGGTGTTGATGGAGATCGACCAGCAAACCGAAGACAATGGCGGGCCGTATGGTTTCTCGCGCAAAACGCTTGCCGAGCGCGTGGGGGTTTCGCCGTATCGTGTCCGCGCCGCAATCGATCGCTTGGATTCCGAAGGCATGATTGATGTCGTCTCGCGTTATAGCGACGACGGCGGTCAGCTTGCAAATGGCATTTGCCTCACCGAACGTGGCGAGTGGTATCTTGAGGGCGTCCGTACCGGCATGCTCGTTCAAGAAATGCTTGAGGACGAGGTTGCTGATCGATAGCAGCATGTAACCCTTGCCACAGCGACGTCGCCTGGGAAACCGGGCGGCGTTTTGTTTCAAGATTGAGAAATGCAATCGCATGCGAGAAAAATTGCGAACGGTCCGCGGCGCGAGTATTACAATGAAGACCCGTAAGATGTGGATAAACAACTTCTACGGGAAGCGCAGGTAACTCAATATGACCAAGCATGTGTTCGTAACCGGTGGCGTGGTTTCGTCCTTGGGCAAGGGTATCACCGCGGCTTCGCTGGGCCGTCTGCTCAAGTCGCGTGGCTACAAAGTAACGATGCAGAAGGCCGATCCGTATCTGAACGTCGACCCCGGTACCATGAGCCCCTTCCAGCATGGTGAGGTCTTCGTTACCGAGGATGGTTACGAGTCCGACCTGGACCTGGGTCATTACGAGCGCTTTATTGATGAGAACCTGACCCGCGATTCCAACTTTACGACCGGCGCCATCTATAAGAGCTTGATCGCCCGCGAGCGTCGCGGCGACTTTTTGGGCGGTACCGTGCAGGTGATTCCTCACGTCACCAATGCCATTAAGGACAAGTTCCGCCGCATCGAGGAGCAGACCGGCTCCGATGTAGTCATCACCGAGCTGGGCGGCACGATCGGCGACATCGAGTCGCAGCCGTTTGTCGAGGCCATCCGCCAGTACCGCAAGGAGGCCGGCCCCGAGAACGTCTGCTACATCCACGTGTCGCTCGTTCCCTATATCGCCGCCGCCCACGAGGTCAAGACCAAGCCCACGCAGCATTCCGTCAAGGAGCTCCGCAGCTTTGGCATCCAGCCCGATATCATCGTGCTGCGCTCCGACCACCATATCGATGACGCTATCCGCGGAAAGATCGCAAGCTTCTGCGACGTCGACACCGATTGCGTCTTTACCAACGAGGACTGCGCGAGCATTTACGATGTTCCGCAGCTGCTTGCCGAGCAGGACTTTGACCTGCGCATTTGCGAACGCCTGGGTCTGGATCCGCGTGAGCGCGACATGAGCGAGTGGAACGAGTTCCTGCGCAAACAGAATCACGCCAACCATCACGCCGACAAGGTGAAGATCGCCGTCGTGGGTAAGTACACGCAGCTGCCCGATGCGTACCTGTCGGTTATCGAGGCCCTGCACCATGCGGGCGTCTTCTACGATCGCCATGTGGACGTCCAGCTGGTCGACGGCGAGAGCCTCGACGAGCAGAATGTCTCCGAGGTTCTGGGCGACGCCTCGGGCATCCTGGTCCCTGGCGGCTTTGGCAAGCGTGCCCTGGAGGGCAAGATCCTCGCGGCCGAGTTTGCCCGTGAGCACAAGATTCCGTATCTGGGCATTTGCCTGGGTATGCAGGTGGCCGTGTGCGAGTTCGCCCGCAACGTCGTCGGCCTTGCCGGCGCCAGCTCCTCCGAGTTCGATCCGGACGGCCCGTTTAGCGTCATCGATCTGATGAGCTCGCAGGAGGACGTGACCGAGAAGGGCGGCACCATGCGCCTGGGCGCCTATCCGTGCAAGCTCGCCGCCGATACCCTTGCTCGCGAGGCATATGGCGAGGAGCTCGTCTACGAGCGTCACCGTCACCGCTTTGAGTTCAACAACGCCTTCCGTGACCAGCTCGAGGACGCCGGTTTGGTTATCTCGGGTCTGTCGCCCGACGAGCGCCTGGTCGAGATGGTCGAGCTGCCGCGCGACGTGCATCCGTGGTATGTGGCAACCCAGGCTCATCCCGAGTTCAAGAGCCGCCCGACCAACCCGCAGCCGCTGTTCCGCGAGTTCGTGCGCGCTTCGATCGGCCAGCACGAGGGTGTCGACCGTCTGCAGGTGACGCCCATGAATCTCGCTACGGACTAAGGGTGCCGGCGAATAAGGAACATACCGAAGCTACTCCCTCGTCGCTCGCCGTGGCGGCGGGGGAGTATCTCGATTACCTCGCGGTCGAGCGGGGTTTGGCGCGCAACACGATTGCGGCCTATCGTCGTGACCTGACGACGTACTGCGCCTATCTGGAGCGGGCGGGTATTGTGTCTTTTGAAGAGGTGACTCGTCAGGTCGTGGAGGGCTTTGTCGCCGACCGTCGCGATGGGGGCTATTCGGATGCCTCGGTGGAGCGTGCGCTTGCGGCCGTGAAGGGCCTGCATGCCTTTTTGGTGCGCGATGGGGCTGTGGCCCAAAATCCAACGGCGGCGTTGCGCCTTCCTAAAAAGGCTGATCGTTTGCCGGAGTATCTATCGGTGGAGGATGTCTCGGCGCTGCTCGATCAAGACTTCCCCGAGGGCGAGATGGGCTTGCGCGACCATGCCATCTTGGAAGTGCTCTACGGATGCGGTTTGCGTGTGAGCGAGTTGGTGGGGCTCGATGTGGGCGATATCCATATCGACGATGGCTTTGTACTCGTTCGCGGTAAGGGCTCAAAGGAACGCCTGTCCCCGCTGGTGGGAAGCGCGGCGCGAGCTCTGACGCTCTATGTAACTGAGGGACGTTCTCGCTTGGCGGCCCATGCCCGCGGAACCGAGACCTCGGCGGTCTTTTTAAATAAGAACGGACGTCGCCTGTCGCGCCAGGCCGTGCATGCGATATGCGAGCGGTATGGGCGTCAGGTGGGGCTGGTGGGGCTCCATCCCCATACCTTGCGCCACTCCTTTGCCACCCACATGCTCGCGGGCGGCGCAGACCTCCGTGTGCTACAGGAGATCTTGGGACATGCCGATATATCGACCACGCAGGTCTACACGCATGTCGATCGTACGCAACTGACCGAGGTCTATCTGGCGGCGCACCCGCTGGCGCATCGTTAACTCATCGCTGACCTGCAAATTTATAGGTATTTGGGGACGGGCCCCAGATTGCCACGGCGTGCTTTTGCGCGCGCATGGGCAATCTGGGGCCCGTCCCATTTTTCGCCACTTGGCGTCGCGGTGGTGGACCGAATGTGCCTTGGGTGGGGGAGTTTGGGGGCGATGTGAACGGCATGTAAAGGGACGCAAAAATCGCCTCAAGGTCAACTTGAAGGTTGAGGTTGAAAGGCGGGGTGCCACAGGTGGCATCCCGCCGTTGCTGTAAACACAACATATTGTGTTTTCGAACATATGCTTGGGGGTGTTTTGCGATATATGGTGGGTGGAGTGGTGGGGCGGGGTGGGGGAAGGGGTGGGGAAAGGTGTTGAAAAATGGGGCGGTTCCCCATATTATTAATGACGTCGACAGGCGGGGTGGTTCCCCGCGTACGTGCCATCTGAGTAACCGAGGGGAGGGCGCACATGGGAATGACTGGTGCATACGAGCGCAATCTCGATGCAAAAGGTCGTCTGTCCCTGCCTGCACCCCTTCGCGAGGAGCTTGGAGAGCACGTTCGCGTGTTCAAAGCCCTGGATGTCGATGCTCTGTACGTGTTCTCTGCCGAGGCCTTCGATAAGTGGGTCGAAGGACTCTTCGCGGGTCGTGAGGGCCACGAGGGTTTTAACCCGCGTGACATTAACGACCAGAAGCTCATGAGGGCGATCAACAAGCGCACCACGTCGATGGACGTGGACAGCGCCGGTCGTATCGGTCTTTCCGAGTCTCTCCGTAAGCAGGCGAACCTCGACCGCGAGGTCACGGTTGTGGGCAACTACGACCACCTTGAGGTTTGGGATCGCGCCGCGGCCGATGAGGACGATGATGACGAGGCCCTGCTGGACCTCTTCTTCTCGTAAGGGCAAGGCACGAGTAACGGATGGAGCGTGGGATCTTGACACAAGAATATCGGCATGAACCTGTCATGCTCGGCGAAGTGCTTGAGTCGCTGCAGCTAAAGAGCGGCTCCGTCGTCTGCGACTGCACCCTTGGCGGTGCCGGCCATTCGGTAAAGATGGCCGCGCTGGTGGGGGAAACCGGCCTTTTGCTCGGCGTCGATCAGGACGACATGGCCCTCGAGGCCGCTGGCGCCCGTCTGGACCGCGAGGTTCCCGGCGTTCCGCACCAGCTGCTGAAGGGCAACTTCGGCGACTTGGACGAGCTGCTTTGCTCGGCCGAGGTGCCCGGGGTCGATGGCTTCCTGTTCGATTTGGGCGTTTCGTCACCGCAACTCGATATCCCTGGCAGGGGCTTTTCGTATAACGAGGACGCCCCATTGGACATGCGGATGGATCCGGGTAATAACACCTTAAACGCAGCTGAGGTCATCAACACCTATAACGAACACGACCTCGCCCGGATTCTACGCGTCTACGGCGAAGAGAAGTTTGCCTCGCAGATCGCGCGCGAGATCGTGCGCCGCCGCGAGCAAGAACCGATCGAAACCACCGGCCAATTTGTCGAGATCATCAAGGCGGGTATCCCGGCTGCCGCTCGTCGGCATGGCGGACACCCGGCCAAGAAAAGTTTCCAGGCCATTCGCATCGAGGTCAATCACGAGCTCGATGTGATCGAACGAGGGCTTGATGCCGCCACCAGGTGGCTCAACCCGGGCGGACGTATCTGCGTCATCTCGTATCACTCGCTCGAGGACCGTATCGTAAAGAACCACTTTAAGGAGATGAGCCAGGGGTGCACGTGTCCGCCGGAGATTCCGGTGTGCGTGTGCGGCAACGTGCCGATACTCAAGGTCATCACCCGCAAACCCTTGGTTGCCCAGCCTGATGAGGTTGAGCGCAACCCTCGGGCGAGATCAGCCAAAATCCGCGTGGCGCAGCGTCTGTAGGCGCGACCGCGCGATATTGGACCTCCCGCTCGCACCATAAACGAAGCTTAAACACACTACCAACGTACTCGGGATGGGAGGCGGCATATCATGGGCTACAACACTTCAAGCGCAGCACTCGCCTATGATATGAACGCCATGCCCGCCTATCGTGAGACGCCGCAGGCCCCCGCTGCTCCCCGTGAGCAGCGCGCGCCGCGCTTTGATGTCTACACGGGCGCGGGCCGTCAGGCAAACCAGGCGGTAAGCCCGGTTTTCATGAGCGTTCTTAAAACGTTTTGCATCATTGCGGCTATCTTCATGACGATCGGCGTCGCCCGCGTGGCGCTCGCCGGCGTTACGGCCCAGGTGCTCAACAGCAACGCCGAGCTTACCAGCACGCTCGAAAAGGCGACCGATGAGAGCTCCGACCTGGAGGTCATGCATTCGGTCTATGGCGCCGACACGCGCATTCGCGACCTTGCGGGCGCTTATGGCTTGGTGGAGCCCAGCGAGAGCGTTACACTTGACTTTACGCAGGATGCAGCCGCGGGCGCCAACGCGACCGCGACCGCTCAGTAGCAAGACGGTAGCTGAGTATGACAAATGACTATCGCCGCGGTTCCGATGGGGGCCGCGGTTCTGGACGTCCCTCGTCGCGGGGACGTTCTGGTTATCAAGGAACGGGTCGGCAATCTTACAACGTCGGGCAGTCCCGTGGCAACGACCCGGCGTCGCGACTTCGCGGCTCGGGCGGCCCTCAAGTGCATAACACCAGGTCGCGCAAGAGTTCGTCGACCGAATGGCTCACAGGCGCACCTCTGCCTCGCCGCAAAGCCGTCATGGGCTTCATCGGGCTTGGCTTGGGCTTGGGCGTCTTTCGCCTTGCCGACTATCAAATTGTCGAAGCCGATAAACTGCGCGAGCGTGCCGATGCGCGCCGCCTGCTTGCGCAGACCCTCTATGCCAAACGCGGCACCATCTACGACCGCAACGGCAACGTGTTGGCGTCGTCGGTCGAATGTCGCAACATCGCCGTGAACCCGCAGCTTGTCGAGGATGTTGACAAGACGGTGTCGGCGCTGGTCAAGGCAACTGGAATCGATAAAAAGACCTGCCGCAAGCTCGTTGAGTCCGATGGAACCTGGGTGTATATCAAGCGCCAGGTGGACGAAGACGATGCTGCGGTGCTGGAGAAGAAGAACCTGCCCGGCGTGCTTTTTGAGCAGGCCATGAAGCGCGTATATCCATACGGCAATCTGGCATCGCAGGTGCTGGGTGTAGTGAATGTAGACAACGACGGCTTGACGGGCCTCGAAAAGCAATACAACAAGCTTCTGACCGGCACGAACGGTTCTCTCGTACGCGAGCGCGCGAGGGACGGCAGCTATATCGCGGGCGGTGCCTATAAAAAGGTGGCTGCGGTCGACGGCGTTGATATCGTGACGACGCTCGACGTCAATATCCAGCGTGCGGCCGAGGATGCCCTGGCAGAGGCAGTTGAGAAGACTAAGGCCAAGAACGGCTCGGCGCTGGTCACCGATCCTACGACAGGCGAGATTTTGGCAGCCTGCTCGTACCCGACCTACGACCAGACCGATCTGGAGAATGCCAAGACCGAGGATATGAATCTGCGCCTGGTTACCGACGCCTACGAGCCCGGCTCGGTCTTTAAGACGCTCGTGGCGGGCGCCGGCTTCGACTTGGGCGTCGTGCGATCGAGTACGTCGTTTGAGGTGCCGGCGAGCATCAAGGTGGGCGACGATACCGTCACCGATGCCGACAAGCGCGACTATGCCATGACCATGGATGTGCGCGAGATGATGCGCCGTTCGTCCAACGTGGGCTTTGTCCTAGTGGGGCGCAAGATCGGTGCCGACGACTTTGCCGCCTATGTGGACAAGTGGGGCATCGGTCACAGCTCGGGTGTCGATTTTCCGGGAGAGAGCCTGGGTATCGTCAAGGAGCGTGACCAGTATGACGGCGCCACGCTGGGCTCGATGAGCTTTGGACAGGCACTGTCCGTCTCGCCGATTGAGATCGCACGTGCCGTGGGCGGCATCGCCAACGGCGGCGTGATGATGACACCGCACTTCTATAAGTCCAGCAAAGGCGACGAGAAGGACTGGGGCGAAGGCGAGCGCGCGATTTCGGAGGACGCCGCATCCCAGGTGACATCGTGCATGCAGACGGTCGTGTCCGAGGGAACGGGCGTTGGCGGCGCGGTTGACGGCTATGACGTGGCGGGTAAGACCGGTACGGCCGAACGTGCCGACGAGAACGGCGGCTACCTCAAGGAGAACTACATGTCGTCCTTTATGGGCTTTGCACCGGCACAATCGCCCAAAGTGCTGTGCTATATCACGCTCGACGGAACGCCGAGCGGTTCAGATGCCGCTGCGGTGCCGTTCCAGTCCATTATGGCCAACGCGCTCGACGTGCTGGGTATCCCGCACACGAAGTAGGGGGTTACAATCTTTGGGGCGTGGTTTGTTGTCCCATATGAGGGTGTTCACATGCCCTGCACCACGCATGTGCGGCGCTGGGATACAATACGCCGATAGCATTATTAGGTTTACAGGGGAGCTGCAATGATAGAGATCGCCGTCAACAACCTCGCGGCCGCAACAGGGGCCCGAACCGTGACGGGAGAAGCCGATCGGGTATGCCGCGGGTGCGTTATCGACTCGCGCCAGGTCGAGGAAGGGACGATTTTCGTCGCCTTTCCCGGTGAAAACGTCGACGGCAATGATTTTGCTTCCCGTGCCGTCCAGTCGGGTGCCGGCGCCGTCGTGATGACGCGTGAGCCCGAGGCCGAGCTGGTCTCGCTGGCACAGGACAAGGGGTGCGCCATCCTGCTGACCGATGATCCCGAGGAGTTTCTGCTGCGTTTGGCGCACACGTATCGCCTGGAGCTTGGCTGCCTGGTCGTTGGCATTACCGGTTCCATCGGCAAGACGACGACCAAGGACGTGCTCGCCGCCGTGCTCGCCAAGCGCTATCGTGTCTGGGCCACCAAGGGCAATTTCAATAACCTGATCGGCATGCCGCTCACGGTGCTTTCCGCTCCGGCCGATACCGAGGTCCTGGTGCTCGAGATGGGCATGAACCATTTCCACGAGATTGAGCGCCTGTCCCAGTCCGCCAATCCCAACCTTGCCATCGTGAGCAAGATTGGTACCTCTCACATCGGCATTTTGGGCAGCCGCGAGAACATCGCCCGCGCTAAGGCCGAGATTGTCCAGGGTATGTGCGCCGCCGGCGACTTCTTGCCGCTGCTGGTTTTGGGCGGCGAGGACGACTTTACACCGTTCATTCGCGATACGTTCGCCCAGCCTGCTGGTATCGACGTGATGCTGGCCGGCGTCTCGGACGACGATGAGGTCCGTGCCCGCGACATTCGTGTTGATGACGAAGGCCGTCCGGTCTTTACGCTCGATTTTGGCCAGGGTGAGACGATCGATACCATGCTTGCCATCCCCGGCGTGCAGTCCGTCCCAAATGCCGTTAAGGCCGCCGCAGTTGCCTATCGCCTGGGCGTGACGCCCGAGCAGATCGATGCTGCCTTTAGAGGCCTCACGATCACCGGTCACCGCCAGGAGATCAAGCGCGCCAAGAGCGGCGCCCGCGTCATCGACGATTCCTATAACGCCAGTGCCGAATCCATGGCTGCTGGTCTCGATCTGCTGTGCTCGCTTTCGTGCACGGGGTCTCGCATGGCGATCCTGGGCGAGATGGGCGAGATGGGCGATGAGGCTCCTCGCATGCATGAGCTCGTGGGCGCCTATGCCGCCGCCAAGAAGCTCGACATGCTGGCGTGCGTGGGTGGTGAGCTGGCCCAGCTTATGGCCGATGCCGCGCGCATGATGGGTATTGACGAGGACCGCATCCAGGTGTTCTCCGATTATCAGCAGGTGCTCGACCGCATGGGCGGCGCGCTTGAAAAACATGATGTTGTACTGGTCAAGGGTTCCCGCTTTGTTGAGCTCGACCGCTTTGTGGAAGGTGTGTGCTAGCCCATGTTCGGCAATCCCTCGTATCCAACGTATCAGGCTTTTTTGGGGCTTGGCATCGCCGCTGCCATTGCGCTGCTGCTCATGCCGTGGTGGATCAAGCTGCTCAAGGTCGAGGGTATCGGCCAGCAGGTTCGTGCCGACGGCCCCAAGCGTCATTTGGTTAAGCAGGGAACGCCCACCATGGGTGGCGTTGTCATCCTCGTCGCGATCTCGCTGACCTGCCTGCTGATGGGCAAGCTCACCACCGAGCTCGTGCTCGTGCTGCTTGCCACGCTGGCGACCGGCGTGCTGGGCCTGATCGACGACCTGACCTCCGTTACGCATGGGCGCTCTCTCGGTCTGACGCCCCATGCTAAGATGATCGGCCTAACCATTATCTGTGTCACCTTTACGGTGCTTGCCGTCAACTGGTGCGGCGTCGCCCCCGAGATTCGTTTTCCCGGCGGCCTGACGATTGACCTCGGTGTTCTTTCGACCACCATCTGCGGCCTTTCGTTCCCGTGGCTCTACATTGTCTTTTGCTGGCTGATGATCGCCGGTCTTTCTAATGCCGTGAACCTGACCGATGGCCTTGACGGTCTTGCTGGCGGCACCTCCATGATTGCCATGCTCGCCATGGCTGCGATGGCGTTTTTGCACGGAGACGTGAACCTGTCCATCTTCTGCACCGCGTGTGCCGGTGCCTGCTTGGGTTTTCTGTGGTTCAACTGCTATCCGGCGAGCATCTTTATGGGCGATACCGGCTCGCTTGCCCTGGGCGCCGCGTTTGCCTGCACGTCCATCATGACCAACACCGAGGTCGTCTCCCTCATCATCGGTGGCCTGTTTATCGTTGAGACCCTGTCGGTCATGATTCAGGTTGTCTACTTCCACTTTACGCACAAGCGCGTCTTCCTTATGGCGCCCATCCATCATCATTTCGAAAAGAAGGGCTGGGCCGAGACCAAGGTCGTCATCCGTTTTTGGATTATCGCTGCGGCCTTTGGTGCCGTTGGCCTTGCCCTGTTCTTCCAGTTGGGATAGTGGTCTTTCATGCCTCTTGCTGATGTCTTTAGCCTGCTCGTTTTGGGTCAGGGCAAATCCGGTCTCGATGTCGCCCGCTGGGCGCTGGCACATCCCGAGCGCGTGAGCGCCGTTACCGTGTATGGCGGCGGCACCTCTGAGCCCAATGACGCCACGCGTACGCTCGAGGCTGCTGGTGCGTCGTTTGTCTATGGGACCGAACAGGTCGAGGGCGCCTATGACGTATGCGTGACGTGCCCGGGCATCTCGGAGTTCTCGGGCTTCTTTAAGGCCGGGCGCGAGCATGCCGCCCAGATTATGGGTGAGCCCGAGTTTGCCTATCGCCTGTCGCCCGATAACTGGATTGCCATCACGGGCACCAACGGCAAGACGACCACCACGTCGCTGACTGATTATCTGCTCAAGGCTGCCGGCGAGGCCAGTGTAGCTGTCGGCAACATCGGCGAGCCGCCGGTCAACGAGATTGACGGCCGAGCCCACAACGAGTGGTTTGTGGCTGAGCTCTCGAGCTATCAGATTGCTACGACAACCGAGCTCCACCCCCGCGTGGCGGTGCTGCTCAACATCACTCCCGACCACTTGGGCTGGCATAAGAGCCATAAGAACTATGCGCTTGCCAAGATCAAACTGTTTGACAATATGGTCGATGACGATCTGGTGGTTGTCGACGTCGAAGACGCCGGCATTCACGAGTTCGATGAGTACATCTACACGCCGGGTCGTCGCATCTGCAAGGTTGCCTTTGACGAGCCTGAGGGCGAGGATGCCGCCTTTGTGCGCGATGGCAAGATGATCGTGCGTCTGAAGGGTGTCGAGACCCCGCTCATCGCTACATCCGAGCTCAAGATCTCGGGCCATCACAATGTTATCAATGCCCTGTGCGCTGCCACGGCTGCCTTGGCGGTCGGTGCCGATGTCGATGGTGTCTGCCGCGGTCTTGCCTCGTTCCAGCCGCTCGAGCACCGCGTGGAGCCGTGTGGCGAGATTGACGGCGTGCGCTACGTCAACGATTCCAAGGCGACCAACACCGATGCGGTCGAGAAGGCACTGACGGCATTTCCCGATGACGACGTGATCTTGCTGCTCGGCGGCCACGATAAGGGCACGCCGCTCACGGATTTCGCGCGCGTCGTTATGGACAACGTGCGCTCGGTCGTCTGCTTTGGCGATGCGCGCGAGCGCTTCACCGCCGCTATGGACGAGGCTGATGTCGATGGCGATGTGGATATCGCCCAGGCGGATGACCTGCGCGACGCCGTGGACGTTGCCCGTTCGCTTTCGAGCCGTGGCGATGTGATCTTACTTTCTCCTGCCTGCTCTTCGTTCGATGAGTTCTCGGGCTATGAGGAGCGCGGCCGCGTGTTTAAGGACTACGTGGCTCAGCTTGCCGCTACAGCGAAATCACAAATGGAATAGGGGTTGCGGTGAGAGAGGAGAGCCCCCGACAAGGTATGAGGAGGCCCGACTCGGACCGTGCTTCCTCACGTCGCACCACACCGCGTTCCAGCCACGGTGGGCAGTCGTTTAGCGAACGCTATATTGCCGGCGTTCCCGCCCGTATCATGCGCCCCCGTTTGATATTCATGGCCTGCTTGTTTACCTTGGTATGCTTTGGCCTGCTGATGGTGTACTCGGCGTCTTCGGTCGAGGCGCTGCACGAGAATGGCTCGGCGACGTTTTTTCTGGGTCGACAGGCCGCGTTTGCCGTGGTCGGTGTTCTGGCGCTGATTGCCATCGTGCGCGTTTTGCCGGACAGCTGGTTTGGGGAGGATGTGCTCAGGATCTTCCTTATCGGCATGATAGGGCTACTGCTTCTGGTGTTCTTGGTGGGCAGCGGCAGCCGTGGCGCCACGCGCTGGCTCAACATCGCCGGTATTCAGTTCCAGCCTTCCGAGTTTTTAAAGCCATTTGCCATTGCGTATTCGGCCATCATGCTTGATCGCTTCTTTTCGCCCGGTGGCAACATCAACGAATTCCTTCGCAAGATGGGCATCTACCTGGGCATTTCGCTCTTTCTGATCTTTATCCAGCCCGATTTCGGTACTGTCCTGATCATCCTGTTGACCCTCATGTGCATGGCGTTGTTTGCGGGTCTCGACCCCAGATTTATCATCGGCGTGCTAATCTTCGGCATTCTCGTGATCGTGATTGCGCTTGTCGCAGAGCCGTACCGTATGGTGCGTATTCAGGTTGCCTTGAACCCTTGGGCCGACGAGTATGGTGACGGCTATCAGGCCACGCTTGCAATCATGGCCTTTGCCTCGGGCGGTCTGTTCGGCCGCGGCATTGGCAACTCAACCATGAAGTACTCGTATCTGCCCGAAGCGCACAACGACTACATCCTGGCCATCATTGGCGAGGAAGTCGGTTTTGTCGGAACCGTGCTGTTCTTCTTGGTGCTTGCGATGCTGATCTACTCGGCGTTTCGCATTGCCGAGCAGGCGACCGATCGTCGGGGCGCGCTTATGGCGTCTGGCTCCGCGGTCATTCTCGCGGTGCAGTTTTTGATTAATGCGCTGGGCATCCTCAACGTGTTTCCCATGACGGGCAAACCGCTGCCGTTTATTAGCTACGGCGGTTCGTCGATTATTGTGTCGCTCATGCTTGCCGGGTTGATCTTGCGCGTTTCGTACGAGAGCGCCCGCCGCGATGAGTATGACCGCCGCCGTGAGAGCTTTGCCGTTATGGATGAGAGTACCGCCGGCGTGCCCCACGTGCGCGGCGAGCGTTCTTCGCGTAACGGTTTTACCGTCCTGGATGGCTCTGCGACCGAGCCGGCAGCCCGCCCGCGTCAGCGAACGGCTCCGCAAGGTCGTCCGCAGCGCCCCAGCCCTCGCAACGCGGGCGGCGGATATAATCGAATCGATTTGAACTCGGACCCGTCGGCGCGTCTGCGTACCGACGACCAGGGACCGCGTGTACGAAGGGACTACCATGACCGATAAAATGACCGTTGCTATTGCAGCCGGCGGCACGGCCGGGCACATCAACCCCGCGCTCGCCTTGGCCGAAGAGCTGCGTGACCGTGGCCACCACGTTGTGTTCGTGGGCCAGTCGCGCAAGCTCGAGGGTCGTCTGGTCCCCGAGGCTGGGTTTGATTTTGTGCCCATTACGGTCACGGGCTTCGACCGCTCCCGTCCTTGGACGGCGCTGACCTCGCTGTGGCGTGTCAACAAAGCCAAGCGTGCGCTCGCCAGTCATTTCTCAAAGGTCGGCAAGCCCGATGCCGCCATTGGTTTTGGTGCCTATGTCGAGGTTCCGCTGCTGGGGTGGTGCAAGGGCGCGGGCGTTCCGTATCTGCTGCATGAGCAGAACTCTGTTCCGGGCCTGGCCAACAAGATGATGAACTCCCACGCCGCCCGCGTGTGCATCTCGGTGCCGGCAGCGCGTTCGGTCTTTGAGCGCGAAGGTGACCCTGACCACGTGCTCATGACCGGCAACCCCGTACGTCGCTCGGTGATCGAGGGCGATCGCGCTCGCGGCCGCAAGGCACTTGGCGTTCCCGAGGACGCTACGCTGCTGCTCGTCTTTGGCGGTTCACTTGGCGCCCAGCACCTCAACGAGCGTGTGGCTTCGCTCAAAAACGAGCTGCTTTCGCGCAAGAACCTCTATGTGTTGCATTCGACGGGTGCCGACGGCTTTGAGGAGACCGAGCGCGCTTTGGCGCTGACGCCCGAGGAGGCGAAGCGTTACCGCGTCCAGCCTTACATCGACAACATGGGCGATATGCTGGCTGCTGCCGATTTGGTGCTCTCGCGTTCGGGCGCATCGAGCGTGGCCGAGATCGCTGCACTCGCCGTGCCTTCGGTGCTCGTGCCGTACCCGCATGCGACGGCCGACCACCAAACCACCAATGCCCGTTATCTGGTCGACGCTGGGGCCGGCGTGCTCTGCGCCGATGCCGATATCGACGGTTCTGCCTTTGCCGATGAACTGCTGCACCTGGTCGATGACGCGGCGGCGCGCGACGCCATGCGTCAGGCGGCGCGTGGTCTGGCCCAGGATAGGGCCGCCGCTCTTCTGGCGGATGCGGTAGAGGGTTTGCGTTAGTTAGACGGGATATCGTCGGTCGCCCTCGCGCTGATGCGGTAGGTGCGGTACAGTTAACGGGTTACAGGCAGTGTTTACGCAAGGAGTACACGAGCACATGGCTGATTCCCAGACTGCAACCTCCGCGCCCGAGTTTAAGAGCGCCCACTTTATCGGTATCGGCGGCGCCGGCATGAGCGGCATCGCCCTCGTTCTGCACGAGCGCGGTTATGCCGTTACCGGCTCCGACCTTAAGACGTCACGTTATATCCGCCAGCTTACCCGCGCTGGTGTGAAGGTGCATGTGGGCCATGAGGCCGCCACGATCGACGAGGTCAAGCCCGACGTGGTTGTTGTCTCCACCGCTATTCCGGAGTCCAACCCTGAACTCGTGCGCGCTCGCGAGCTTGGTATTCCCGTGTGGCCCCGTGCTAAGATGCTCTCTGCTTTGGGCCACGGCTACACCACCGTCGCTGTTGCCGGCACGCATGGCAAGACCACCACGTCTTCGATGTGCGCCACCATGCTCGACCGCATGGGTCTGGATCCGAGCTTCTTGATCGGTGGCATCGTCGAGGGCTATGACACGAACGGCAAGAACGGCTCGGGCGACTACTTTGTCGCTGAGGCCGACGAGTCCGACAGCTCCTTCCTGTTCCTGAACCCCAACGTGGTCATCGTGACCAACGTCGAGGCCGACCACCTCGATCACTACTCGGGTATCGAGGAGATCGAGGCAACTTTCGCCAAATTCATGAGCCTGGTGGGCGAGGACGGCACCGTCATCGTCTGCGGTGAGGACCCGCATCTGGTCGAGCTCGCCAAGTCGACGGGTCGTCACGTGCTTTCCTACGGCTTTGCCGAGAGCAACGACATCGTCTGCATGCACCCGGATGTCAAGGGCATCCAGAGCGATTTTATCGTTCGCTTTGAGGACGGCACTGAGCACGCTGTGGAGATCAAGAGCAATCCCGGTCGCCACAACATGCTCAACGCCACGGCGGTGCTCACCGTCGCCCATGTCCTGGGCCTTGACATCGACGCCGCCGCCAAGGCGCTCTCGAGCTTTGAGGGCGTCCGCCGTCGCTTTACCCACGTGGGCGATATCGATGGCATCACCGTGGTCGATGATTACGGCCATCACCCCACCGAGATCAAGGCGACGCTTGCTGCTGCTTCGTCGCTGGGCTACAAGCACGTCGACGTCGTGTTCCAGCCGCACCGCTATTCGCGCCTGCAGGCCCTGTGCGACGACTTTGCCGATGCATTTGCCAATGCCGATAAACTGCTGCTGATTGATGTGTTCTCGGCTGGCGAGATGCCCATTCCGGGTGTCACCTCTAAGATGCTCGCCGATACCGTGCGCGCCAAGCATCCTGGCAAGGAGGTCGTGTACTGCTCCAGCCGTCTTGAGCTCAATCAGGAGCTCGAGCAGATGGTGGGCGAGGGCGACCTGCTGCTCACTATGGGTGCCGGTGACGTTACGACCGTCGGTCCCGAGTTCATTGAGTATCTGACTGCCAAGAAAGACGCTTAAGTCTAATGGGTCTGTTTAACGCCGTCATGGCGCTCTCGGGCATGATCGACACGGATGTGATCGAGGACGAGCGCCTTGCGCGTCATACGAGCTATCGTATCGGCGGCAAGGCCGACCTCTTTGTGACGTGCCATAGCTATCATGCCCTCCGCCGCGCCGTGGCGGTGCTCGATCGCGAGCAGGTGCCGTGGGTCATCATCGGCAAGGGCTCCAATCTGCTGGTTGCCGATGGCGGTTATCGCGGCGCCGTCATTTCGCTCGGACGTGAGTTTCAGCGCACGGTTGTTGCCGATGACGGTTGTACGCTGACGGTCGGTGCGGGCGTGATGTTTGCGCGCCTGGTCAACGATGCCCTGTCGCGTAGCCTCTCGGGCCTTGAGTTTGCCGTTGGCATCCCTGGTTCGGTTGGCGGTGCGATATCTATGAATGCCGGCACACGGACCGAGTGGATTGGCTCGCTGGTTGAGGATGTCGTAACGTTTGACCCGGCATCCGGTATCAAACATTATGCGGGGTCCGAGATCACTTGGGGCTACCGCGAATGTAGCCTTCCCCGCAATGAGATCATCCTCGAGTGCGTGCTCAAGCTTAAACTGGCGCCCAAGGCCGACATTCGCGAGCGCATGGAGCGGTACCTGACGAGGCGCAAGCGTACACAGCCCATGGGTCGCGCATCCTGCGGGTCGGTCTTTCGCAACCCGCCCGATGCGAGCGTGGGCAAGCTTATCGAGGATTGTGGATTAAAGGGTTTTTCGATTGGCGGCGCGGAAGTTTCGCCCGTTCACGCTAATTTTATCGTTAATAACGGAACTGCCTCGGCCGATGACGTTGCCGCGGTTATCAGACATGTGCACGGAAAGGTGAGGGAGGCGTATGGCATCGAGCTCAGACCGGAAGTTAAATTCCTCGGCTTCTAGAGCATCGAAACCCACCTTCCGCCGCGCCGGAGGGCGTTCCGGCGCGCCTGCCAAACCTCAACGCAATACCGTCGCGCACTCTAAGTCTGTCGGGCATGCTCGACAGACCAGTCGTCCGGTCGTCGGCTCGCAGCTCGGTAATCGTCCGGCCGCAAAAAAGTCCTCGCGTCCCTCGGTGACGTCAAAGCCTGTTATGGGCGCCAAGCCTGCCCGTCCCATGGCAACTCCTAAGCCACCGACGGGAACTAAAACGCTGCGTCCGGGTCGCACGCTGGGCGCATCGAAACCGCGCTCGCTGACATCGGTGCCGGCTACCGCCAAGAAGCCTTCGGGTAAAAAAGGCGTCAACCCGTTGTCTTCACTTGGGGCGATGGCAAATAAAACATCAGACGCCGCTTCTGTCGTTACAGGCAAAGGCAAAATCGTGGGCGGCGTTCTGGCCGTCTTGGCCGTGCTCGTCGTCGTTGCCATCGTGGTGATTAACTCTGGATTGTTTACCGCCACTGATATTCAGATTCAAGGCAGCGAGCATGTGACGAAGCACGATGCTATCCAGCTGATCGATTTGCCCGAGGGAACGTCGCTTTTTAACGTCGATCCCGACCAGATTACCGAGGACCTCAAGCAGAACCCGTGGGTCTCGGGCGTGGATGTTCAGCGTCAGTTCCCGCATACGCTCATCATTACGCCTATGGAGCGCAAGGTCATCGCAATTGCCTATATCAGCTCCGATGACCTAGCCTGGGCCATCGGGGATGATGACACCTGGATCGCCCCGCTGTCGACGTCGGTCGAAGTGGACGACCAGGGCAACGTCATCACGACAGGGCAGGGCTCAAATACCCTGACCGGCATCGATGCTGCACTGGCGCTCGCTAAGCACTATGGCGCGGTGTTGCTGACTGATGTCTCGGCGGATGTCGCTCCAGTTTCCGGCCAGGCGGTGAGCTCCAAGGCCGTTAAGGCCGGCCTGGATTATGTGCGTGGTTTTTCGAGCGAGTTCTTGGGACAAGTCAAGGATATTTCCACGCCTTCGGTCGAAGCCATCTCGGCAAACCTCAATAACGGCATTGAGGTGTCGCTGGGCGATTCGGACGATATCGCCAAGAAGGAACGCGTAGTCACCAAGTTGCTTTCGCAGGTAGAGGGCGTAACGTATATCAATGTGCGCTCTCCGGGCAACTACACATTTAGGAATGCTCCGACCTCATAGCGCTGGTTGATGCTTTGTTGAGTGGCCATACCACGCCGTTTATCTGGTTTGTTTGGTTTTCACGGTCAATTATTTGACTGATACGTTCATAATGTGCAACCATAATACGGTTTACCTTTGCATTTACTTTCAACCTGAAGGTTAATGTGCGCAGGGGTCGACCCATGCTATGGCTATAACCTTTTTTCGGAGGACCGACATGCACGAGACAGAGATCAACAACTACCTTGCCGTCATTAAGGTGGTCGGCGTCGGCGGCGGCGGTACCAACGCGGTCAATCGAATGATCGAAGAGGGCATCCGCGGCGTCGAGTTTGTTGCCATCAACACCGATGCTCAGGCACTCGCGATCTCTGATGCCGATATCAAGGTGCACATCGGCACCGACCTTACCCGCGGCCTGGGCGCCGGCGCCAACCCCGAGGTTGGCCGCAAGGCTGCCGATGAGTCCCGCGACGACATTGCCGAGGCGCTCGCTGGCGCCGACATGGTGTTCATCACCTGCGGCGAGGGCGGTGGCACCGGTACCGGCGCTGCTCCCATCGTTGCCGATATCGCGATGAACGAGGTCGGCGCACTGACCGTCGCCGTCGTGACCAAGCCCTTCACCTTCGAGGGCCGCAAGCGCAAGAAGAGCGCCGAGGAGGGCATTAAGACCCTCTCCGATTGCGTCGATACCATGATCGTCATCCCCAACGATAAGCTGCTCGACATCGCCGAGAAGAAGACTACCATGCTCGAGGCCTTCGCGATTGCCGATGGCGTCCTTTCCCAGGGCACCCAGGGCATCACCGACCTCATCACCGTCCCCGGTATCATCAACCTGGACTTCGCCGATGTTAAGACCATCATGAAGCAGGCCGGTACCGCCATGATGGGTATCGGTACCTCTTCTGGGGATACCCGTGCCGTCGACGCTGCCCAGCAGGCCATCTCCAGCCCGCTGCTCGAGAGCTCCATCGATGGTGCCACGCGCGTGCTGCTCTCCATCGCCGGTTCCAAGGACCTGGGCATCCAGGAGATCAGCGACGCCGCCGACGTTGTCGCCAACGCCGTCGACCCCGAGGCCAACATCATCTTCGGTACCGTTGTCGACGAGTCCCTGAGCGATCAGGTGCGTATCACCGTCATCGCTACGGGCTTCTCCGACTCCAACGTCAACCGTCAGGACGAGCTCTTTGCTGCTCAGCAGTCTCAGAGCAAGGCCGCTGCCTCCGCTGAGCCGCAGCGCACCGCTCCTGCCACGAGCCCGGCTCAGGCCGCTCCGACCCGCAACGTCGGTGGCACCGAGCTTCCTAACTTCGGCAACGATCAGTTCGAGCTTCCCGACTTCCTGAAGCGCGGTAGCTTCTAAGTCGTTCTTTGCATTGTTGTGCGCAGGGGCGTGTCCGTATGGACGCGCCCTTTTTATTTCGACTTTGTAAACTAGAACCTCCAATCTCTTTACGTTCCCTTTACGATTGCCTCCAGCGCAGCAGGTATCCTTTTAGAGAAGTATGACAGCCGTATAAACGCGGGCTGTAGCGGCGATGCCGCGGTACTTGTGTTATTAGGAGGCTTTAGTATGGCAGCACGTGCGGACAAAGTTTCGCGTGTCGACCATGATGGAGTTACGTTGGTGGAGGGCGCGACATCCGATGTTCGCTTTGCCTTCACCGAGCGCGCCGGTGGCGTTTCCGAAGATGCGTACTCCTCACTCAACTTGGGCTCGCATGTTGGCGATGACCCCTTTGCTGTTCAAGAAAATCGTCGTCGTGCGCTCGAGGCTATGGGTGCCGCCGAGTGCGAGCACAACCTGCTCGTTCCCAATCAGGTCCATGGTGATCATATCGTTGCGGTGACCTCGAACGGCGCCGATGACCTTGAGGACGTTCGCGAGCAGATTGCCGAGGGCTGTGATGCCATCGTCTGCACGGCGCATAACGTGCCCGTGCTGCTCTGCTTTGCCGACTGCGTTCCCGTGGTGCTGGTGGCCCCCGGCGGATTTGCCGTGGTGCACTCCGGTTGGAAGGGCACGATTGCACGTATTTCCGCCAAGGCGTGCCAGGCGCTTTGCGATGCTGCCGGTTGCGATGCGAGCGACGTTTCCGCCTATATCGGCCCCCATATCTTGGGTGACGAATATGAGGTATCCCAGGAACTCATGGATCGCTTTGCCGCCGAGTTCTCTTGCATCGATGCGAATACCTCTCGCATGCTTGATCTTTCCGCTGCCATTCGCGAGGCGCTGGTAGATGTCGGTGTCGACGCGGATAATATCGTGGATACCCAGCTTTCGACCGTGCGTCAGAACGACCGCTTTTATTCCTACCGTAACGAGGACGGCACCTGTGGGCGCCATGCTGCGATCGGCGTGATGCTATGAGAAAGATCGTATCGGTTCTGAGCGCCGCTGTGCTTACGCTTACGCTGTGCGCCTGTTCTTCGGGATCTTCGACCTCTTCCATTACCGTGGCCGGCTCCACGACCTGCCTTCCTATCGCCGAGATTGCGGCCGAGGGCTTTAAGGAGGAGACCGGCATCGACGTGCTCGTTTCCGGTTTGGGTTCTTCCGCTGGGATCGAGGCCGTCAGCGCCGGCACGGCCGATATCGCCAGCTCCTCCCGTGGACTCAATGCCGACGAACAGGATCTGGGCCTGACTCCCATCGTCATTGCCCACGACGGTATTGCGGTCATCGTGAACGACGACAACCCCGTCGATAACCTCTCGACCGAGCAGCTCCGCGATATCTACGCCGGCAAGATTACCAATTGGAAAGAGGTCGGTGGCGAGGACCTGAGGATTCAGGTCATCAACCGAGACGAGGCGTCCGGTACGCGCGAGGCCTTCCGTACCATCGTGATGGATGGCACGCCGTTCGATCGCCGCTCGGCTGTTCTTTCGGGTACGGGCCAGGTGCGCGACGTGGTATCTCGTTCGCGTGGGGCCATCGGCTACATTTCGCTGGGCTTCGTCGATAGCCTCAACGCCAAGACCTCGGTCAAGGCCGTCTCGGTCAATCATGTTGAGGCGTCCGAGAAGACGGTCGCGAGTGGCGGCTATCCCATCTCGCGCGACCTTTACTTCTTTGTGAAGGGTGTGCCTTCGCAGCAGGCGCAGGATTACATCGACTATGTGACGTCCGAAAAGATGGACAAGCAGATTCGCGAGGCGGGCTTTATTCCCGTCACCAACGACGAGAAGGGGAGTGAGTAGCATGGAAGCACAGGAAAACTCCCAGACTGAGCAGAATGTTCAGACGCCCAAGAAGCGCGAGCTGGCGCTCGTATCGCGCAGTACCTATATCAAGGAGAAGGCGCTGCAGTGGATCTTCTTTGCCTGCGCGTTCTTGGCGGTCGTTACCGTCATCCTGATTTTTGTCTTTACCACGTACTCGGCGCTGCCCGTCTTTACTGACATCGGTCTGGCTGACTTCTTTAGCTTTACGTGGGCGCCTTCCGAGGGCCACTACGGCATCTTGTCGCTGCTTGCTGGCTCGGGTCTGGTGACCGTCGGTGCGCTCGCCATGGGCGTGCCGCTGGGCGTGGGTACGGCCGTTTACCTGGTCGAGATTGCCAGCAAGCGCGTGCGCAAGCTCATCAGCCCCGCCGTTGACCTGCTGGCGGGCATACCCTCCATCATCTACGGCTTCTTTGGCATGATCATCATCCGCCCGTTTATCGCACAACTGACCGGCGGCCTTGGTTTTGGTGCGCTGACGGCGTGGTTTGTGCTCGCCATCATGATCGTCCCTACCATCACCACGCTCACCATCGATGCTCTCAATTCCATTCCCATGGGCATTCGCGAGGCATCGTATGCCATGGGCGCCACAAAGTGGCAGACCATCTATAAGGTCGTGCTACCTGCCGCGAAGCTGGGTATCGTTGATGCCATCGTGCTGGGTATGGGCCGTGCCATCGGCGAGACCATGGCCGTGCTCATGGTCGTAGGTAACGCCCCGGTTATTCCCGACAGCATTGCGAGCCCCATCTCGACGCTCACGAGCCAGATTGCGCTCGACATGAGCTATTCCTCGGGTCTGCACCGCTCGGCGCTGTTCGGCATGGGTGTGGTCCTGTTTATCATCTCCGCCACGCTGGTGGGTATCGTTCGTCTGATTTCCAAGAAGAAGAGGGGGTAGGCTATGTCCGATTCCGTTGACACGACGGTCGATACGACCTCGTCGCGCGAGCGCATCAAGCGTGCCCTTTCCCACGGCAAGAAGGGCCGCATCAACAAGGACCTGTCCAACAAGATCATGCTTGGCGTGTTTCGTGCCGCTGCCTACATCACCACGCTGGTGCTGGTCGCTATCATCGCCTACGTGGTCATCAACGGCCTGCCACACATCTCGCTCGACTTTATCTTCGGTTGGCCCCAGGGCGTCAACGCCGAGGGCGGAATTTGGCCCACGATCGTCTCGACCGTCTACGTGACGGCGCTCGCCATGCTTATCTGCACGCCGATCGCTGTGCTGGCAGCCGTCTATCTGGCCGAGTACGCCAAGCAGGGCAAGGTCGTCGAGCTCATTCGCTACGCTGCTGACGCTTTGGCCTCGGTGCCCTCCATCGTTATGGGCCTGTTTGGCTACGCCTTGTTTGTCGAGGCTATGGGCCTGGGCCTTTCGATGGTCTCGGCCGCTCTGGCGCTCGCGCTCTTGATGCTTCCCATCGTCATGCGCACCACCGAAGAAGCCATTCGCGCCGTTCCGCGCTATATCCGTTGGGGCGCGTACGGCCTGGGCGCTACCAAGTGGCAGGTCGTCTCCAAGATCGTGCTTCCTTCGGCCTTTGGCCGCATTGCCACGGGTATCGTCCTTGCCATCGGCCGTGCCATCGGCGAGACCGCCGTGGTGCTCTACACCATGGGCCAGGCCATCAATCTACCTATTTCGCCGCTCGATTCCGGTCGTCCCATGACCGTTCACCTGTACCTGCTTGCCAACGACGGCATCAACATGAACGCAGCCTACGGCACCGCGCTCTTGCTGATGGTGATCATTTTGGCCTTCAACCTGTTTGCGCGCTTCCTGTCGCGCAAGCGTCGCTAGTTAAGGAGTCCCATGTCCGTTTATCAGTCCGCTCCCGCGTTGGAGCAAGCGGCCATTACGGCCAAGGATTTCAACTTTTGGTACGGTGACTTTCATGCGCTGACGGGGCTTGACCTCAACATCGCCAAAAACGCCATCACCTCCTTCATTGGCCCTTCGGGCTGCGGCAAGTCGACGTTTTTGCGCTGCATCAACCGCATGAATGACCTGATTGAGGGCACGCGCGTCGAGGGCACCATGACGCTCGACGGCAACGATATCTATGCCGAGGGTGTCGATCCGGTCGATCTCCGTCGTCGCGTGGGCATGATCTTTCAGCAGCCCAACCCGTTTCCCAAATCCATCTACGAGAATGTCGCCTTTGGCCCTCGTCTGCAGGGCGTGACTAGCAAAAGCGACCTCGATGACATCGTGGAAGAATCGCTCAAGCGCGCCAACCTCTGGAAAGAGGTATCCAATCAGCTCAACAAGGATGGTTTGGCGCTCTCGGGCGGTCAGCAGCAGCGTCTGTGCATCGCGCGCGTGCTTGCGGTGCAACCCGATGTCCTCCTGATGGACGAGCCCTGCTCCGCCATCGACCCCACTTCCGTCTCTAAGGTCGAGGATCTGATGGCCGAGCTGGCGCCCGAGATGACGATTATCATCGTCACGCATTCAATGCAGCAGGCAGCTCGTATCAGTGACTACACCGCGTTCTTCTTGCAGGAAGTTGCCGGCGAGCCCGCTACGCTCATCGAGTATGGTCAAACCGACGCGATCTTCACCAGCCCGGTGGACTCGCGGACGGAAGACTATATCACCGGCCGCTTTGGCTGATCGGTGCGACTAGTCCCAAGCCGATCGGATCTGGTCCGGTGCGTATTCACTGTGCGGGCGGCATGACCGCACCCAACTGATTGGAGTGAACCATGCGCAAACTGTTTTCCCGTCAGCTCATCGAGGCCCGTCACGAGATGCTGAGCATCTACGAGGCCGTCGATCTGGCCCTCCACGATGCCGTGAAGGCCTATGTGACCGACGACCGCAAGCTCGCCACCAAGACCAAGAAGCGTACGCTTTCGATTGACGCACGCTGCGCCAACCTGGAGGCCGTCTGCTACAACCTGATTGCCACGCAGTCACCGGTCGCCTCCGACTTCCGCTTGCTGCAGACGATCATCTACGTCGACTCTAACCTGCAGCGCATGACCGATAAGGTTCGCCAGATTTGCCGCGCCACGCGTCATATGATCAAGGCCGACATCTCGCTGCCCAAGGAGCTTGTCGGCACGGTCGAGGCCGAGGCTGAGGCCGTCTACCAGGTGCTGGGCTCTTCGCTTTCTGCGCTCGTCACCAACGACATGTCCATCATCTGCAACTTGGCCGTCGAGGACGAGCCAGTGCACGCCGCCTACGAGAAGTTCTTCCGCACCTTTAACCGCATGGACACGGGCGATTTTATGGACGACGACAGCAACTATGACGACCTGCGCCGCGCCATCATGGTATCGCGCTATCTCGATCGCATCGCCTCGATTTCCATCGATGCCGCCTGCCGTCTGACCTTCCTGTTGACCGGACAGCGTATGACTGCCGGTGATATCGCCTGCACTGATGAGGATGAGCTCGAGAGCATGCGCGTGCCTTCGGGCGAGGGTGTTATCATGAGGCCCGCCGTCGATGCACGCTACGTTGCCAAGGTGCCCGTTAACGAGGTCAGCGAGGGTCTTCGCTACCTGCTCGATCATCTTGAGGATGAGGACGATGGCGAGGACGACGAGGAGTAAGTAACCCCGTTCGTCGAAAGATTGTAAATACCTAAGTGAGCGCGGCCTTGCACATGCGGGGCCGCGCTCTTGCGTTAGCATGGGACTACTTGTTTGGCTGTCAGCGGAGGCGATTGGCAATGGATAACTATTTGGACTTGATGCGCGCTCGCCGCGAGCAGATTCTGGAACGTTTTTATGCGGCGCTCGATCGCGCGGGCCGTCCCCACGACGCCGCGCGCCTCATTGCCGTGTCCAAGACCGTTGGTGTCGATGAGACCGTTGCCGCCATCCAGGCGGGGTATCGCCATTTTGCCGAGAATCGCCCGCAGGAGCTGGTTCGCAAGCTCACAGGTTTGGCGGAGCATCCGGAGCTGCCCGAGGTGCGCTTCGATATGATCGGCAACCTGCAGACCAATAAGATCAATGCGGTGCTGGGCTCAGCCGAGCTGATTCACTCGGTGGGTTCGCTGCATCTGGCGCAGGCGATCTCGAGCCGTGCTGCCCGCAAGATTGAGGCAGGCGAACTCGCCGGCCCCCAGCGTGTGCTCATTGAGGTCAATGTGAGTGGTGAGGAGTCGAAGGGAGGCTTTTCGCCCGATGAGATTCGCGCCGCCGCGGGTGAGCTTGCGGAACTTGAGGGAATTTGCGTACAGGGGCTTATGACTATGGCGCCCCGGGGGAATAAGGATGTGGCACGCCGCACCTTTGCGGGGCTTCGTGAGCTGAGGGATGAGCTGGAGGCGGCGCATCCCGATTTGAACCTGCCTGAGCTTTCCTGCGGCATGAGCGAAGACTTTGAGCCTGCCCTTGAGGAGGGCTCTACGCTCGTTCGCCTGGGCAGGGTAGTATTTAGCCCGGAGTTTGCAGTAAAATAAGGCTCTGAAGTGCGCACTGATTATCGGGGCGCCTGCACTAAACCGCGAGAGGACACAACCATGGGCTTCCTTGACGAGATTAAAAATAAGATGCACCTGGGCGGCCAGCAGGGTTACGACCAGGGTTATGGCCAGGACGACGACTACGGCTACGATGACGGCTACGACGATGGCTATCAGAACAACGGCTACAGTGGTGCTTCGGGCGAGGGCTTCTACACCCAAGACGAGCCGAGCAACGGCCTGCTTGGCCAGACGCGCCGCGGTGAAGCTGAGTCGGTTGCCGTGTATACGCGCTCCGGTCAGCTGGTCGGCGATGACTCCCGC
This sequence comes from Collinsella aerofaciens, assembly GCA_030841765.1. Taxonomy (GTDB): domain Bacteria; phylum Actinomycetota; class Coriobacteriia; order Coriobacteriales; family Coriobacteriaceae; genus Collinsella; species Collinsella aerofaciens_AV. The sequence goes on along the minus strand of JAUUSS010000003.1, from coordinate 2,416 downwards.
CATGCCACGACGTATAACCCGCCTTCGCGCTCGCAGGACAGTGTTGCGAGCGGTTATCGTCCTGGTGCCTATGACACGCCGTCGAGCTACGCCGAGAATACCCGCGCCCGTGCCGCCGCTGCACCCGCGCCTGCACCGAGCGATGCCTCGGCCTATGCGAGCAATATCATCAACGCCACGCCGCAGCTGCCGGCCTATGTCCTGCGCCCCGAGAGCTATGACGACGTGGAGACTGTGGTGCGCCGCGTTCGCACCAAGCAGCCTGTCGCACTGATTTTTGTGGGCGTACGCACCGAAGTTGCCAAGCGCGTCTTGGACTTCTCTTACGGCTTTGCCTGCGGTCTGGGTGCCACGGTCAAGGAGGTGGGCGACCGCGTGTTCATGGTGCTGCCCGCCGGTTGCGAGGTCAAAGATTCCGATCTCAAGAAGCTTCGTGCCGACGGCTACCTTAAGTAAAGACAAGACGAGGAGATTCCCATCAACATCTACACTATCGTCCAGCTGGTCAACACGCTGTTCAACTTCTATTCCACGCTCATTGTCGTCTACTGCTTTATGACGTGGATTCCCATGAAGCAGGATGGTTTGCTTCAGGATATTGCCGCGGTGCTTGATAGCGTGTGCGGTCCGTGGCTCAACCTGTTCCGTCGTTTCATCCCGCCGATGGGCGGTATCGATTTTTCGCCGGTCGTTGCGATTATTGCGTTGCAGTTGGTGCAGAGGCTGGTTCTGCAGCTTCTTATAGGTATACTCGTGTAGAACTGACTTAGTAACTTACGTCGCGCGTGTAGCGCCGAGGCGATGAAAAAGGAGACTTGTTATGGCTATTACCCCTGCAGACATCCAGGCTCAGACTTTCTCTGAGGCCAAGCGTGGCTACGATCCTGCTGAGGTCGACGTCTTCTTGGAGACGCTGTCCTCCGAGGTTGACGCTATGCTCGCTAAGATCGTCGACCTTAAGGGTCGTCTGACTGCTACCGAGCAGCAGCTTGCCGATGCGCAGGCTCAGCTTGCCCAAGCTCAGGATGCCACCGCCCAGGCCGTTCCTGCCGCCCCCGTGGCTGTTCCCGCCCCTGACTTCTCCGCTCAGGAGCGCCAGATTTCCGCTGCCCTGATCGCTGCCCAGCAGACCGCTGAGACCATCGTCAACGATGCCAACGAGAACGCTGAGCGTATCCGCAACGAGGCTGACGCCAAGGCCCGCGAGGTTATCCGCCAGGCTCTGACCGAGAAGCAGGCCGAGCTCGAGGAGATCGATCGTCTCAAGGCTTCCCGTGAGGAGTTCAAGGCCGAGTACCTCAAGCTCATCCAGCACTTCATGGACGATGCCCAGAATTCCTTCCCGGCCGATCTGATGGCCTCCACGCCGGTCGGTTCTGCCGCTTCTCCTGCAGTGACTGTTCCCGCCGAGCCGCTGCCCGTCGCTGACCCGGTTGTCCCCGTGGCCGATCCCTTCGCCCCGATCGACAACTTTGCTGCCGACGACCTGGACTAACATTCGGCCTACAATTTAGTGCCTAGAAAGGACCCGCAGCTTGCGGGTCCTTTTTTATGACTGTGCCGGAGTGCGTAACATAAAAAACCGAGCCCTGCACATAATGGCGCAGAACTCGGCGAACGGGTGAGCGGTCAAGGGTAGGTTTTAAGGCATGTCCCAAAATCTACTTGAGGAGGAAGTCGGAGAGGGGAATGGTACGGGCCTCGCGATGCTCGGGATCGGCGATGTGGTCGGCAGGATATCCACAGACGAGCATGTGATAGGGATAGACGCCCTTGGGCAGATTGAACTGCTCCTGTGCCACCCCAGGCTTAAAATGGCATACCCAGCACGTTCCCAGGCCCTGCTCGGTGGCCTCCATCATCATCTGATCGCAGACGATCGAAGTATCGATGGCACTCGAGTTCATCTGATCATACGGGCGCACCCAGGCATCATCGGTAACGCTGCAAATAAGGAAGATAAGCGGAGCGCCAAAGATAGACCCATCACGAGCAAACCGAGGCTGACAAGCAGCAGCCTTCTCCAGAAGCTCAGGCGTATCCAACACCATCACACGGGTTGGATGGTTATTACAAGCAGAAGGAGCAATACGCCCAGCCTCAACAATGGCATCCACAACAGCTTGCTCAACAGAACGATCCTGAAATTCACGACAAGAATACCGACCCCGAGCCAGATCCAAATAAGACATACAAGCCCTCCAACAATTAAAAATCAAACAAACCCAAAGTAACCCAAACAGTACCCAAAGCAGCAATCAGCCAAACGCTCATCGAGGGCCAAAGTGTCCGAACGGATACCAAAGGTCCCTTCAGCCAAACCCCCATTGCGCTATAACTATCAGCCAAAGTTCCCAATGGTGGTACGTAAGGGAGCGGGCCCGGCCACTAATAACCTTTTGAACGACTCTGCTTG
>JAUUSS010000002.1 GCA_030841765.1 Collinsella aerofaciens | reverse complement strand
GTCGTTGATGCCGTCGCCCACCATGGCGACCTTGCTGCCCGCATCCTGCAGCTCGCGTACGTGGTGCTCCTTGTCGGCGGGGAGGACGTCGGCGATGACCTGTTCGCTGCTCAGCCCCACGCGGCGGGCGATTGCTTCGGCCGTCACACGGTTATCGCCGGTGAGCATGCGCACGTCGACGCCGAGCTTGCGGAGCGCGGCGATGGCCTCGGCGCTCGTCTCTTTGACCTCGTCGGCCACGGCGATGGTACCGGCAAGCTCGCCGTTCTTGGCAAAGAACAGCGGCGTCTTGCCCTCGGCGGCAAATTGCTCGGCAAGACCCGCGGGCACGGTAACGCCCAGCTCGTCCATCAGGCGTACGTTGCCGGCTGCAATGGCGTTTTGCCCTTCGCGCGCCGTAACGCCTCGTCCGGGCACGGCCGCAAAGTCCTCGACCATGCGCGCGACGATCCCGCGTGTCTCGCACTCGGCCATAATCGCCTCGGCCAGCGGGTGCTCACTTGAGCGCTCCAGCGCAGCGGCTAGCTTGAGCAGCGCCTTTTTGCTCATGGCGGGCGAGTCGTCGGCGCGCGTGGCCACTACGATATCGGTCACGGCAGGCTTGCCGCGGGTGACCGTGCCCGTCTTATCGAGCACCACGGTGCCCACGCTGCGCAGGTTCTCCAGCGCCTCGGCACTCTTAAACAGAATGCCCATCTCGGCGCCCTTGCCGGTGCCGACCATAATGGCGACGGGCGTGGCCAGGCCCAGCGCGCACGGGCAGCTGATCACCAGCACGGCGACGGCGGAGGTGAGCGCTTCGTTGACGCTTTCGGTCAGTGCCATCCACACCAAGAAGGTCACGGCCGAGATCACGAACACCACGGGCACAAACACGCCGGCGACCTTGTCGGCCAGTCGAGCAATGGGCGCCTTGGTGGCGTTGGCGTCCTCGACGAGCTGGACAATCTTGGCGAGCGACGTGTCGGCGCCCACGCGTGTGGCGCGGAAGGTAAACGAGCCGGTGCGGTTGACAGTGGCGGCGTTGACGGTGTCGCCGGCGGTCTTTTCCACGGGGATGGACTCGCCGGTCAGCGCGCTCTCGTCCACGGCCGAGCTGCCCTCGAGCACCACGCCATCGACGGGGATGGACTCGCCGGGGCGCACGCGCAGGACCTGGCCGGGAAGGATACTGTCGACGTCGACGGTGGCCTCGCTGCCGTCCTCTGCCACGACGGTCGCGGTCTTGGGCGCCAGGTCGATCAGCGCCTCGATGGTGCCGCCGGTCTTGGACTTGCTGCGCGTCTCGAGGTATTTGCCCACGGTGACCAGCGACAGGATCGTGCCCGCACTCTCAAAATACAGATTGTCCATGCCCGTCATCATGGTCTCGTGGACCTGACCCGCGGCTAATTGGTCGGCCATGATGAACATGGCGTAGAGCGACCAGGCGATGGAGGCGGTGGCGCCCACGGCAATAAGGGCGTCCATAGTAGGCGCGCCGTGCGCGAGTGATTTAAACCCGTTGATAAAGTACGCGTCGTTGACGTAGACGATGGGAATGAGCAGGACGAGCTCGGTGAGCGCGAGCGTCATGCTGTGGGTGTGGTCGGTGAAGATGCCGGGCAGCGGCCAGCCGAGCATGTGCCCCATGCCTATGTAGAACAGTGGGACAAGGAATACGATCGAGACGATGAGGCGGGTGCGCATGGCAGAGGCGGCGGCCTCCAACTTTTTGGTCGGCGACTCCATATGGGTGACGCCAGACCTGGCCTGCGAGCTGCCGCTTTGGACAGCGTCGGTGCCCGTGCTGATGGGCGAGGCCGAGTAGCCAGCGCGATCGACAGCGGTGCAGATATCGTCGGGGGAGACCTGCGCAGGGTCGTAGTCCACCAGCATAGAGCCGGCGAGCAGATTGACCGCGACGCTCTCGACGCCGTCGAGCTTGCTGACGGCACGGTCCACGTGCGCTTGGCACGCGGCGCACGTCATGCCGCCCACGTCAAACTTATCTTGAGCCATGGCTTCTCCTTTCTGTGACGTAGTGTCGGAAATGTTAACCTGCCGATACTATACATCCATACCCCCTGGGGGTGTCCAGTACAGAAAGAAATGTATGACATTTCGTTACAGATGAGGGTGGTTGGTTGGCCGATGAACCGTCCCAACCAATCATCTCAATCTGTAACATCTAGCAGGGAAAATGACCTCTAACTGTTACAGATTGAGACAATTGCCGGGGAGGGGTCCCGTCACGGCAAGACGCCCGCCGCCTAGATACAGAATCCGGGGATCACACAGGTTCGTTTGTTTGGCTTGTCCGCAGGCGTTGCGTACGTAAAGGCGTCGCCGTCGTGGCCCACACGGTTTATGTAGAGCGTGCCTTCGGTCTCCGATGAGTCGGGGCTCACCGTGCGCTCCCACCAGCAGGTGTCCTTGCCCTTCCACTGGCGAACCAGCATCTCGTTCGTGGTATACGGACTTACCTTGAGCTCGCGGAAGAGCTGATACTCCTTGCCCTCGCCGTTGTAGATGTCTGCCAGGTAGTGATAGTCCTCGGCAAACGAATCGGACGGTTGCGTACCGCACAGCTCGACCATGGCGGGCAGCCAAAGGGTTGCGGGCAACTCGCTCAGGCACGATGCGCTGTTGGCGGCGCCCACATTGTTCGAGACCTTCTTGACCCCTTTAATGAGTGCGCGCAACTCGTTGGGCAGCAGCTTAAGGCCGTCGCCGTTGAGCCATTTCCGCAGCTCGCAATCTGCCCAGCCGGCGCTCGGCGGTTCAGCTGCAGCGTTGCGCTCGGCAATACCCGCGTCGAACATAAACGTCAGCCCGGCCTTGCCCGTACCGTCCAGAAGCTCATCGTGACGGATGCCCACAAGCTGCGCGCCGACCTCCAGCCCGTTGGTGAGCGTGACACGCTTGGTGCACGGATAGGGGATATGCCCATCAGCGTCGAGCAGGTGGTAACGCTTGGCAATCTCGCGTGCCTCGCTACGGGTCTCGGCGGCCTTAATCTTGAGCGAAATCTCCTGCAGCTGATCCCAGGTGTAGTCGTCAAGTGAACCGCGGATGCCGTCAAGGTAGTCGGGGATGCCAAAGCCATGGGTTGCCGCCCCGATAACGCTGAGCCCCGCAACGGCTGCGATAGCGCCGCCGATAATAAAGCGGCGGCGGGTCATGGCATCGTGGCGGGCCTGATTCAGGATCTCTCGTGCGCGCTCGCCGGCGACGTCGACCTTAAGGTGCGTGCCAGAATCGATATCAATCGCGGCCTCGTCTCCTGTGCCTTCGCGGCCCTCGGATTCGGCATCAGTGAGGTATGCCGAGAGCACCTCGAGCATCTGCTGCTCGGTGGGACGATCGCACTGCTCGACTGAGAGACCCTTCATGATGATTTGGACGAGCGCTTCATCGCCCTCGCAGCGCGGCTCGAGCGGCGCCGGCTTGGTCTTGGTCTTTACGAGATAGAACGAGCCGGTTGCAGTGGCGTCCGTCGACTCAAAGTCAAACGGTTTGCGACCGCTGTAGAGCTGGTACAGAATGCTCGAAAGCGCGTAGACATCGATTGCCGGCGAACGGCGAAGAGCCGCGATGCCTTCGATATCCTGCGTGAGCATCTCGGGCGCGGCGTATGCGGGTGTGGCAAAGCGCCAGATGTCGGCGCGCCGGGTGATCGTGTCGTCGCCGAGAGCCATGGTCGCGGAGCCCATGTCGATGAGGCAGGGGTCAAAGGAACAATCGGCAATCTGCTGCTCGAGTGTTCGGCTGGTGGTGCGGAACATGATATTGGCAGGCGACAGGTCGCGATGGACGACCGGATTCACGAGGCCTTGGGTCATCAAGAGCGCACGAAGCACGGCGTTTCCGACGGCGGCGACCATCTGGGTGGTCAGCCCGCCCGAGGCGTCGTGCGGAAGCAGAGGTAGCGCCTGCTTGAGTGAGGTGCCCTCGACCCACTCCATGAGGATGAGCGGGTCATCCTCGCACGATCCGTAGCCATAGACGCGTGGAAATCCGCGCAGGTGCGAGACGGTACACAGATGACGGTACTCCTCGAACAGCGCGGCGGTGTTGGCCAGGTGCGCTGCTGATTGCTCGGCGGAGCGGTCGGGGGCTTGGCCGGAAAGGATGGCGTTGTCCTTGAGTAGCTTGACGGCAAAGACCTCGCCGCTCGTGTTGGTCGCGCGCAGCACGTGCCCGATGTTGCCGTTGTTGCGGTGGGCCGTCTGGAGAATAAGCGTCATAAACCGACGCTTGGCCTCGTCCTCGGCGTTGGGGTCGACCGCCACGGCGGTGTCGAACGTGTCAAGACGGATGAGTTTGTCGCCATAGGCGCTATCGGTAGTATCCATGGCGTTCCTTTGTCTGGCATGGGTTGCCGCACGTATACGTGAGCAGTGCGGATATCGGTAAAGAACCATGATAGCCGCACTGCCCACGTATGCCGCTGAGTATTGTCGTTTACGACGCAGAAGGTAGAAGACGAAAGACGGACGGCGACCGTCTTCCGATCGCCGTCCGTGCTAGTCCACAATGACAAGGAATGTCGTGTAGAGACCCAGATGGAGCCTGTCGCTGTTTTCGATTTCCACTGGGGGATAGACTTTGCCGGGCTCTCGTTGGTCGCGGGGCGGCTCGATTACGGTATCGCCGTCACCCGCGCCCGATTCGAGCACTGTGCCGTTGGTCGATTCAAGGCCCTGGGCGTACCAGTGCTCACCCTCGAGCCAAATACGAAGATGCTCGCGCGAGGCGTCGGCGCCTACATCGGTGATGCTGGGCGAGGTTTTGGGCAAAGAACCAATCACAGTGCCGCGCGGATCGCGTGTGAGGGGATGGATTTGCATGTCGGCGCAGTTGTCGGCATGGGTTCTGAGCAGACCGAGGTTAGGGGCGACGGTGCGTGGCTGCCCCAGGCTGCTCATAAAGCCACGTCCTACGGTAGTTTCGGTGGTGCCAAAGTGCCCGCCTGTCTTGCTGTCGCAAAAGCGCTCGACGGTGGCCACGCCCTGAACGGGATCGGCGAGCGCCCCCGTTGCCACAAAGAGCATAAGGTAAAGCGTGCTTTTCTCACGCACGGCATTGCCGTCAAAGTTGTCGATGCGATTGAGGGCATTTGCATATAGGCGGCTGTCCAGCTTGTAGCTGGCGAGAGCCGACATCATTTCGTTGGCGGCCGGACCGCGATAGTGCTCGGCGATTGCCCGATAGGCGGACTCGCCGCCGCCGAGCTTGCTGCAGATTGCCGCGGAAAGGTTGAGCGTGGTGACGGTAAAGTCGCTGTAGATGGAGGGTGCGCACTGGTCAGGCTTGCGATGGACGATGTAACGGGTGAGATACGAGCGGTTGGAAGAGCACTTCTCGAGCAGGGTACTGCCGAGATAAGAGTTTCCATTGATGAGCATTCGGGCGATCTCGAGATGTTTAAGACCGCCGAACGAGCGAATATCGTTATAGAGGACCGAGCAAGGCGTCTCTGCTGCCACGGATACCTCCTTTGATTGCTTCCTAGCCAATATGGCGATAGGAATTAATGGCTCCCGGTGGGCGACGTATTAAATGGCTGCGCAATATACAGCGTAACCAAAGCAACATTATAGGCCACATGTTCGAAATTGCAGGAAGACTGAGAGATTTGGTTTGGACTGGACGGAAATCCCCCTCTGTCTTGATCTATAACAATTAGGACCGATTTTACTCGGTAACTGTTACAGATTGAGACGTTTGTGAACCGTGTCGACCGTTTGTCTCGATCTGTAACACGTAGAGGAAGATTTGCCCTGTAGATGTTACAGATTGAGACAATCAGCCGGGCCCACCCCGTCCGCCTCGTCATCTGTGGTTTACGTGGGGGCATGCGAAGCACGGGTATACTAACCGGCGGCGAATCTGCTCCATCGCTTAGAGCTGCTGCGTCTGGACGGCGTGTGACAGGGCTGCCAAAGCGATCGCCAGCGTGCTGAGCAACGTCCTCTCTGTGCGCACCCGTTTTTGTATGTATTAGCGCACTACCAAGCACGCCCGCGCGGCCGCATGCCGCGCTCATGACGCGTGCAGATAAGGAACAACGACATATGCGTAATTCTGTATCCGACGTCACCGACGCCGAGATTCTGGACGAGACCCGCGAGGTCATGACCCAGGCTGCCTTCGATGCCGCCGACGAGGCAAATGCTGCCCAGACCGTCGAGTCCGCTACCGAGAGCCTGCCCGCCTTTGACGAGCTGGGCCTTTCGGACGAGATGCTTCGTGCTATCGAGAACCTAGGCTACACGGCGCCCACGCCTGTCCAGGCTGGCTCGATCCCCGTGGTGCTCGAGGGCCGCGACCTGCTTGCCGCTGCTCAGACCGGCACCGGCAAGACGGCCGCCTTCTTGCTGCCGACCATGAACAACCTGGAGCACATCGCTCCGCCCAAGCCCGTGCGCGAGCGTGGCGGTCGCAACCGCCGTCGCGGCGCCAAGAAGCCCGAGGGCAACGGTCGCGGTCCCTTGATGCTCGTCATCACCCCCACGCGCGAGCTTGCCCAGCAGATCGACGAGGTCGCGAGCAAGATTGCCGACGTCACTGGCCATGTCGCCGTGACCGTCGTGGGCGGCGTGAGCTACAAGCCGCAGACCGCGGCGCTCAAGTACGGCTGTGACATCCTGGTCGCTACGCCGGGCCGTCTGGTTGACCTGATCGAGCAGGGCGCCTGCCACCTGGACGAGGTCAAGGTGCTGGTGCTGGACGAGGCCGACCGCATGCTCGACATGGGCTTTTTGCCCGCCGTCCGCCGCATTGTGCGCGAGACGCCGGCCGAGCGTCAGACGCTGCTGTTCTCGGCCACGCTCGACGAGGAGGCCGTGGGCGAGATCACCGACCTGGTGAGCGACCCGGCACGCGTGGAGATCGCGCCCGCCACGTCGACCGCCGACACCGTCGACCAGTTTGTATTCCCGGTGTCCATCGAGGCCAAGAACAATCTGCTGCCCGAGTTCCTCAAGAAGGAGGGCCCGGAGCGCACCATCGTCTTTATGCGCACCAAGCACCGCGCCGACAGCTGCTGCCGTCGTCTGGAGCGCAAGGGCATCAAGGCCGCCGCGATTCACGGCAACCGCAGCCAGGCTCAGCGCGAGCGTGCCCTTTCGGCCTTCCGCGACGGTACCGTCGACGTGTTGGTGGCAACCGACGTGCTCGCCCGCGGCATCGACATCAGCGACGTGCGCTACGTCGTGAACTTTGACGTGCCGGCCGAGCCGACCGACTACATCCACCGTATTGGCCGTACGGGCCGCGCCGGCGAGCTGGGCTGGGCCATCACGTTTGTGACCGAGCAGGATGTCGATGAGTTCTACGAGATCGAGAAGCTCATGGACAAGACCGCCGACATCTACGAGGCCGGCGACCTGCATGTGGGCCCCAATCCGCCCGCGGTTGACCCCGAGCGCGATCCTGCGGCCTTTAAGGTGAAGAAGAAGACCAAGCGCGGCAAGTCCAAGAGCAAGAAGAAGCTTGAGCAGGCGCGTCGCGACGGCAAACGCAACGGCGACGATTACGGTGATGTGGCCGGTCGTTCCAACCGCGGTCGAGACGAGCGTCGCGGCGACGGTGAGCGTCCGAGCCGTCCCAAGCGCGGCGGCAAGACCCGCGTGCGCGAGGGCGTTCAGGCTCGCGTGGACGAGGCTGTGGAGAGCGTGGCCCGCGAGGTGGCTGCCGAGGAGCGCGGCGGTGCTGGTGTCGTTGAGCAGGCCCCGCGCGGCAACCGTGCCGAGCGCCGTGCCAAGCAGTTCCAGGGCGAGGCGCATCGCCGTCGCCGCGAGGACGAGGACCGCGGCGGTCGTCGCCGTGTTGAGCGCGAGGACGAGGGCCGTGGCTCGCGTGGCGGCAAGCGTGGTTCGGGCGATCGTCGTCGTTCCGGTCGCGATGGCGAGCGCGGCGGCCGTGATGAGCGCCGTGGCGGCGAGGGCCGCGGTTCGCGTGGCGAGCGTGGTACTCGCGGCGGCGAGTCCCGTGGCGGCAAGCGCTTTGATGAGCGCGGTGGCCGTGGCGGCGAGCATCGCGAGGGCACTCGTGGCAATGGCAGCCGCAGCGGTGCTGGCCGCTCTAACGAGTCGCGCGATCGCCGCGATCCGCGTGCCAGCCGCGATCGTCGCGATGACTGGCGCAACTACGACGATACCCGCGAGGAGCGTCGTGGCGGCTATCGTGGCGGGCGTGGCGGCAACCAGGCCGGCTCCCGCGGCGGCCGTGCCGGCGGTCGCGATAATCGTGGTAGCTATGGCAATAGTCGTGGCGGCAAGCGCGGCGGCAGCTCCCGTCGCCCCGGTGACGGCGGCGGCAAGCGCAAGTAACATACGCATCGCCCGCTAGAGCGAGGTGAACCAAGGGCCCCGAGCAACTACGCTCGGGGCCCTTTTTGTTTGCCGTATCCGATCGCTAGTTCAAATGTGATTTCCTCGGGAATGCATCTAGAGGATGCCGTGGGCCTGTTTCCTACCATGCGGCAATGGGTCCCATGGGGTGCGCCGTGCATTTTTTGGAGTATTCTGCAGTTCGAGTTGTCTGCATATGATTCGACGTCGCCAACGGTGGCCTTCGGATATCCCTAGCGAGCGTTCCGAGTCAGATTTCGCCGTTTTCCGGAGCAGGGGCGCGTCATTCTCGCCATGTCGGGACTTAGAATGATACGGCGCCCTACAGTTTTGCCCACCCGCGGCGGTGCTGACGCGGTCACGTTGCAGAATACTCCGTTTTTTGCACGTGCCGGGATGGGGTACCTCAGGAGAACGCGGCGGTATCCAGTAAGTATATGCAATCTGTACCGTAATTTATACAAAACGAAGAGGCAGACAGCGTAGGGTGGGTGCATTGGGGTGCTTGGTGCACCAAAACGGGGATCCCATGCGCCGTATACTCTGGCTGGATGTGAAAGCGGCTTGACGCGTTGCCAGGCGTAGGGGAGGGTGCCTCGATGAGCGTATTCGAAATTGTGTTTAGTCCGACGGGTGGAACGCGGAAGGTGTCTGGCCTTGTGGCCGGGGCACTGGGCAAGAATACCGTTACCGTCGATCTGGCCGATAGCGGGCTAGATTTCAGCGCTGTCTCGATGACTGAGGACGACGTGGCCGTAATCTCTGTGCCGGCGTATGCCGGTAGAATCCCGGCTGTGGTGGCTGACCGGTTGGGCATGGTGCGCGGCAACGGGGCTCGGGCTGTTTTGGTTTGCGTATACGGAAACCGCGCGTTTGAGGACACGCTCGTAGAGCTGGAGGACGTTGCGAAGCGCGCCGTATTTAGGGTTGTTGCAGCGGTTTCTGCTATTGCTGAGCATTCCGTTGCTCGTCAGTTTGCTGCTGGGCGACCGGATGCGCAGGATGCGGCGCAGCTCGCAGAGTTTGCGCAGCAAATTCAGCAAAAGCTGTTGGCTGAGGATGCGTCCGGGCCCTCTATCCCCGGCAATCGTCCTTATAAACAAGCCGGAGGTCACCGCATGGCACCCGAGGCAACAGAGGATTGTGTCTCCTGCGGTGCATGCGCCGCGGCGTGCCCCGTTTGCGCTATCGACAAGAGTGACCCCAAACGAGCAGCTGGCGAGGCGTGCATCTCCTGCATGCGCTGCATCGCCGTATGTCCGCGAGGTGCTCGCAAGCTTGATTCCAACAAACTATCCGCTGTTTCCCAGATGCTGAGCAAGGTTTGCGTCGCGCGGAAGGAATGCGAGCTCTTCATCTAGCGCAAGTGAGATTGGTGCAAACAAACCTGGCCCTTTTGCACCAAAAACGATCCGTTTTCCTCCGTTCCCAAGGGATCATGTGATCCGAAGGGGACGGAGGAAAACGGATCAAAAAGGAAAAATAGTAAGGCGCTCTTTTTCACATTGAATATTGCAATTTGGTAACGCGTTTTATCAAATATGGCATTTATCTGCGGTAATGTTCTATTTCACCGCTGAGGGTGACATTTTATACCGCCTGCCGAACCGTATGGAGACCTCACAACTTTTTAGGTCAGTGTTGTGCGTGTAGCAATTTCGCCCGGCCTCGCCTCCGGGCTGCCATGTGAGAGGGGATCTTATGGCTCGACTGCACGTAATGGAACGCAGCCACGCTCAGGCCGTCATGGACGACCTGCACGATGCGCTCGGACGTCGTCTGGCGGTGAGTTCGCTCGCCCCGTGTCCCGTTGAGTTTACGGCAGCGCTCGTCAACCTGTGCTCCACCCAGAGCTGCGGCAAGTGCACGCCCTGCCGCGTGGGCCTGAGCGCGCTGAGCGATCTGCTCGCCGATGTGCTCGAGGGCCGCGCCGACGAGTCCACGCTCAATCTGATCGAGCGCACCGCCCGCACCATCTATCTTTCGAGCGATTGCGCCATCGGTTACGAGGCCGGCGCCATGGCGCTTACGGCTATCCGCGGTTTCCGTGACGATTTTGAGCACCACATCCGCGAGCACTCCTGTGGCTTTGACCGCGAGGCCCGCGTCCCGTGCGTCTCGGGCTGTCCGGCGCATGTCGACATTCCCGGTTACATTTCGCTCGTCGAGGCCGGCCGCTATGCCGATGCCGTCAAGGTCATCCGCAAGAATAACCCGCTGCCGCTCGTTTGCGGCCTGGTGTGCGAGCATCCCTGCGAGATGCATTGCCGCCGTGGCATGGTCGACGACCCCATGAACATCCTCGCCCTCAAGCGTTTTGCCGTTGAGCACAGTGACCTCAACGACCACAAGCCGCATGTAGTGGACAACACCGGTAAGCGCGTCTCCGTGATCGGCGGCGGCCCGGCTGGCCTTTCCTGTGCCTACTACCTGGCCGTGATGGGCCACAAGGTGACCATTTTTGAGCAGCGCCACCACTTGGGCGGCATGCTGCGCTACGGCATCCCCAGCTATCGTCTGCCGCGCGAGCGCCTGCAGGCCGAGATCGACTGGATCTTGAGCGCCGGCATCGACGTTGAGCTCGATCACTCCGTGAACGGCGAGGAGCTCGCTCGCCTGCGCGACGAGTTCGATGCCGTCTACCTGGCCATCGGTGCCCATAGCGACAAGAAGCTCGGCCTTCCGGGTGAAGAGGCGCCCGGCGTGGAGTCGGCCGTCAAGATGCTGCGCGCCATCGGAGACGACGAGCTGCCCGACCTGAGCGGCCAGCGCGTGTGCGTCATCGGCGGCGGCAACGTGGCCATGGACGTGGCGCGCTCTGCCGTGCGCTGCGGTGCCGAAAAGGTGAGCATCGTCTACCGCCGTCGCATCTGCGATATGACGGCCCAGGACGCCGAGATTGCCGGCGCCCAGGCCGAGGGTTGCGAGGTTCTGGAGCTCACGGCGCCGCTCGCCATCGAGACGGGCGAAGATGGTCGCGTGAGCGGCCTGCGCGTGCAACCGCAGATTATCGGCGAGCCCCGCCGCGGTCGTCCGGCTCCGCGTGCCGCCGCTACGCCCGAGCGCGTCATCCCCTGCGAGCGCGTGTTTGTCGCCATTGGCCAGGACATCGATTCCAAGCCGTTTGAGGACATGGGCATCGCCTGCAAGTGGGGTTGCGTGGTCACCGACTCGGACGGTGCCGTGCCCAACTTCGATGGCCTCTTTAGCGGCGGCGACTGCCAGACCGGCCCCGCCACCGTCATCCGTGCCATCAACGCCGGCCGCGTGGCTTCGGCAAACATCGACCGCTATCTGGGCTTCGACCACAAGATCAAGCTCGACGTGGAGCTGCCGACCGTTCAGTTTAAGGGCAAGCACGAGTGCGGCCGCTGCGAGCTGGCTGAGCGCGAGGCCGGCGAGCGTATTCACGATTGGAATCTGGTCGAGCAGGGCCTTACCGAGGAGGAGGCGCGCCAGGAGGCAAGCCGCTGCCTGCGTTGCGACCACTTTGGTTTTGGCGCGTTCCGCGGAGGGAGGAACCTGGAATGGTAGAGCTCAACAACCCCACTGTCAGCGATAACACCGAAAGCGGAGCACTCAATATGGTCAAGCTCACTATCGATAATTGCGAGGTCGTGGTGCCCGAGCACACCACGATCCTGGACGCGGCCAAGTCCGTCGGCATCCAGATTCCCACCCTGTGCTACCTGCGCGATCTGAACGAGATCGGCGGCTGCCGCGTGTGCGTGGTCGAGGTTGAGGGCTGCGACCAGCTGGTTGCCGCCTGCAACAACTACGTGCTCGATGGCATGGTGGTCCACACCAACAGCCCCAAGGCCCGCGAGGCGCGCCGCACCAACGTGCAGCTGCTGCTTTCGCAGCACGATTCACGCTGCACGAGCTGTGTGCGCAGCGGTAACTGCAACCTGCAGACCATTGCCAACGACCTGGGCATTTTCTATCTGCCGTATCAAAGGCATTTGGCGGGCGAGGGCTGGGATTTCGATTTCCCCATCATCCGCGAAAACGACAAGTGCATTAAATGCATGCGCTGCATCAAGGTGTGCGAGAGCGTACAGGGCCTAGGGATTTGGGACCTGACCAACCGCGCCACGCATACCGCCGTGGGCACCCGCGGGCGCGTGCCGATCGGCAAGACCGATTGCGTCGCGTGCGGCCAGTGCATCACGCATTGCCCGACGGGCGCGCTGCGCGAGCGCGACGACACCGAGACCGTGTTTGACGCGCTCGCTAATCCCGACAAGATCGTGCTGGTGCAGATCGCGCCGGCCGTGCGTAGTGCTTGGGGCGAGGAGCTCGGCATTCCGCGCGAGGAGGCAACCGTCGAGCGTCTGGCTTGCGCGCTGCGCCGCGTAGGCTTTGAGTATGTGTTCGATACCGATTTCTCGGCCGACCTCACCATTATGGAGGAGGGCTCCGAGCTGCTCGAGCGCCTGGGCGCCGCCGCTAAGGGTGAGGGCGACAGCCGCGGCTGGCCCATGTTTACGAGCTGCTGCCCGGGCTGGGTGCGCTTTGTGAAGGCACGTTACCCCGAGTTTGTCGACAGCCTGTCCACGTCAAAGTCGCCGCAGCAGATGTTCGGCGCTATCGCCAAGACCTACTACGCCAAGGTGCTGGGCGTGGAGCCCGAGCGTCTGTTCGTGGTGTCCGTTATGCCATGCACGGCCAAGAAGGCCGAGTGTGCGCTGCCGAGCATGATGGGCGAGGGCGGCGCGCCCGACGTGGACGTTGCGCTGACGGTGCGCGAGATGGTGCGCATGATCCGCGCGAGCCACGTGAGCGTTGACACGCTGGTCGAGGAGCCGCTCGATACGCCGTTGGGCTTTGGCACGGGCGCGGGTGTGATCTTTGGCGCCACGGGCGGCGTGATGGAGGCCGCCGTGCGCTCGGCATATTACCTGGTGACGGGCAAGAACCCGGATGCCGACTTCTTCACTGACGTGCGCGGACTCGAGGGCTGGAAGGAGGCCGAGGCCGATATCGACGGTACCAAGGTGCGCGTCGCCGTGGCGCACGGGCTGGGCAACGCCGCCCGTCTGCTCGACGCGATTCGCGACGGCCGTGTGAGATATGACTTTGTTGAGGTCATGGCGTGCCCGGGCGGCTGCGTCGGTGGCGGCGGTCAGCCCATCCACGACGGCTGCGAGCTGGCGGCTGAGCGTGGCCAGGTGCTGTGGAGCCTGGATGCGAAGGCGGACATTCGTTTCTCGCACGAGAATCCCGATGTCCAGGCGTGCTACCGCGAGTTTTTGGGCGCGCCGCTCTCGCCGCTGGCCGAGGAGTTGCTGCATACCGACCATCATGCCTGGTCGATGCCTAACGAGGGGACATGCTAGCGATGCGCGCGTTTGATGTTGAGATGTCGCGCCGGGGGTTTGCCTCGGCGCTCGCCGCGGGCGCCCTGTCACTTGCGCTCGCGGGCTGTGGCGGCGGGGCTGCCGGTGCCGGGTCCGCCGCGGGCTCGGTTGCCACGGACGGCGCCGGTGCTGCCGCAGAGCCGGTCGAGGTGCACGTCGCCTCGCTCAAGGGTCCGACGTCGATCGGTCTGGTGCAGTTTATGGACCAGGCAGCCGATGGCGAGACAGACAATGAGTTCGACTTTGCGATCAACACTGCCGCCGACGAGATCGTGCCCAAGGTGATTCAGGGCGATGTCGACATTGCCTTGGTACCCGCCAACGTGGCGAGCGTTCTCTACAACAAGACCGAGGGTGCGGTACAGGTCATTGATATCAATACGCTTGGCGTGCTGAGCGTGGTGACGGGCGACGCGGACGTGACTTCGTTTGGTGACCTGGCGGGTCGTACCGTCTACATGACGGGCAAGGGCACCACACCGGAGTACGTCATGAACTATCTGCTGGAGCGCGCGGGCCTGACCGGTCAGGTGGCGCTTGAGTTTAAGAGCGAGCCCACCGAGGTGCTCTCGGCGCTGCTTGCCGATCCGTCTGCTGTGGGCGTGCTGCCCGAGCCCTTCAAGACCGCTGCCATTGCAAAGAGCGGAGGCAAGCTGTCGGCGCCGGTAAGCCTGACCGATGTGTGGGATGAGCTGGCGGGCGACACGGGCTCCCGTTTGCTGACGGGCGTAACCGTGGTGCGCCGTGCCTTTGCCGAGGAGCATCCCGAGGCCGTGGCGGAATTCTTGCGCTGCCATGCGGCGAGCGTTAAGGCCGTCAATGCGGCGCCGGCAGACTGGGCTCAGGCCGTGGTCGATGCGGACATCGTGGATAACGCCACGATTGCCGAAAAGGCGATTCCCGGGTGCATGCTCGTGTGCCGGACGGGGAAGGATATGAAGGCGGCGCTCGGTGGGTACCTGCAGGTGCTGGCCGATGCGGACGCGAGCGCCGTGGGTGGCAAGCTCCCGGCTGACGATTTCTACTACATGGAGTAGCCCGTGCGTGCGTTTGCTCGACAAATGACGGAGCGTATGAAGGCGGTGGCGGCAGCGGGTGCCGTCGCCGCCTTTTGGCTTGCCGCGTGGATGCTGGTGGCGGCGTTGGTAGCGCAGCCGCTGATCTTGCCGGGGCCGGGTGCTGTTGCCTTGGCGCTGCTGCGCCTGGTGTGCGATGGCGGCACCTGGACGATTTTGGCGGGCTCGGGCGCGCGAATACTGGGCGGGCTGGCGCTTGCCGCGGTGTGTGGTGGCGTGCTTGCCGGGATTTCGTCACGGTCGCGGGCGTTCGCGCACTTGGTGGCTCCGGCGCTGTCGTTTGTAAAGGCGACGCCGGTCGCCTGCGTGGTGGTCCTGCTGCTTATTTGGTTGGGATCGGCGCGCGTGAGCATCGCCGCTGTCTTTTTGATGGCGCTGCCGGGCGTGTATTTTTCGCTGGCCGAGGGCTTGGCACGGGTGAATAAACCGCTGGAGCAGATGTTCCGTCTGCATGGCGTGCGCGGCTGGCGCCTGTTTTGCGCCCATACCTGGCGCGAAGTCCTGCCGTTTGTGCTTTCGTGCGCCCGCGCCGTGATCGGCATGAGCTGGAAGGCCGGCGTGGCAGCCGAGCTGATCGGCATGGCGGTGGGCACCGTGGGTGAGCGCATCTATCAGGCAAAGCTTTTGATTGAGACGGCTGATTTGCTGGCGTGGACCGTGCTGGTCGTTGCCGCCTCGTGGGCGTGTGAGCGCGTGCTGGTGTGGCTGCTGCGGGTTTCGGGACCCGTGGCGTGGCGCGCGGCCGTGCGGGCGCATGGGCATGGACTGCGCGGGCGTGCGGGGGCTGCGAGCGATGGCACTGCAGCGGAGCTTGCGCTTGCCGTGGGCGATCGTGCGCCGTGGGCTCCGGCACTGGACGGTCTGGCGCTCAACGTGCCCGCGGGCGGGCGTATCTGTGTGATGGGTGCTTCGGGTGCGGGCAAGTCGACGCTGCTTGCGCTAGCGGCGGGGGAGTCCGCGCCGTGCTCGATGGTGTTTCAGGATGCACGCTTGGCCGAGTCCGCCTCGGCGCTGGATAACGTGCTGGTGTGCGCCGATGCGCGCGTGGATGCTTCGAGCGCCGCGGCATTGCTGCGCCTGCTGGTGCCGGGAGTCGATGTGGATGCTCGCGTGGCCGAGCTTTCGGGCGGGCAGCGCCGTCGCGTCGAGATCGCTCGAGCCCTGCTGTGCCCGGGCGGCGCGGTGATTCTTGACGAGCCCTTTACCGGCCTGGATGCCGCCGCGCGCGATGCGACGACCAAGGTCGTGCTCGACCTGCTCGACGGCCGCACGCTCTTGCTTGCCACGCACGACGCCGCCGACGCTCAGGCCCTCGATATCTCGGACATCATCACGCTCTAAAAACTAACTCAGCAACAAAATGATTCGTTTTCCTCCGTCCCCATGGGGTCTGGTGTGGTATTCTATCTGCGGGGTAATACTTAGGAATACCAAGTAATACCAACGCCGCAGAAACAAACTCCAGATGCGGGTCAATCGGGTTGCCTTCACAGCCCGTCGCCCAGCCGCGTGGCCCGCATCTATCCGCACCACCGTCGTTTCAAAAAGGAAGCGCCATGGCAGAACACATGACCCCCGTAGTCGCGAAGGTCTTGCCCGAGGAGAAGGCAGCCTTCGCGGCGGCAACCCAGCTCGTGGGCACCACGCCGTCCAACGCCATCCGCATGTTTATCGCCGCGTTCAATCGCTGCGGCACCTTTCCGTTTGACATCTCGCCCAACGGGGCCTTTGGCAAAGAGTGCCCCCAACAGCTAGTCGTTGAAGAACGTCCCCAATGACTAGTCGTCGGGAGGAGGTTGGCATGCTCAATGCGATGATTTGGGCGCTTGCCTGTTTTGGCGTCGTCGCTGCCGATATTGCCCTGAGCATGGTTTTGTTCTCCGCGTTGGACATCGTGTCGGCGCTGACAGGTTTCCCGGTCGACAATCTCGATATCCAATGGTTTCAGGCTGTCGCTCAGACGGCGTCATTTTTGATGGCGCTGCTGTGGTGGCGTTATCTGTGGCCCCGCTCCTTCATGGCGCGCCGGCAAGGCGAACGCCCACTCGGCGGGGGAGCAGGCGCGGCATGGAAGCGCATTGTCTGCATTGTTGTGATCGGCCTATCCATGCAGGTGGTCATTAGCTACCTATGCGACGGCGTACTGTCGCTGCTGCCCGAGGTCGCGGCAGACTATAGCGATCTCGTCGAGGAGACGGGCATGGGCGATACCAGCCTTCTTGCGGTCTTGACCACAGTGCTCGGCGCTCCGTTTTGCGAAGAGCTCCTGGTGCGCGGCATCATCTTTGAGTTTTCGCTGCGTGCGTTTAATCCACAGTGCCGTTCGCTCTGGAAGCGCCGGCGCCGCGCGAACGCGCAGGACGGCGCCATAGTGCCCTGGGCGGCCCCGAGTACCTGGGGCGTCGCCGCGGCGATTGTGCTGCAGGCGGCAATCTTCGGCTTTATGCACATGAATTGGGTACAGGGCTGCTATGCGGGTGCCGCCGGCCTCATCTTTGGCTGGGTACTCGTGACCACCGGAAAGCTCTGCTACACGATTCTGCTGCACTTTGCCTTTAATGCCGGGTCGTATCTCATGACGATGCTCTGGTTTGTGAACACGCCGCTCGACGTGGCGGTCACGGTTGCCATCGCCGGCATCATCCTCGTGGAGGCGATGCGCTCACTGCGCCACGCATGCGAGACGGACATAGCGACGGCACCGCTGCCTTAGTTGCGCCTGCCGCCTCCGTTGGCGCCCTGCCGTCCCTGGGCCGCGCGGTTGCGGCCGGCAGTGTTCTGCGCGCGCGACATGCCGCCGTGACCCTTGCTGCCCTTAGGCCCCTTGCCGGCGCCGCCAGCGCCACCGTGGGCCTTGCCGCCCTTATTGCCGGCGCCATGTCCGCCGCCAGCAGACGTCTCGCCCGGTCGCGGCGGCACGGGACGGATCAGGCAATGCTTGGTGTAGCCGATCAGGTCACGACGCCCGGCTTTTTCCAGCGCCTCGCGCACGAGCTTGTAGTTCTCGGGCTTGCGGTATTGGATGAGCGCACGCTGCATGGCCTTCTCGTGCGGGTCGCGTGCCACGTAGATCGGCTGCATGGTACGTGGGTCCACGCCGGTGTAGTACATGCAGGTTGACATGGTGGACGGGGTGGGGTAGAAGTCCTGCACCTGCTCGGGCATGTAGCCCATGTCGCGCACGGCTTCGGCAAGGTCCACGGCTTCCTTCATCGTTGAGCCGGGATGGCTCGAGATTAGGTACGGCACTACGTACTGCTTGAGTCCGTATTCGCGGTTCAGGCGTTCAAATTTACGGCAGAACGCGTCGTAGACGGCTCGGCTCGGCTTGCCCATCACGGACAACACCGCGTCGCTCACGTGCTCGGGTGCCACGCGCAGCTGGCCCGAGACATGGTGCTCCAGCAGCTCGCGCAAAAACTCGTCCGAGGCATCGGCCATGGTGTAGTCAAAGCGGATGCCGCTGCGGACGAAGACCTTCTTGACGCCCGGCAGCTGGCGCAGGTCGCGCAGCAACTGCGTATAGCCGCTCTCGTCGACCACCATGTTCTTGCATACGCTCGGCCACAGGCAGCGCTTGTTCTTGCACACGCCATGCTTGAGCTGCTTGTCGCAGGCAGGGCGGCTAAAGTTTGCCGTCGGTCCGCCCACGTCGTTGATATAGCCCTTAAACTCAGGATCGCGCGTGAGCAGCTCGGCTTCGCGTATGATCGAGTCGTGGCTGCGCATCTGCAGCACGCGACCCTGGTGGAAGGTGAGGGCGCAAAACGAGCACTCGCCAAAACAGCCGCGGTTGGAGCTAATGGAAAACTTGATCTCGGCAAAGGCCGGCACACCGCCCGCCGCGTCGTAGTCGGGATGCCAATCGCGTGCGTAGGGGAGTTCGGCCACCTCGTCCATCTCGTCGGTGGTGAGCGTCGCCGATGGCGGGTTCTGCACCACATAGACGTTGTTGGGATAGGGCTCTACCAGGCGATGTCCGGTGATGGGGTCCATATTCTGCTGCTGCACATTAAAGCTGCGTGCGTAGTTGAGCTTGTCGGCGGCAAGGTCGTTCCAGCTGGGCAGCAGGTCGTAGTCGTAGACCTCGTCAAGCGAACCCGTGCGGTAGACGGTGCCGTTGATATAGGTGATCTGATCGACGGGCAGCCCCGCGTCGAGCGCGTCGGCGATCTCGACAACCGCGTGCTCGCCCATGCCGTAGATGAGGATGTCGGCGCTCGAGTCGAGCAGCACCGAGCGCTTGAGCTTGTCCTGCCAGTAGTCGTAGTGGGCCAGGCGGCGCAGGCTTGCCTCGATACCGCCGATGATGATGGGAGCGTCCTTGAACGTCTGGCGGATGAGGTTGCCGTAGACCGTGACGGCACGATTGGGGCGGTGCCCCTCCTCGCCACCGGGGGTATAGGCGTCGGTGTGGCGGCGGTGCTTGGTCACCGAATAGTGGTTGACCATGGAGTCCATGTTGCCGGCACTGACGAGAAAGCCCAGGCGCGGCTCGCCGAGCACGGTGATGCTGGCGGGGTCGGTCCAGTCGGGCTGGCAGATGATGCCCACTTTGTAGCCGTGCGCGTCGAGTACGCGGCTGACGATGGCCATGCCAAAGCTGGGGTGGTCCACGTAGGCGTCGCCGCAGATGTAGACAAAGTCGCACTGGTCCCAGCCGCGCGCATCCATGTCGGCGCGGCTGACGGGGAGGAACTTATCGCGGCCCGGGCGCCAGGGACGGGTGGGCGTCGCTTGGGAATGCTTGGTGCGGGCGACCGTGGCCTGCGCCTTACCGCTGCGCTTTTGCTGCTGGCCCTGTTTGCCCTGCTGACTGCGCTGGTTGTTCTGAGCGTGCTGAGGCTTTTTTGCCACGATCCCTCCCGGTGTTTGTATGCTGCACGTAATTGTAACCAGTCTTTTTGGGACGGGGCTAAAAAGACTGGTGGAGTACATGGGCTGGCGGATCGGCGTGTCGATGCGGGTGCCGTTTGTTTCCAGACTGTGTATCCCCGTGTCGAAGGGGCCGTCTCGCGCGCACGCCATGTTGTCAATGGGTTACAGTATGAACGGCGGCTATGTTTCCGCCAACGCACGAGAGAGTCGTCAACAAGGAGGATGCACGACGATGCAGCGTGCCAAACAGATATCGGAGTCTATTGAGCTGGGCATCATCTTGGCGCTCGCCGGTGGCTTTATGGACGTGTATTCGTACATTGGGCGCGACCATGTTTTCGCCAACGCGCAGACGGGCAACATCTTGCTCGTGGGCGTGAGCATCTCGGAGGGCAACTGGGCACTTGCGGGGCGCTACTTCTTCCCTGTGGTGTCGTTTGCCGTGGGTATTATGCTTGCCGACCTGGTACACGAGCGGTTTGGCAGTGTGATCCACTGGCGTCAGGTGACGGTGTTCTTTGAAGCCGTCATCTTGCTGGGCGTGAGCTTTATCCCGGGCGGCAATTTCAACCTGCTCGCCAACTGCCTCACCTCATTTGCCTGCGGCATGCAGGTCGAGAGCTTCCGCAAGATCCACGGTCACGGCATCGCTACGACCATGTGCATCGGCAACTTGCGCAACGCGCTGCAAAACGTGGACGATTACATCATCACCCACAGGCGCGGCTTTTTGGAAAACGGCCTGCTGTACTTTGGCGTGATCTTTATCTTTGTGTTTGGCGCCGTGCTGGGCAACTGGTGTATTGAGCGCATGGGGCTGCACGCCATCGTCGTGGCGAGTTTGCTGCTGTTTGTCGCGTTTGCCATCATGTTCATCGACCGCGAGCGCGACTTGCGCTTACGCTGGAAGGTTGCGGCCGAGGCTTGGAAAGAGGGCTGCCGAAAGTAACCGAATGCGGCAAAGGGGCTGTCCCTTTGCCGCACTGATCAATATTGGGGAGGGGACGGCCATCTCGGCCGCCCCTTTTTTTGGAGTCTTAAGCGCTAAGGTGCATGTTTGTAATGACAAGATTTGACGTCAGCAAAGCGTGTTGCTTGAGGCTATAGAATAAAAATGTCATCTTTCCAGCTATGATTATTAGTTAAGGGGATGGACATATGTCAGAGCTTTTTATTCAAAATAAGACGACAGTAATCAAGTTGATAATCAAGGCGGAGAACTGTCCTCTTTATTGCTTTGTAGAGCCTTTCTGAGCAGCTATTCTATTATTAGTCTGGATGAGTCTTGCAACAATTTAGATAGTGTTTCGATATCCTTTTTGAAAGTAGCGTTTACGCAGGAGATGAAAAAGCATGCCGCCATTATTGCGGATCATGGACATGGTTTGAACAATTTGCAGACTATGTAATACGGTTCCAGGAGCCAGGAAAAAAACTATCTAGCTCCTGAATGTTGTTACGAACTGCTTTTTGCGATTTATTCGAGATGCTCTTCAATCCGAGCCCTAAGAAGGGCAATGGCTGTAGGTATTCCAATTGCGGCGGCTAATTCGGCTTTATCCAAAACCTGTATGCTAAAGCACGATTGTTTATCACATTGAAGGACGATAACTGAAGATAGTTTCACTTCCCGTTGGCTGAATATATCGTAATCTCCAAATAGGAAGTTACCTTTTATTGTGTAATTCGGTATGTTCGTTATGCACTTCATCTCAAGTCTGTTTAGGCCATAATCAAACACCGCAACTTCCTCGTGTTCGATGATGAGCGCAACCCTGGGCATGTTGCTAAAACCACCGTCGACGACAGTGAAGAGTTTTTCATTTGCATCGTCATAAACGGTATATTTAAGACTCAATAGCTGTCCTAGTGGACCCGTGAACCCATGTTTTTTGATGTTGAGGCTGTCTCCCGCTGGGTTGATGAGAGCCAGAGTATGCGGATAAGGGTTACCTTCAATTGAGATTCGATATTCGTTTGTAGCCGTCTTGCTCGATTTAGGACCACTAGCCACCATGTGTCATCGCCTCGATCGAATTGGAACCGTCTTCTGCTTCGTGCGGAGAATTACGCCGTACGTTGCAGTAGATGCAGCTGCAATAACCGCATGGGCAATTTCTAACAAAATGAATGACGTTATTTGCTGCATGCATGTTATTCACTACAAAGTATCTTTTTATAAACGTATTGTCAAACATATATTGCTAAAACAGAAACAATTTATAGACTGAGTCGGTCGCATTCTTTGGGCGATTGCTCCTATAATCTAGCCTTCGCTGCTGTCGGGAGGGAAGAACTAGGGCTCCGTTATTCTGTTGAAACGCTTTAACACCTTTGACGTTCTCACGCGTTTTTTGTTTCAAAAGCGTTAGGATGGAACTTATAGCGCGGGGCGTAATAGGTGCCCCGCACACGATGGGAGGCTATCAATGGCTAATCGTTTCGTTCTCAATACCATTTCTTATCATGGTTCCGGCGCCATCAAGGAGATCCCCGGCGAGCTCCAGCGTCGTGGCTACAAGAAGATCTTCGTCTGCTCCGACCCCGATCTGGTCAAGTTTGGCGTTACCGCTAAGGTGACCGACGAGCTCGACGCCGCCGGCATCGCTTGGAGCCTCTACTCCGAGATCAAGCCCAACCCCACTATCCAGAACGTCAAGGACGGCGTCGAGGCCTTTAAGGCCGCCGAGGCTGACGCTATCGTGACCATCGGTGGCGGCTCCTCCATGGACACCGCCAAGGCCATCGGCATCATCATCAACAACCCCGAGTTCGCCGATGTCCGCAGCCTCGAGGGCGTTGCTCCCACTAAGAACCACGCCGTGTTCACCATCGCCGTGCCGACGACCGCCGGTACCGCTGCCGAGGTGACCATCAACTACGTCATCACCGACCCCGAGAAGGTCCGCAAGTTCGTGTGCGTCGACACCAACGACGCCCCCGAGGTCGCCGTCGTCGACCCCGATATGATGGCCTCCATGCCTGCCGGCCTGACCGCTTCCACTGGTATGGACGCTCTGACCCACGCCATCGAGGGCTACACCACCAAGGGTGCCTGGGAGCTGTCCGACATGTTCCACTTTGAGGCTATTAAGCTGATCAGCGAGAACCTGCGTGACTCCGTCGCCGAGGCCAAGTCCGGCCAGCCCGGCTCCGGCCGCGAGGGCATGGCCCTTGGCCAGTATGTCGCCGGCATGGGCTTCTCCAACGTTGGCCTGGGCATCGACCACGCCATGGCTCACACCCTGT
Source organism: Collinsella aerofaciens (assembly GCA_030841765.1). Taxonomy (GTDB): domain Bacteria; phylum Actinomycetota; class Coriobacteriia; order Coriobacteriales; family Coriobacteriaceae; genus Collinsella; species Collinsella aerofaciens_AV. The sequence continues at coordinate 18,656 of JAUUSS010000002.1, read as the reverse complement.
CCGCTCACTACGACACCCCGCACGGCGTCGCTTGCGCCATGCTGCTGCCGATCGCCATGGAGTTCAACAAGCCGGTTTGCGCCGAGCGCCTGGCCAAGGTTGCCGTCGCCATGGGCGTTGACACCACGGGCATGAGCACCGCCGAGGCTGCCGACGCCGCTATCGCCGCCGTCAAGCAGCTTTCCGCCGACGTGAATATCCCGCACGTCTGCGAGGCCATGAAGGCTGACGAGATCGAGGTCCTGGCCAAGGACGCCATGGCCGACGCTTGCTTCCCGGGTAACCCGCGCGAGGCAACGCTCGACGACGTCATCGAGCTCTTCAAGAAGATCTGCCCGGCTGCCTAGCCCAGTTTGGTGGTCCTTCGCCCGTAGGTGTATGGTCTTTTGACGTGCCGCTGGCCCCGCCGTGCTACGCACGGCGGGGCTTTTTGTGCTGCGTCGATGCCCTGAGACGGACAAAACCAAGGCGTACTGCCCGCTGCGGATAGGTGGTGCACTTCCCTGCGTGCATTTTTGGGAGTATTCAACAAGCTCTTAAAAATGCATAACGTTGTGAATGGGCGGTAGTGATCCGCAGGCGCCCATCGACAGCCATTGTGGGCGGGCTATCGATGAGTGGAGGGGGTTGTTACTGAGTTTCTGCTTTGCGACGACCTGCAACACTGCTGTAACCGCGTCGTTTTGTCGTTCGTGATGGGGCCGTTGGGGCCCACGGTGCTGAATACTCCGTTTTTTGCACGGTCCAAGGTGGGGCACCCTGAGACGAAGCAAAAAGATGCCTCATTTCTATGCAAATACCAGTAGGATTTATGCAAGATTGAGATTGTAAACCGTGCACGTGCACAAAACCGGTGCGGGGACGTCTGGAGGCGGCTCGGCTCCTGGGGCATTGCACGTGCAGAACGGTTAAAATCGGGACTCGGTCTTAGTTTTACTTGGAAGGATGCATATGACTTCTAATATTGATGCTTCTCTAGAGGAGACGCTCTCCTATATCGCAGGACAGCTTAAGACGCTGACTTCTATTGCCTCCCCTACCGGCTATACCCGTGCGGCGACTGATTATCTGATGGAGACCCTGCGCGATATGGGGTTTGGGCCTGAGCGTTCTAATAAGGGTAACGTGCTCGTTGAGCTTGGCGGCGAGGGCGAGCCGCTCGTACTGGCGAGCCATGTCGATACCCTAGGCGCCATGGTGCGTTCCATTAAGGACAATGGCCGCCTGCGCCCCACGACGCTCGGTGGGCATCAGTGGTCTACGGCCGATGGCGAGAACTGCACCGTCTACACGCGCGACGGCAATGTCTACACGGGCGTGGTTCTTAACACCGAGCCTTCGGCGCACGTGGCCGACGAGCCGGTCAAGACCATCGAGAAGAACATGGAGATCTTGCTCGACGAGAACGTCGACAGCAAGGACGATGTGCTCGAGCTGGGTATTCAGACCGGCGACATCATCGCTATGGATCCTCGCACGACGGTGACGGAGAGCGGCTACATTAAGAGCCGCTTCCTGGATGACAAGCTATCGGCCGCCATTTTGTTGGGCTTGGCGCGTGCCGTCGCCGCTGGCGAGGTGACGCTTTCGCGTAAGGTTTCGCTGCTCTTTACCGTGTACGAGGAGGTGGGCCACGGCGGCGCCTTCGTGCCGGCCGACACGCGCGAGATGATCAGCGTTGACATGGGCTGCGTGGGCGACGACCTAGGCTGCACCGAGCACATGGTGTCGATCTGCGCCAAGGATTCGGGCGGTCCGTACAACTACGACCTGGTGACGGCGCTGTCCAATATCGCGCGCGAGCTTGAGCTCGATTACGCTATCGACGTGTATCCGCATTACGGTTCGGACGTCGAAGCCACGCTCTCTGCCGGCTACGACATTCGCCATGGTCTGATCGGCCCCGGCGTGTATGCGAGCCACAACTACGAGCGTAGCCACATGGACGGCGTGCGCAACACCTTCGAGCTCGTCCGCGCCTACGTACAGCGCTAGCGATGCAGCGGCCTCGGCTGATACGGCAGTACCGACCGAGGCCGTCCTCTCTAAGTTGCGGTGAAATAGGGACTGTTTGGCGGTTTTAAACGCTTAAACAGTCCCTATTTCACCGCAACTTATGAAGGGGATGGGGCTACTTAAGTGCGCCGGTCACCGTACCGCCACCCAGGACGATGTCGCCGCGATAGACTACAACGGCCTGGCCGGGGGCGATGGCTCGTTGCGGCTCGTCAAAAGTTAGCAGCATTTGCCCGTTGGCGTCACGCGTAAGGGTCGCTGCCTGGTCTTTCTGACGGTAGCGGTACTTGGCGCCCACGTGAATGCCGCCGGCATCGAGCTCTGCCTCCATGTGGTCGGCAGGGGCGCTCCAGATCCAGTCGTTGGCCGTGAGCGCTGTGGCCGTCAGATCCTCGGCCTCGCCCAGATGCACAATGTTGTTGGCGGCATCGACGCCCGTTACGTACACGGGATGCGCCATCGCGACGCCCAGGCCCTTGCGCTGGCCGATGGTATAACGCAAGGCGCCGTTGTGACGTCCGACCACGCTGCCGTCGCGCCATACAATATCGCCCGGCTCGGCGGCATGTCCGCAGCGGCGCTCGATATAGCCCGCGTAGTCGCCGTCCGCGATAAAGCAGATATCCTCGCTCTCGGCCTTCTTGGCGTTGATGAAGCCCTGCTCGGCGGCAATGCGGCGAACGTCGCGCTCCTTGTCCAGCCCGGCCAGCGGAAAGATTGTGCGTGCCAGGCGCTCTTGCGTAAGCGAATACAAAAAGTAGCTTTGGTCCTTTTTGGGATCTTCGCCGCGATGTAGCTGCCAGGTGCCGTCTGTCGCCTGGCTCGTTTTGGCGTAGTGACCTGTGGCGATGTAGTCGCAGCCCATGTCCAGCGCCGCATCGAGCAGCGCGCCAAACTTAATGTGGCGGTTGCAGATGATGCACGGGTTGGGCGTCAGTCCTTCCTGGTAGGCGTTCACAAAGCGCTCGATAACGCTGCGGTCGAAGGTTTGCTGCAGGTCGAGCACGTGGTGGGGTATCCCCAGGCGCTCGGCGACGGCCTTTGCATCGGCGATGTCGCGGTCGACTTTGCTCATGCCCGTGGCGGGGTCGGGCACGGGGCAGGTGAGGCGCATGGTGGCACCGACACATTCGTAGCCCTGACTTTTAAGCAGATAGGCAGTCACGCTGGAATCGACGCCGCCGCTCATGGCGACGAGCACGCGCTTGTTGTGCATGGGGAGGTTCTCCTTGGTGGCATGTGGCCAAAAAAGAAAAGCGGCGCGGGAGGCTGGTTCCGCGCCGCAGACATTGTAGCAAGTTCGGACGTCTCGTGGGACACCCTGATGGGATGGGCTCAGACTGCCGGGAGAGAGGAGACCGGCCCGTCCCTGGGCTCAACCTATGGGCGACGGGCCCTAGTCCTGGAAGAGTGCCGTGGACAGGTAGCGCTCACCGGTATCGGCGAGCAGCGCCACGATGGTCTTGCCTTCGTTCTCGGGGCGCTTGGCCAGCTGCAGTGCGGCCCACACGGCGGCGCCGGACGAAATGCCCACGAGCACGCCCTCCTTGTGGCCCACGGCGCGGCCGGTGGCAAAGGCGTCGTCGCTCTCGACGGGGATGATCTCGTCGTAGATCTGGGTGTCGAGGACGTCGGGCACAAAGCCGGCGCCGATGCCCTGGATCTTGTGCGGGCCGGCCTGGCCCTTAGAGAGCACCGGGGAGGTGGCGGGCTCGACGGCGACGACCTGAATCTCGGGGTTCTGCTCCTTGAGGAACTCGCCCACGCCGGTCACGGTGCCGCCGGTGCCGACGCCGGCGACGAAGATATCGACCTCGCCGTCGGTGTCATCCCAGATCTCGGGGCCGGTCGTGGCCTTGTGGATGGCGGGGTTGGCGGGGTTCACAAACTGGCCGGCGAGTATGCTGTTGGGAGTCTCCTTCTGCAGCTCCTCGGCTTTGGCGATAGCGCCCTTCATGCCTTTGGAGCCGTCGGTGAGCACGAGTTGTGCGCCATATGCCTGCATAAGCTTGCGACGCTCGACGGACATAGTCTCGGGCATGGTGATGATCACCTTGTAGCCGCGAGCCGCCGCCACCGAGGCGATGCCGACGCCGGTGTTGCCGCTCGTGGGCTCGATGATGGTGTAGTCGCCGCCGCGCACGAGCTTGCCGGCCTTCTCGGCCTCGTCAATCATGTTCTTGGCGACGCGGTCTTTAACGGACCCGGCGGGGTTGAAGTATTCCAGCTTGACGAGCACGCGGGCCTTGAGGTCCTCATCGGCCTCAAAGTGAGTGAGCTCCAGAAGCGGGGTGTGGCCGATAAGCTGATCGATGGACGTATAAACATTGCTCATGGTGAACCTCCAAAGTGTTCAAATGACTGGATACCGTGTGGTTTTACGGTGTGTGTAGCAGCGAAACCCATAAACCTTATGGGTTGTTCTTTTTGCTGTTGGCAAGCATAGTAGACAGTAAAGCCTAGTAACGCAATAGGAAATAGAAGATTATTACGAGGCGATTAACCAGCTTGACGGGAATAGGTATTTTCAAAGCCAATTTTTCGGCTAGAATTTCAACGGACTAAAAGACCGAAAGGCAGCACTATATATGTTGGTTTCTACTAAGGGCAGGTACGCCCTGCGCGTTATGGTTGACCTGGCCGAGCACCAGGCGGCAGGCCGCATTCCCCTCAAAGAGATCGCCGCGCGTCAGGGGATTTCGGAGAAATATCTGGAGAACATTTTGGCTACGCTCGTCTGCGCCAATATGCTCTCGGGCATGCGCGGCAAGGGCGGCGGCTACGTGCTCACGCGCCCGCCCGAGCAGTATACGGTGGGCGAGATCCTGCGCCTGACCGAGGGCAGCCTGGCGCCGGTCGCATGCCTGGACGGCGACTGCAAGGGCTGTTCACGTTCGGATGAGTGCCCCACGCTCGACGTGTGGAAGAACCTGGACAAGCTCATCAACGACTACCTCGACGGCGTGACGCTCGATCAGCTTGTCGCTCCCAACCATGGCTACGACTACGTCATCTAACCCACACCCGCCATGTGGGGACGGGTAGAAATGGTAGATTCTCTCGTCCTTTGAGACTTGGCAAATAAGAAGGCCGCCCATTTTTGCGATGGGCGGCCTTTGATTTGGTCCGATGAGTTTGTGTGCCGGGGGCGTTCTACTCTTCGGCAATACTATCGAGGATACTGCGCATGATGGACACTAGGATGCTGCCCATAAAGGCCGAGCCAAAGCCGGCGATGGAGATGCCGACGCCCAACAGGTTGACCGACAGGTAGCTGGCGAGCTCCAGCATAAAGCTGTTGAGCACGAGCTGGAAAATGCCGAGCGTAATGATCGTGAGCGGCAGCGAGATGACCGTGAGGAACGGTTTGACGAACGAATCGACGATGTTGAGGAACAGTCCCACAAAGGCAAAGCAGACCCAGGCCTCGGCAAAGCCGAAGGGTTGGATACCGGGGACGAGGAACGTGGCGATCGCGATGGCGATCGAGGTGAAGAGCCAGTTAAGCATAAAGCGCATGGCGTGAATCCTTTCTTGCGCCGGGGTTGCTGGCGTCGCGTGAAGCGGCTTGCGGCGGCGACTTGGATGGTTGCGCGGGCGCGCCGCGGTGTTTGGGCGCCTATTGTCTCAGATATTCGTGGAGCTTACGTGCGCATTCGGTTTCTAAACGGCGTTCGTCCTGAAAAACGTGCCGCTGACAGAGAGTCTTGTCACTTTAGTTTAGTGGTGTGCTACACTGCTACGGGCAAATGACCCATGCATAGTTTTATTGCATATTTACGGGCGAACGATGCCCGATGTTAGTATCAACTTCGATGCCTTTTGGCGGGTTTGGCGGTGATCGATGAATATCGAGAACATGTTTGACAAGCCTGATGTCAAGCAGCTGGTCCACGCATTTAGTCTTTTGGACGACGAGAACGATATCCAGGCGTTTTTAACCGATATCTGCACGCCGCGCGAGATTTGCGATTTATCGCAGCGTCTGCAGGTCGCGCGCTATCTGGACGAGGGCGAGCCCTATGTTGAGGTTCAGGCGCGCACCGGCGCTTCGTCCACCACGGTGAGCCGCGTGTCCAAGGCGCTTAATGGCGAGTACGGTGGCTATCGCAAGATCCTCATCAAACTGGAGGATGGCGAGTAGGCCAGCGGCAAAAACGAATTGCGCAGAACCGTCCCTTCGGGGGCGGTTTTTTGATCCCTTGGGGACGGGGGAAACGGATTGCATGGTTAGACTGACCCCTTCGGTGATCCGTTTTCCTCCGTCCCCAAGGGATCAAATCTGTTGGCGTGGGGCAAATCTGTCCGCGTGGGCGGGTAGGATGGATGCATTGATTATTGCGAACGGTTTGAGTGGAGGACCATGCCTGTTCGAATCTATACCACCAATACCGGTACGGACTTGAGCGACGCCGAGGCGGCGTTGCTCGCCGACCTGGTTGCCCGCCACGGGCGTGCCGTTTTGCTGGCGCCCTCGTTTGCCGAGCTCGACCTGTGCCGTCACGATGCTGCGGTTGCTGGCGCCTCGCTGGGCGTTGACTACAAAACCCCCGCGTCGTGGCTTCGTTCGCTGTGGGAGCTTATGGGCGATGGCCGCAGCTTTGTCGACAACATGCAGCGCCAGATGCTGTTCTCGGACATGATCGCCCGTCGCGACGATGCGGACCTGCAGCCGCTTTCGCGCAGTCAGGGCACGGTGCGCATGCTCGCGCGCATGGCCCGCGATGTGTTGCCGGGCGTAGCGGGAACGGGTGCCGAGCGCTGCTGCGGCGACGTTTGCCGGCCCGATCCCAAGAGCGACGCCGAGGCTCGCGTGTTCGAGCTGTTGAGTGCCTATGCGAGCGGCTTGGACCGTCGAGACATGGTCGAGCCCTGCGAGGCGGCTGACCTTATGGCCGAGGTGCTGGCCGACAACCTTCCGGCGTGCGCCCGCGCGGTATGTGTGCGCGGCGTCACGTCGTTTACGCACGGCCTGCTCGAGTTGCTGTCCGCCGTGGCAAACAACGGGGGAGAGGTCGTTGTGCTGCTTGCCCGCGAGCAGGCGGCAATGCGCGAGGACCTGGCTGCTGCCTTTGATGCCCGCGGTGTGCTGTTTGAGGCCGCGCCGCTGGGGGAGGGTGCCGCTGCGCCTCAGACTGCCTCCGAGTCCGCCGCTCAGCTTACCTTTGTAGAGGTTGCCGGCCCTCACGCCCGCGCCCACGCCTATGTGGATGCAATCGATGAGCTGGTAAAAACGTGTGAGGACGCCGCGCGCGTGCTCGTGGTTTCCGCCCGGGCGCCCCAGCTGTTCGGTGAACTCGCTGCCCGTTTGGCGGCGCGTCACATCGCTGCTGAGACAACCGAGTTCACGGCGTTTTCCCAATCCATCGCGGGCAGGCAGTTCACGGCGCTCGCCAATCTGATCGAGCGCATGAAGGCCGCTGACGAGGGCACCGCCTCCAAGACCGAGTGGTGGCCCGCGCCGGAGCTTACCGACTGGATTTACAGTCCGCTTTCGGGTGCCGATGCTGCCAGCGCGCGCACCTTCGACAAGAACATGCGTCTGTCGCGTGGCAAGACCACCACGGCCGTCAAGAGCCTGCTGCAGAGCGTACAGGGCCAGGTGAGGGGTACGCGCAAAGCTGCCAGTGATGAGAACTGGTTTAAGAACGTGCCGTGCGTGGTCTCGGACGTGTTCCAAGCGCTGTGGCGCGACAAACCCGTGACGGCGCTCAAGGCAATGCTCGCCGTCGCCGAGGCGTTGCCCGATCGCGCCCTTGGAGGCCTTGACGGTCAGGCCCGTCGCCAGGCGGAGACCGCCCTGCTGCGACATGCCATCGACATTCTTATGAACGACGCCCGCGCGCTCGACGTGTCGCAGGTCGCGACCGTGCCCGTGCTCGACGACGTTCGTACCAAGGTGGACATGCGCAGCACAGCATACGATTACGAGACCTACGAGGTCGACCGCACGCCGCGCGCCCAGCTGCGCTTTGCGTCGCTTGCCGATGCGGCAGCCCTGCGCCCCGGCAGCTACGATGCCGTTCTGTTTGCCGACGTCGACTTGGACAGCTATCCGCTCTCACATGAGGAGGGCCCGCTGGCCACGCTGACGGCGAGTCTTGGTCGCGAGGGTGTGGCGCTTGAGCCCGCGGCCCTGCTGCGCGTGCGCTTTGGCCGCGCGATGCAGGCGGCGCGCGGCCCCGTTGTGCTTGCTCGCGTGACTCACGATCGCCAGGCACGCGAGTGCTATCCGGCTGCCGTGTGGACCGAGCTGCGGGCGCACGCCGAGGCCACTGGCGCCGTCAAGGCTGCGTGCGTGGGCGAGGGCGGTATCGTCGCCGATTTTGATCCAGCAGCCGGCGAGGGCATCGAGTGCAAGCGCGTCGCGTGCGAGGCTCCTCAGCATTTGGGTGAGGCGGCCGTGCCGTACCTGGTCCTGCGCCGCCGCGATGGCGAGGACGAGAACGCGCCGCTCGTGCCGCGTCTGACGTCTGCCTCGCAGATTGAGGCGTACTCGACGTGCCCGCTGTGCTGGTTCGTGTCGTATCGCGTGAAGCCCCAGTCCATCGACGCGGGCTTTGGCAACATGGAGAAGGGCAACTTTGTCCACGATGTGCTGGAGCGCCTGCATGCCCGCCTGCCCCAGGAGGGCATGGAGCGCGTGACGCCCGAGAATCTGCCGCGCGCCCAGGAGCTGCTGCGCGAGGTCTTTGACGAGACGTTGACCGAGCACGCCGGCAAGCGAGGCACGGAGGGCCCGCTGGTGCCGCTCTCTGCGGTGGAGGAGCGCCAGGTGGCCGAGATCTTGCCGCAGCTTGAGGGCGTGCTTGCCTACGAGTCCGAGGCACTTGCCCCCTTTGCCCCGCGCTACCTGGAGTTCGCCTTCAACGAGCTCAAGGTCGAGTATGCCGGCTGGCCGCTTGGCGGGCGCATCGACCGCGTGGACGTGGACGCCGAGAATCGTGCCGTGGTGATCGACTACAAGCATCGCACGGGCGTTGAGGAGTTTAAGCTCGCCGACCCTACGGTGCGCGACGAGGAATCGGGCGCGGCGCCCATCGACGATCCGCGCTGGTTGCCGCCACATACCCAAACGCTCATCTACGCCCAGGCCATGCGCCGGGCGCTGGATCTGAATACCCGTGCGGCGCTTTACTTTTCCACCAAGGGCGGCAAGCCCGCGCTGCGCGGTGCCGCGAGCGCCGAGCTGTTGGAGCAGGAGCGCGGCGACGGTCGCATTCCGGGCCTTAAGAAGGGCTTCCCGGGCGAGGGCGGCAACATGGACTTCGATGTGCTGCTCGATCGCGTGGAGACCGGCATTGCCGAGCGGCTGCGCGAACTCAAGGCGGGCGTCGTGACGGCGGTCGATCCGACATCGGCGCAAGCTGCGCACGCGCGCTGCTCGTATAACCACGAAGGAACGTTTGTAAGGAGGGACGTGTAGACCATGGATCTTTCGACTTTGATGCCGCAACAGCTGCAAGTCGTCAAAACGCTCGACCGCCCGCTATTTGTCTCGGCGGGTGCCGGCTCGGGCAAGACCTTTACCCTTACGCGCCGCATCGTCTACGCACTCTCGCCCGAATCCGGTCCGTTTGTCGAGCATCTGGATCAGGTGCTCGCCATTACCTTTACCAAAGACGCCGCGGCCGAGATTCGCGACCGCGTGCGCCGCGCGCTCATCGAAGAGGGTATGGACGAAGAGGCCCTGACGGTCGACGACGCTTGGATCTCGACCATTCACGGCATGTGCTCGCGAATCCTGCGCGCGCACGCGTTGGAGTTGGGCATCGATCCCGAGTTCACGGTGCTTACCGATACCGATGAGCTTATGGATCAGGCTGTCGAGCATGTGCTGGGCCGCGCGACGGCGCCCGATGCCGCTCCCGAACTCGCGGCTTCGCTCAAAGCACTCTATGCCTGGTATCCCATGGCGGGTGAGGGCGGTCCCTTTGGCAGCGGCACCACCATCAAAGGTCTGGTGCGCAACCTATTGGAGCTATCGAGCCAGCTGCCGGGCGGCATGGACGACGTGTGCGTGGTTCGTGGCTGTGCCGATACCTCGGCCCTGGCAGACGCCTATCGCGCGGCGCTCGGCGCGAGCAAGGCGGCGACCGAAAAGGCGCAGGTGGCGCTCGAGGCCATCGACGCGTTCGAGGCGAGCGGCAAGACCATGGCGGATGTGGCGCGGCTTATGATGGCGTGCAGTATGCCGCGCGCGAGTAAGATGTTCCCAAAGGAGAATGTCGAGCTGCTTAAGGCAGAGGCTGCCGACACGTTCGTCAATATTGTGCTGGCTTGCGGTGACCCGGCACTTGATGCGCTGACGGGGCTTGCCCGTGCCGTAGAGGCGGAATACCGTGCGCTCAAGGCTGACCAGTCCGCACTCGACAATAACGATCTGTTGCGCATGGCATACGAGGCGCTGCGCGATTGTCCCGCCATCCGAGCCGCCTACGAGGGCCGCTTTAAGATGGTCATGATCGACGAGTTCCAAGATACCGACCAGATGCAGGTCGATCTGATTCGCTATCTGACGGGCGCGGGGGAGCGCGCGCTGTGCACCGTGGGCGATGCGCAGCAGTCGATCTACCGCTTCCGTGGCGCCGAGGTCGAGGTGTTCCGTCGCCAGGAACGCAAGGTGGGCTCCTCTGCTGCGCCCGAGACGACTGCCGTCTCCGATGCCCCCGCCGGCGAGCTCGTCAAACTCGTGCGTAACTTCCGCAGCCACGACGAGGTGCTGCGCTATGTGGCGCGCGTCTTTGACGGCGATACCGGCGGTTTGATGCAGGGGTTCTTGGATCTTGAGCCGAGTGACGATCGCGAGGACAAGCTCAAGGCGAAGGCTTCGCGCCGCCAGGCGGTCTTCGTTGCCGGTGGCAGCATGCAGGAGCGAACGCAGGCGAAAGCTCGTGCGATTGCGGAGCGGTTCCAAGCGCTCGTCAAAGCGTGGCAGCCTCAGGGCAGCATGGTCCTGCTGCTGTGCCGCATGACCAACGCCGATGTCTATGCGCAGGCCTTCCGCGACCAAGGGCTCGACTGCGTGATCGCAGGCGGCTCGGTCTTTGCCCAGGCAGCCGAGGTGCAGACGGTGCGTGCCCTGGTGTGCGCACTTGCCAATCCGGCCGATACGGCGCAGGGTCTTATGCCACTGTTGGCCTCGCCGATGTTTGCACTCGGCGCCCAGGAGTTCCTGGCGCTGGCGACCAAGCTCGACGAGCAGACGGGCGAGACGTCGCGTCGCAACATCGATGCGGGCATCATGAGCGATTCCGATGTGCCGGGCTTGCAAAACCTGCCGCTCGTGACGCGTGCCCGCGAGGTGCTGCGCTACGCGCTTCGTCGCGTGGGGCGTGATTCGTTCGCTGCCATCGCGCGCGACGTGGTCAATGCCTCCGGCTGGTTCGTGCGTCTGGCGCAGCGCGGCCCCGAGGGGAAGGCCATTGCCGCCAACGTGCTCAAGGCGCTCGACGCCGTGGCCGAGGCAGAGACCGAGTTCGGCAACTCGCCGCGTTCCATCGCGCTGGCCTTCGACCGCTTCTTGGCGGGCAAGGAGGCCCCGGGTGCCCTCAACGAGGAGGGCGACGGCGCGGTGCGCATCATGACCGTGCATGCGTCCAAGGGTCTGGAGTATCCGGTCGTGGCGGTTGCCGAGTGTTTTGGCGTGCGCAAGTCGTCCGGTGCGGCTCAGATGGGGCGTGTCGAGGGCGGAGCGCAGGTCGTGGCACTGCCAGCTCGTTTTGATGGCGTTAAGCTTGCCGATGGGACCTTTGTGAAGGGCGATGACGTCAAAAAGCAGTTTGAGCATGCGTTTAAGGGCAAGGGCACGTCGCTGTGGTTGCCGCCGGAGCTCATGGAGGATGTCTGCGCGACGGGTTCTCCCGCCGAGGCATTCGTTCGCCTGCGCAACGACGACCTGCAGCTTTCGCTCGAGGAGCGGGCTCGTCTGCTCTATGTCGCCATGACGCGTGCGCGCGAGCTGGTGATCTTGGCGATGGATGCCGGCGTGAGCCGCGGCAAGGTGGCGGCGCCGACCTTCGATGTCGAGACGGATCTGACCTACGATGTCCTGCGCCGCATTCTGCCGACGGACGCTCTGGACATGCCGCAGCTCGATAGCGACCGTTTGGTGTTCGACAACTCCAAGCCGGGCGACTACGAGCTCATCTCGCTCGCGGGCTTTACCTTTGGCGAGCAGGCGTTTGAAGCCAACGCTTCACTGGATGCCGAGAGCAGGCTTGTTCGCGGCGATGTCGATGTCGCCGATAGTGCTGCGCACTCAACTGTGCCCGGTCCTGCTGACCCCAAGCCCGATTCGTTTGAGCTTGTGTATCCCCAGGCAGTGGGCGTGCGCATGGGCATCTGTCCGTTCCCGGCGCGTGACTCGTATAGCTACTCGTCAATCGCCGCGGCACTCCATGCCGAGACGGAAGACCGTGCCGCCGAGGCTCGTGTTCCCATGGACGAGTCCGGCGATGATGCAGAGTCGGATGGCTCGGAGATGACGGATGCAGACGTGGCCGCTGTCGAGCCCGCCGGCAATCCCATGGCGCTGGGCTCGGCCTTCCACGCCGCCTGCCAGTGGCTCATCGAGATGGGTGCCGATGCGCTGCCCGCTGAGCGTGCCGACGCCCTGGCTCGCCTGTGGCACCTGACGCCAGAACAGCGCGAGCGCTTCGATGTTGCCCTGAACCGCTGGCTCAAGTCGGCTGTTCGTGCCGATCTGCTCGCGTGGCCGTGCGTTCGCGCCGAGGTGCCGTTCTTTTCGCTGGGCTGCGAGGACGAGGACATCGCTCGCTACGGTGCCTATGCCGAGGGCGCCATCGACGCTTTGGCGACCGACCCGGCCGATCCGTCACGCGCACTGGTCATCGATTACAAGACGGGTGGCACGCCGGATGAGACGCCGGACCAGCTGCTCGAGAAGCACGCCCTGCAGGCGCGCGTCTACGCCGACGTGTTGCACAAGGCGGGCTTTGAGACGGTGACGGTCAAGTTCGTTCGCGTGGAGCAGGCGAATCCAGCCATCTTCGTCGAACCCGCCGAACCTCAAGTAGTCATCTACAATCTCTAGCCCTCAGATAACTTGCGGTGGAATACGGACTGTTTTGGCCAGAAAATCCGCCAATCAGTCCGCATTTCACCGCAACTGCAAGAGGAGCCGTGTTGGTTTGGCTAGGTTCGGGTGCCGTCCGCGCCGTGCGGTAAAATCGTTCAGTCAGAACACGAACCCGCATCGGAGCTCATCACATGGCATTCGTCCATCTGCACAATCACACTGTTTTCTCCATGCTCGACGGCGCAACCCGTATCCAGGATATGGTCAACCGTGCTGTTGAGCTTGGCATGCCCGCCGTGGCCATTACCGATCACGGCTACATGTATGGCGTGCCCGATCTGGCGCTGGCCTGCGACGCCGTCAACCACAACACGCCCGAGTACAAAACCTGGAGCCACGACAAGGCCTTCTTGGAAAAGGATCGCCGTGACGAGCTGGTGGAGCCCGACCCCGAGGAAAGCCCGCGCGAGCATGCCCAGTATGTGAAGGACATGGCCATGTGGGACGAGAAGGGCAACATCGACGAGCTCAAGCCGCCCCTGGTCATCAAACCCATCTTTGGCTGCGAGGTCTACTTTACGCCGGACGAGACGCTCGCCCGCGACCATAAGCCCGAGCTCTACCACATGATCCTTCTGGCCAAGGACCAGGAGGGCTACGTCAACCTGATGCAGACGGTCTCCGAGGCCGCCGTGCAGGGTTTTTACTACAAGCCGCGCGTGACGCTCGACAACCTGCGCCGCCATGCCAAGGGCATGATCTGCACGAGTGCCTGTATCGCCGGCATCATCCCCAAATACATCGACCGCGGCGACATGGAAGGCGCCATTAAATGGGCCGAGACCTTCCGTGACACCTTCGAGCCCGGGGACTTCTATATCGAGATCCAGGAACACGGCATTACCACCGATAACGGCCTGACCGACGAGCAGATGGACCGCACGCTCATCGACATCGCCAAGCAGGTGGGCGTCAAGGTCATCGCCACTAACGACTTCCACTACCTGCGCCGCGAGGACGCGCCCGTGCAGGACGTCATCATGTGCATCGGCATGAACGCCAAGGTCGACGACCCCAACCGCATGCGCATGACTGGCTCGGAGTTCTACATGAAGACCGAGGAGGAGATGCGGGCGATGTTCCCGTATTGCCCCGAGGCCTGCGACAACACGCTCGAGATCGCCGACAAGTGCTATGTGGAGTTGGACTGGGACTCCATCATCCTGCCGCGCTTCCCGTTGCTCGATCCCGGCGAGACGCACGAGAGCCAGTTCCGCCGCGAGTGCGAGAAGGGCCTGCGCCAGCACTATGGCGACGATTGGGCCACACGCGAGATCAACGGCGTCAACATCAAAGATCGTTTTGAGTACGAATACAAAGTCATTTGCGACAAGGGCTTTGCCGCCTACTTCCTCATCGTTGCCGAGTACGTGCAATGGGCCAAGGACAACGGCATCGGCGTTGGCCCCGGCCGTGGCTCGGCCGCTGGCGCTATCGTCGCCTACGCCATGAACATCACCGCGTTCGACCCGCTCGAGAACGGTCTGATGTTCGAGAGGTTCCTGTCCCCGCAGCGTACCGAGATGCCCGATATCGATATGGACTTCGACGATGAGCGGCGTCTCGAGGTCGTGGAGCACGTTCGCCAGCTCTACGGCCCCGAGAAGGTCACCCACGTCATCACCTACTCGACCATCAAGGCCAAGCAGGCCATCAACGATGCCGCGCGCGTCCTGGACTACCCGGTCTACATGGGCCAGCGTCTGTCCAAGATGGTCTCGAGCGACCCCAAGGTCAAGCTCAAGCAGGTGCTCGACAAACAACCCGGCAAAGAGGATCTGTTTAACCCCGATTTTGCCGAGGCCTATAAAAAGGACGACGACGCCCGCCGCATCATCGACACGGCGCTCTCTATTGAGGGCCTCACCCGTGGCGAGGGCGTGCACGCGTGCGCCGTTCTGATCTGCCGCGACCCCGTCAACGAGCACGTGCCCACCAAGCTCGACACCAAGGGCGGCGTGGAGATCACCCAGTACGAGGGCCATACCGTCGCTGACATGGGCCTGCTCAAGATGGACTTCCTGGGCCTGCGCACGCTGACGGTTATCTCCAAGGCCAAGGCCAACATCAAAAAGAACTTTGGCATCGACATCAAAGAGGAAGAGATTCCCTTTGACGATCCCGAGATCTTTAAACTCATGGGCTCCGGTCACACTGCCGGCGTCTTCCAGGTCGAGTCCGCCGGCATGACGGCCACGATCAAGAACATGAAGCCCACCGAGTACAAGCACGTCGTAGCATTGATCGCCCTGTACCGCCCGGGCCCGCTGGGCGCCGGCATGGTCTCGTCCTACATCAACCGTATGAACGGCAAGGAGCCGGCCGTTTCCTACGACGACCGCTTGGACGACATCCTGGGCGAAACCTACGGCACCATGGTCTACCAGGAGCAGGTTATGCTCATCTCCGTCGAGATGTGCGGCTTCTCCAAGGGCGAATCGGACTCGCGTATCCGTAAGCCCGTGGCTAAGAAAAAGATCAAGCTGCTCACGTCGACGGTGCTGCACTGGGAGGATGGCTCGGACGAGACCACCTACGACCACTGGATGAACGGCGCCATCAAGAACAACTACACGCGCGAGGTCGCCCAGAAGATTTGGGACGACGTTCTTGAGTTCGCGTCCTACGCCTTTAACAAGTCGCACTCCGCCGGCTACGCCATTCTGGTTATGCAGACGGCATGGCTCAAGGCACACTATCCGCACGAGTACATGGCGGCCGTTCTGACGTCCTATACGGGCAAGACCGACAAGATCGTGCACTACGTCTCGGCGTGCCGTCACGACGGTATCCCCGTGCTGTCGCCAGATGTCAACGAGTCCGGCACCGAGTTCACGGCTACCAAGGAAGGCGTGCGCTTTGGTCTGGCTGGCATCCGCGGCGTGGGCACCGGCGTGGCGCAGGCGATTATCGCCGAGCGCGAGGCGGGCGGCCCGTTTAAGACGCTGCACGACTTTGTCGATCGCGTGGACTCGAGCCAGGCCAACCGTCGCGTGATCGAATCGCTGATCAAGGCAGGTGCCTTCGACTCCACGGGCTATCCGCGCCGTCAGATGATGCATTTTGTGGACAAGAACAATCCCGAGAACATCATCGATGCCGCAGTGAAGCGCCAGAAGGATCGTGCGAGCGGCCAGACCTCGTTCTTCGATATGTTCGGCGACGTTGAGGGCTCGGGCTTTGAGGTGAGCGTGCCCGACCCGGACGGCCAGGAGTGGGACCGCCACCTTAAACTGAGCCAGGAGAAGGAGGTTCTGGGCATTTACGTCTCGGACCACCCTCTGCGCCCGTTTGAGTATGCTCTCAGCAAAGCGCGCGACTTCTCGTTCTCGCAGATCGACACCGGCTACGAAGTTCAGAACCCCACGGGCGGCACTATCAACCAGGAGATTCCCGAGGGCAAGGCGCTGTGGTGGGCCGGCATGGTCTCGAGCGTGTCCAAGCGCGTGACCAAAAACGGCGACCCCATGGGCATCGTGCAGCTCGAGGACATGGAAGGCGAGGCCACGGTCGTGGTGTTCCCCAAGACCTACAAGGAGGCCGAGGGGTATCTGTACGGCGAGGTCGATCCCGAGACCGGCGCGCAACTGTCCGACGCCTTTGTGCGCATTAAGGGCAAGCTCGAGCGCTCGGACCGCGGCGACCAGATCATCGCGCAGGAGATCGTGCCGCTGGAGCTCAACGAGGAGAACAACAAGCCCAAGGTCTTTGAGGTCATGGTGCCCAACAGCCGCTTTAGCCAGGGCAATATGGCGCGCCTGGCCACGGTGCTCACCACCAACCCGGGCGGCGACCGCGTGGAGATCTTTATTGAACAAGTCGACGGGCGCGTGCTGCGTGCTGAGGTGCCGGCCAAGGTCAATGCACGCTCGATTCCGCTGCTGGCAGAGGCAAAGGCCATCGTCGGCAACCAAGGCCGCGTGACGGTTATCTAAGCTACCCCGGGTGAGATTGGAGGAAGTGATGGCGCAGGGGACGTTTGTGCAGGCGCTTCGCAAAGAGGCGGCGTTGAGCGGCACCTTTATGAAGGGGCGTTCGCTCATGCTCAACGGCGCCGTGCTGTCGATCGAGGACAGCGGCTCGCGCTTCTCCAAAAACGTGACGGTTGAGGGCTCGGTGCGCGGTTCGCGCGGCGACCTGTACAAGACGCACGTGGCGCTCGATATGGACGAGCACGAGGTGATCGACTACGACTGCGATTGCCCCGCTGCCTTCCGCTATTCTGGCATGTGCAAGCACGCTGTCGCCACGGCGTTGGCGTATCTGGATGCCAGCGGCGCCGAGCCCGTCGAGGGTTTGCGCACGCCGGTCCGCACGTTTACGGCGGCGCCCAAGCAAGCCGTGCGCACCGTGTCCGCCGCGCCGGCCGTCAACCCCAACTTTCCCTTTCCGGCGCCCGTCCCCACGAGCCCGAGCCTTGTGGCGGCGCTTTCCGATCTTTCGGACGTGCGCATGGATGAGCTGGCGAGCATGCGCCGCAAGCTTGCCGGTGCCGTTGATGCCGACGCCCCCAAAGCGGCGTTGGAGCCTTCGTTGGTGCCGTACTACAATCCGCTGTTCGCTGACCGCTTTAGCTGGGCGCTCGAGTTTCGCATTCGCTGTGGTTCGGTGTCCTACGTGGTCAAGGATATCGACGGCATGGCCGACGCCTACGTCCGAGGCGGCACCTTCTCGTACGGCAAGAAACTCACGTTTGTCCATACGCCCGAAGCCTTCGAAGACGTGTCGACAAAGCTGCTCAACCTTGTCGTGACGACAGTTGCCTATCTCGATGACATCACAAGCTCGCGTTCGGCGTCGTACGACTTTGCCCGCAGCGGTTTTGTCGCCGAGCGTCAGTTACCGCTGTCCGAGCATAGCATCGTATATGTGCTGGACCTGCTGCGCGGCCAGACCATCTCCTTTGAGCCCGCTTGGTCGCGGGGGACGACGACGCATCGCGCCTATGACGTGGCGGTTGAGATGCCTCCGGAAGGGGAGGACGAGGCATCCGCTAAGCGCCCACCGCTGCTTGCCGCCAAAATCGCGCCGGCGGCTGGTGGTAGCTATGACCTGCGCCTGCCCGCCGATATGTACTGCTTTGCGTCGGGCGATGCCGCCTACTTGGTTGACACGCGCCGCGCGCGCCGTACCGACGCTGCATTTGCTCAGCATGCCGCACCTTTTTTGTCGCGCTTGCTGCCGTGCCGTACGCCCGCCCATATTGCCGCCGAGCAGGTGGGGGAGTTCTGCCGTATGGCGCTGCCCATTTTGCGCGACTATACCGACCTTACCGCGCCCGCTGCGCTCGATGCCGTGGCGCCCGAGCCGAGCTTTGCCATGGCAATCGGCGTCGACGATGGGCTCGTGACCTGCAAGATTACGGTTACCTACGGCGACTGGTCGGCGGATCTCTTTGGCCTGGGTGCTCCGGGCAGTCCCTTTGAAGAGCAACGTCCCGGCGTGCCGCCCCGCGACGAGGTGGCGGAGTTTCGCGCTATGGATACGGCGGCCCTGTACTTCGATTTCTACGAGGGCGGTCTGGCGTTTGAGGAGCGCG
>JAUUSS010000131.1 GCA_030841765.1 Collinsella aerofaciens | reverse complement strand
TCGCACGGAGAGCACATTAAGTGCTCTCCGGCTCGTGCGGAACTCGCGATCGACCAAACCCCGCGTCCCGTCCCGGCGAGCCTCTGGCTAGTTACGACAATCAAAAAGCAACAAGGGGCTCCCCCGCTCATCAAACGGGAGAGCCCCTCACCATACATAACGAATCAAGGTGCCTATAGGTAGACCTTTTCGAGAAACGATAATGTGTCCTGAAGACGCGCTCTCTCTTTACGATCGGTCTGCCGATTTACATAAGAAGAAAAGTCCGCAAAGAAGTCTCCGGCGTCAGCCCTCATTTGCTCTATTAGCTCCAAGCGAGCCGAAGGCGGCAACAAACCCGCAAGTCGAACAATATCCGAGCGATGCTTTCGTCGATCTTTATCGTTGCAATGGCGCCCTTCTTCATAGCTCCTATTGATATCAATGTGTGCACGCATCTTGAGGGGAATGATATGGAGCGCATCGAGCAACGTAATGCCCTCTACGTTCGTTGCGTTGTCGCGAATAAATTCGTAGTAGCCATCGTCGAGAATAATTGCCGAAAGACTTGATACGGCCCCGTCAAAGGAAAGAGGTGCCACTTCGCTCGTTTCATCTTCGAGCACAAAAGCAGGATGTCGGGCGAATAGCTCAATTTGGCCGGGATAGTCTAGGACTTGCCTTGATCCTTCGGGCAAACAGAACCGATAGTAAGTGCACTTTCCATCGCCGACCTTCCCAGTCTCATATCCGACAGCTTTGATAAATGCCCACAATGCAGTGGCGAATTCAACGCCTTCCCCATCAACAATTACGACGATATCCAAGTCTTCAGTAGCTCTAAACGAATCGCCCTCATTGTCAAATAGAACGCTGCAGGCCCCTCCACCAATAAGGACGTAACCGCCTTTACAGCCGCTCATGGCATCGGCAAATCGCTCTATTCCCCTCACTTTTGACATATCGTCCTCCTGAGCTGTTCGACCGCGTCGAGCAGACGATCTTCTTTGTAATCTGCTTTTGCGCAAGCAACGTATAAGGAAAACGGGTCGACACACTGCAAACCCGTCGCGTCAAAACTAATATCGGACGGCGCGTCCACGGGATACGACCAGACCTCAATCACAACTGCCGCCGGTTCGTACCACTGAGCCTCCAGCCATCTGTCGCCCATATGCTCTTTCAAGGCCTCTAGCTGATATTTTTCGAGAGCAATGGTTGGAGCAGAGTCTTCATGGGCAAGGTCGGACATATAGCTAAGGGCAGACACACCGGAAAGCAGCGCATCAACGGCACGTAGCTCTGTTCTCTCGATAACCTTCTTGAGCCGGATTCGCTCTAAAACTGGCGTGCGAAGATAGTCCTCAAACCCATCTAGCAACGTCTCGGTCGACAGCCCGGCGTCGCACAATATACGCTTTTTGCCGTCCCGCATAATCAACCCAGGAGCTATAGCGGCGATTTCCGAAAGATAGCCGCTGACGCTTGCCGCGCTTTTGCCACACAGACGCGCTAGGTCGCCGGCGGAGCAGTCAACCCATCGTCCCGCAATGAGATTTAGGACGATTCGTTGAGATTGGGGCGAAAGCGGAGCAGCGGGAGAAGCACCCAGCACCTCATCGGAAATAACGGCTCCGATAAACGGCAGGAACGCATTTCGCTCATCTCGGATATATGCGATTCCCTCCGAAGAAAGCGCGCGCATAAAACCTAAATCCATAGCATCCCAGCAAATTACCACCGGGTGAACATCTAACTTGCGCACCGCACTGACGAGATTTCGCGCCGAAATGACACTGGGCGGTTCCTTTGGTTCCGCAACAATAAAACGGCCCTGTTTAGACATGCCGAGCCGTGCCAAGCGAAGCGAATACCGCTCAAGATACATGCGAGGAATCTGCATCTCAACTGGCTCCGGGTCGATAGCGAGCTCTAAAGAGAAGAGTCTTTTTGGGAGGCAGTTTATCAGCATGTACAATCACCGTTTTCATTTCGGTTACATTTTAGCGTCTATCTGAAATTATACTGAATCGTATAAAATCATCAATCATCAAAGCCAAGCGCACCATTCAAAACGCAACAAGGGGCTCCCCCGTTCTTTAACGGGGGAGCCCCTTGCCATGTCTAAGTATTCAGCCCACCCGGCCCTCCAGACCAAAAAGCGAACGGGCAAAGCGACGTTCGCAAGCAACGTTATCTAAGGACCTGGGCGGGCGTATGGGGCAACATCGATCGCGAGTTCCGCACGAGCCGGAGAGCACTTAATGTGCTCTCCGTGCGAGCAGGACTGCCCGAGCAGGCGATGTTGCCCCATACGCCCGCCCAGGTCCGCCGGGATTATGACAGCTTGACGATCGGAGCGAATCCCTTCATGAGCTTTTTGGTCTGGCCGGTCTTTTCGAACTGGACCTCGATCATGTCTCCGGCGACCGAGATCACGGTACCCGTGCCAAAGGTCTTATGGCTCACGGTATCGCCCGCGGCAAAGTCCTGCGATGCGCTGGCGCGATCGACCTTGCGCTCCACCGTCGGGGACACCTTGGACGACGGCTTTTTGGCTCGCGGCGCGCCCGAGCCAAAGGTCGAGGCAACACGGCCGGCGTCGGGCGAGACCCCACGATGGCGCTCGGTCCCGTAGCTGCTGCCGCCAAAGAAATCGTCAAAGCTCGATCCACCGCGCGAACCGGAACCGCCGGTCGAGCGCGTATGCGAGCCAAACACCTTGCCGCCATACATATCCGAACCCATGCCCGAGCCAAAGGTGCCGTGACGGTCGCCGCGCTTCTCCCAGCCCGTGCCTTCAAAACCGGCAGAACCGATACCGCTAAACTCGATATCCTCAAACGGAATCTCATTGAGGAAGCGCGAGCGCGGGTTGGCAGAGGTCGAGCCGTAGGTGCGACGCGTGGCTGCATAGGTCAGGAACAGGCGCTTGCGGGCGCGCGTGATGGCGACGTAGGCCAGGCGACGCTCCTCCTCAAGCTTACCCGGGTCATCGCTGCCGCCAAAGTCGTGCACGTGCGGGAAGATGCCCTCCTCCATGCCGGCCACGAACACCGCCGGGAACTCCAGGCCCTTGGCGGAGTGGATGGTCATCATGGTGATGGCATGCGTCTCGCCGGCCAGGGAATCCAAGTCGGAGCGCAGGGCCAGCCACTCCATGAGTGCCGGCAGCGCCTTACAGGTGAGCGGACCGTAGGTGCGCTCAATCTCGTCGGCATGCACGGCACCCGCCGGCATCTCCGTCGGCGCGGCATACGCGTTGCCCGCGATGGCAGCAGCCAGGGCATCCTGCGGAGACAGCGCCGGAGCAGCCAGACTATCGAGCGGATTGGAGCCCGCGGCATCGCGCGCGCCGACGAGTGCCTCAAACGAGGATGCCGGGGCAGATGGCCCCGGTTCGGGCGCAGGCGCGCTCACCACGACGGGCTCGGGCTCGGCGCCGGCAGGCACGTCGGCAACACCGGCTGCGCGCAGCTCTTCCAAGCTCTCGAGCGTACCCTCGATGTCCTCGTGCGTCTCCTCAAATTCGGCAGCGACGCCCAGGAATTCCTGGATGTTCTCGGCGCGGCTCTCGGACTCCATGGTGCCCTCGGCGCGGAAAGCCTGCAGTAGGCCCGTCTTATCGACAATCATCTCGACAACGTCCTTGAGCTCGCCGTCCATGCGGCGACCCTCGCGCACCAGCGACACAAAGCTCGACAGGCCGTTGCGCACCTTGGCGCTAAACATGCCGGTTTCGGCACACGCGATCTCGCAAGCCTGGAAGAACGAGCAGCGGTTGTCGCGCGCCAGCTGCTCGATCTTTTGGATCGAGGTGGAACCGATGCCGCGGCGCGGTGTGTTGATGACGCGCTTGACGCTCATCTCGTCGGCCGGGTTCACGATCATCTTAAGGTAGGCCATGACGTCGCGGATCTCGGCACGGTCGAAGAATCGCGTGCCGCCCACGATCTTGTAGGGCACGCCCGCGCGCAGGAACATATCTTCGAGGATACGCGACTGGGCGTTGGTGCGATAGAACACGGCGATGTCGTCGTAGCTCGTGCCTTTGGCATGCAGTTTCTCGATCTCGCCGGCAATCCAGCGACCCTCGTCGCGTTCGTCGCTCGCCTGGAAGGCCTGGATCTTCTCGCCATCGCCCTCGGCCGTAAACAGGCGCTTGTCCTTGCGCTGCGAGTTGTGGCGCACCACGGCGTTGGCGGCGCTCAGGATGTGACCCGTAGAGCGATAGTTCTGCTCCAGCTTGACGGTCTTGCAGTTTTTAAAGTCCTTCTCAAAGTCCAGGATGTTGGTGATGTCGGCGCCACGCCAGCTGTAAATGGACTGGTCATCGTCGCCCACGACCATGAGGTTTTGGTACTTAGCGGCCAGCAGGTTGGCGATTTCGTACTGGACGTGGTTGGTGTCCTGATACTCGTCGACGCTAATGTAGCGGAAGCGCTCTTGGTACTTATCGAGCACCTCGGGACGGGTGCGCAGCAGCTCGAGCGCGCGCACGAGCAGGTCGTCAAAGTCCATCGCATTGGCGGCGCGCAGGCGGCGCTCCAGCTCTAGGTAGACCTGCGCGGCCTTTTTGTCGTTGGGGCTATCGGCGCTCTTGAGCATGTCCTCGGGGCCGATCATGGCGTTTTTGGCCGAGCTAATCTTGCTGCGGATCATGTTGATGGGGAACTGCTTTTGCTCGATGCCGAGCGCCTGCATAATGTCGCGCACCATGCGCTTTGAGTCATCGTCATCGTAGATGGTGAACTGGCCGGTGTAGCCCAACAGGTCGGCGTCCTCGCGCAGCATGCGCACGCACATAGCATGGAAGGTGCACACCCACATGCCACGGGTGCCGCTGGGAATGAGTGCCGCCAGACGCTCGCGCATCTCTGCCGCGGCCTTGTTGGTAAACGTAATGGCAAGAACCTGCCAAGGCTTAACACCCAGGTCGCCGAGCATATGTGCGATGCGGAAGGTCAAGACGCGGGTCTTGCCCGAGCCGGCGCCGGCGAGCACCAGCAACGGGCCCTCGGTGGACAGGACCGCCTCGCGCTGGGCGGGATTAAGGCTGTCGATGTCGACGAGCGGTTTGGCGGGCTTGGGCGCCGGCGCGGGAGCGTCGTAGATGTCGAGCGGAACGAGCTCGGGCTCCGGCGCAGCGGGGGCGGTGTATGCATCGAGCGGCACGGGTTCCGGCGCGGGCGGTACGGGTACCGCGGCGTTCTTTTCCCAGGGCAGGGGCTGGGTCATGGGCGACTCCTCATCTGACGGACGGCGCGCCTGCGGGCGGCGCCATAGTTTGAGCCGTACCAGTATACCGAGCCGCGCGGACACCGACGCAAATCACACCACGACTCCGTGCGCCACCGTCAGGCCCGCCCCAGCGGATTTGGTGCATTGGGGGGCCACCGATGTCATGGCAGCAGCGAGCGGCGGCCAGAGCGAACAAATTGGCATCAAAACCACCCCTAAAAGGGGTGGTTTGCTCTTAGGGTATAACCCTTGGATTT
>JAUUSS010000130.1 GCA_030841765.1 Collinsella aerofaciens | reverse complement strand
GACGCTGCAAACGCCCCTAAGCGGCAATCTGACGTTCAATCGTCGGTCGCGTACCAAAGTACGCTTCCCTCCTCTTTCACGTCACCTTGCTCGCTTAGGGACGTTTTCGCTGTTGGTGACGATAACGCGGCGTTTCCATTGCTGGAGCTAGAGGCTTTCTTTCGACTTGCGTTTTTAGTCGAAAGCTATTAAGCGACATTCCGTTATTCGGAATGTCGCTTTCGTTTTTAGCTGGTTATTTCGCTTGCGTTGGTGGATATGTCGTGCGTTCTGCGTATGGCAATATAAGATAGTTCTTTGTATTAAACGGAATTCGATGTTCTTGAGGGTAGGGGATTGAGTTGGGTCGTACTGGGGATATGACGCCGCCTTTGCGTTGGCGGTTGTGTGTTGCTGGTGGGGTGACGCTGGTTGTGCTGCTTTTTGATCAGCTGACCAAACTTGCGGTTCGTGCCGTGGGCGACGCTTTGCATGTGACTGTTATCCCCGGTGTGATCGACTTTCTATTTGTCCGCAATATCGGTGCTGCCTTTAGCATGGGCGAGGGGCATGGCGTTGCGTTTGCTTTGCTGGCGCTTGCGGTCATTGTCGCCATTGCCGTGTACTTGCTTCGCGCGCCCCAGCTTGCTCGCTTGGAGGTTGTGGGCATGGCTATGGTCGCGGGCGGCGCCATTGGCAACGCGATCGACCGTCTGGCTTTTGGCTTTGTGACCGATTTTATTGCCACCACCTTCATCGACTTTCCCGTCTTCAATGTGGCCGATATCGGCATTACCGTGGGCGTTGTGCTCGCCCTCTTCGGCTACATGTTCTTGAGTCCCGCGGCCCGCGAGGTTGATGCGACTGCCGAGCTCAATGCCCGTGATGAGGCCCGCGCTAAGCGCAAAGCCAAGCAGCGTGGGGAGCGTGCCCGCAAGATTCGCGAAAGGAATGAGCGTTAATGGCCGACATCCATATTCTTGTTGCCGACGATTCCGCTGGTCAGCGTCTTGACGCCTATTTGGGCGCCAACGATGGCTGTCCCACGCGCTCTGCCTGCGCGCATCTGATCGAGGGAGGCGCCGTTGCCGTCAACGGTGAGACTTGTTTCTCTAAAAAGTACGCCGTACGCGCCGGCGATCGCATCTCGGTCGACTTGCCCGAGCCGCACGATCCCACCGATGTGATTCCCGAGGCCATCCCGCTCGACATTCGCTATGAGGACGACTATCTCATTGTGCTCTCCAAGCAGCGCGGGCTGGTGTGCCATCCCGCCCATGGCCACGAGAGCGGCACCCTTGCGAACGCTCTGGTCTACCACTGCGGCATCGACCATCTTGGTACCGTACAGGGTGAGGACCGCCCCGGGATCGTGCATCGTTTGGATCGCGATACCTCGGGTCTCATGCTTGCGGCAAAGGACGACGACACGCAGCGCGCGCTTCAAAATCTCATCCGCACGCGCACGCTCGACCGTCGCTATATCACGCTCGTTCACGGGCACATCGCCATGGACGAGGGCACTATCAACACCGGTATTGCCCGTTCCACGCGCGACCGCGTCAAGATGGCGGTTTCCGATGACCCCTTTGCCCGTCAGGCCATTACGACCTTTAAGGTCCTCGAGCGCTTTGATTCCACGCGCTTTGACGATGGTTATACGCTCGTTGAGTGCCATCTGTTTACCGGTCGCACGCACCAGATTCGCGTGCATATGCGCCATATCAACCACGCCTGCGTGGGAGATCCGCTCTACGGCAAGTGCGATGCACGCGCCGACCAGGGCCTGACCAGGCAATTTCTTCATTCTTGGCGCGTCGCATTCGACCATCCCGTGACAGGGGAGCGCATTGAGTGCCGTGATGAGCTGCCGTGGGATCTTGCCGCGGTTCTGGACGACCTGGCCCCGCGTTCGCTTGGTCGCACTGCCGCCGGCGACGACATCGTCCCGCAGCTCGGCCTGCTCGAAGCCTAGCCGGTATTAGGTGGTTTCTTGAACTCGGTAAGCCTGCGGTAAGATATATGATTGTTTACGTAACGCGTTCCTGGGAGCCTGCATGCTCGCCTTTTTACAAACCAACACGCCCATCGTGATCTTCAACCAGATTGTCGTCACGCTGCTCACGGTCTGCTTTCTGTACCAGGTTGTCTTCTTTGTCATTGGCGCTCTTCGTGGCGAGGTCGCGCCTCCCAAGGCCAAAAAACTCCATCGCTATGCCTTCTTTATCGCGGCGCATAATGAGGAGGCCGTGATTGCCAACCTCGTTCGCTCCATCAAGGACCAGGATTATCCGTCCGAGCTTATCGAGGTCTTCGTGGTTGCCGACGCCTGCACCGACAACACCGCACAGCTCGCGCGCGAGGCAGGTGCCATTGTTTACGAGCGCAATGATCTTGCCCGTAAGGGTAAGAGCTGGGTCATGGACTTTGGCTTCGACCGCATCCTTAACGAGTACCCCGACACGTTTGAAGGCTACTTTATCTTCGATGCCGATAACGTTATCTCCCGCGATTACGTGTCCAAAATGAACGATGCCTTTGACCAGGGCTTCCATGTGGTCACGAGCTATCGCAATTCCAAGAACTTCGGCAGCTCGTGGATCTCGGCGGCTAATGCCACGTGGTATCTGCGCGAGGCACGCTTTCTCAACAACGCGCGCAACATCTGTAAGACGTCTTGCGCCGTCTCGGGTTCGGGCTACCTCATCTCCGCTAGTGTCATCGAGGGCATGCACGGTTGGCAGTTCCATACGCTGACCGAGGACATTCAGTTCACTACGTTCTGCGCTATTCACGGTATTCGCATTGGCTATGCGCCGGCGGAGTTCTTTGACGAGCAACCCGTGACGTTCAAGGCATCCTGGAAGCAGCGTATGCGCTGGACCAAGGGCTTTTACCAGGTGTTCTTTACCTACGGCAAGCATCTGGTCAAGTCGACGTTCCGCTATCATCGCTTTGCCGCCTACGACATGTTCATGACGATCGCCCCGGGTATGCTGCTATCGCTGATCTCGATGCTCGCTAATGCGACGTTCTTGATTGTGGGTGGCCTTTCGCATGGTTTCTTGGCTACCGAAGTCGAGATGCAGGCGTGCGCCGCTTCGCTCATTATGACCTTCGCCATGATGTATCAGACCTTCTTTATCCTGGCGCTGCTCACGACTATCTTTGAGTACAAGCACATTCACTGCGCGCAAAAGTGGCGTCTGGTGACTAACCTGTTTACCTTCCCGATCTTTATGTTCAGCTATATCCCTATCACGGTGGCCGCGCTGTTCCTGAAGGTCGACTGGGTTCCTACCCAGCATGCCGTAAACGTCACCCTCGACGAGGTCATGCAAGGCGCCAAATAACCACCACCAAAACCACCGCAAAGGGGACAGGCACCTTTGTGGTGGTTTTTGCTTTTGCGATGCAGCTCGAGGAGGTACTCGATGTTTTATATCCCGTTTTGGATTTGCATCTTTGCCGGCGCGGCGATTGATGCCCGTCAGCGACGTTTTCCCAATGAACTTGCCGGTGCGTGTGCGGTGACGGCGTTAGTGGGCGTTTGGCTCGACAAAGGCGTTAACACAGCGCTTGACCACGCGGGTCTTGCCGTCATTGTGTATCTTGCTCTCGTGCTGACTGAGTCCCTCTGGCGTCGTCTTCGCCAAATCCCGGGCATCGGCATGGGGGATGCCAAGGCGCTCTTCGCGCTTTGCACGCTCGACCCTATGGGTGGCATCGTGGCATTTGCCGTCGCACTCCTGGCTCTGGCCCTTTCCTGCCTCTTCACAAAATCGCGCTCCCTGCCATTGCTCCCGTTTTTAGTGCCGATTTTTGCCATAATCGAGGTCGTGGGCTGCACTTTGTAACCGATTGCGCATCCTTCTTAAGGAGCATGCCATGGCATCTAATCAAGAAACGGCCGTCATTAAGGCGCGCATGGACCGTATTCCCTCAGCGTTGTCGCCCGAGCTTGTCGAGCGCATTGCCGCCGATCGTGCTTCGGGCTATGTCAACCCGTATCGTTGCAACGATGATCAGGTCATTCGTCGTATTGATCGCACTACCGACAAAGGCACGCTTATGCGTCCGGCGTTTATGCGCGATACCGAAAAGATACTTCATCTTCCGGCTTACACCCGGTATGCGGGCAAAACGCAGGTCTTTAGCTTTCGTAGCAATGACGATCTGTCACGCCGCGGTTTGCACGTGCAGCTTGTCTCGCGCATTGCGCGCGATATCGGTCGCGCCCTGGGGCTCAATTGCGATCTGATCGAGGCGATTGGCCTGGGCCACGACTTGGGACACACGCCTTTCGGCCATTCCGGCGAGCGCTTCCTCAACGATATCTATCACGAGCGTACGGGGCGTTATTTTTTCCATAACGTGCAGTCGGTCCGCGTGCTCGACGCGTTGTATGGCCGCAACGTGTCGCTCCAGACGCTCGACGGCGTGCTATGCCATAACGGCGAGTACGAGCAGCGTGTGTTTGAGCTCTCGGACATGGGCTCCTTTGACCAGTTTGACCAGACGGTTGAGGATTGCATTGCCACGGGCTATAGCGCAATTGAGCATCTGCGTCCCATGACGCTCGAGGGCTGCGTCGTTCGCATCTCGGATATTCTTGCCTACGTCGGTCGTGACCGTCAGGATGCGATCGCGGCGGGCCTGCTTTCGCCCGACGCTTTTGATGATGGCCGGGGCGGTGCCTACAACAGTTGGATCCTCACGCATGCCTCTATCGATATCGTTGAGCACAGCTATGGTAAGCCGCGCATCGAGATGAGCGAGGACCTGTTTGAGGAAATTCGCCGAGCCAAGCGCGAGAACTACGAGAAGATCTATAGCAAGGGCGGTATCGAAGGCGATTCCGAGGCGGAGCTGCGCGAGGCGTTCGTAAAGCTCTACGACCGTTGCCTGCGGGATCTAAACAGTGGCGACGAGTCCTCTTACATCTTTAAGCACCATATCTCGCGCATTGAGCAGCAGCTTTCCTACTATGATCGCACCTATGCCTGGCAGGACGACAAGGATCAAGCCGTGGTGGATTATATCGCGAGCATGACGGACGGTTATTTCTGCGAGCTGACGAGCAAGCTGTTCCCTGGTCTGGAGTTTCCGCACCGTACCTATATTAACGAACGGTAGTTCGTATTAATTCGGTATACTGTTAGTGGAAAACGTTTTTGATTGATACACAGGATGGCTATGGACGACCTTTTTTCTGCTTCGACGCGCGAGCGTTCCTTTCAGAATGCGCCGCTTGCGGTGCGCATGCGCCCCAATTCGCTCGACGAGTACGTGGGCCAGCAAAAGGCCGTCGGTAAGGGTTCATGGCTGCGTGCCGCGATCGAGCACGACGTGCTTTCGAGCGTGATTCTGTACGGGCCTGCCGGTACGGGCAAGACGACGCTGGCCCACATTATCGCCAACCATACCAAGAGCGAGTTTGTCGAGGTCAGCGCCGTCACGGGTACCGTGAAGGACCTGCGTCGTGTGATTGATGAGGCCAAGACGCGCCTGAATACATACGACCGCCGCACCATTCTATTCATCGATGAGATTCACCGCTTCTCTAAGTCGCAGC
>JAUUSS010000129.1 GCA_030841765.1 Collinsella aerofaciens | reverse complement strand
CAAATCATCAACAATCGCGGGCGTGCGCACTGCTGCGGCGAGCCTGAGGTCGCACTCCTGCCGACCGAGTTGCACGAAGTTCTCCTTGCGATACGCCTGGGCGAGCTCTTTTCCGAAACGAACATCCGCGTCTCGGGCTGCTTTGCGAAGTCCCTCGGGATCGGTCATGGCCTCTTCTTGGCTGGAAGTTTCGGTCTCGTTCAGCTTGTCGAGCGTAATTTTGACCGTTTCAGAAACCTCGACCTCATGGCGAGCTGCGAGGTATTCGTCTTCGTTTGACACGATCGAGCCAGCAAGGCGCCGGGAGAACCTGTGATTGACATCTCTCGCGGCATCGCGGTCCAAGCCGGTCTCAACCAAAAGACTCGCTGTGCGTAGCAGGCTTTGAAACTCGTTACGTGCCTTCTTGGGGACCCTCTGAACGGGTATTGAGCCAAAGGCCTTCTTAATGCCGGCCCACTCTTCCTTGGTGAAGGATTGCTCCTGCTTGGTAGGCGGCTTTGGCTTGGAAAGCTGCGCGGGGGCGATTGGATTGATTGTGCTGTCATTTGGTTTGGGGATGGCGCTGGTGCCGCCATCTGTCGCCGATGGGGATTCGTTGCCTGTCTGGTCCGAGTCGTCTTTCGGTTCTTTATCCCGAATGGGCACAAGAGCGTCCTCAAACGAGCTCTGTTCTCCCATGCCGGCGACGGAAGGCTGGAATCCGGGCTGCTGCCCTTCGGCCTCCCTAATCGCCTCCTGATTAGCTTCGTATCGCTCAAGCTCGTCTTCATAATCCTTGTCGGTGCGAGGTTCGGCTGTCGTTACGGTCACCGGCCTGAGAACGATGTTCTTGGCGCCGATGGAGCTTTCGCCCATGGCGTCCTTGCGGCCCATAAGATAGTCAACAACGTCTTTGGTGCTGTCTGGGTTGAACTGCGGGAGATAGCACGCGACGGAATTGAGCATATCGTCTCCGTAGATGCGCCTCGCCAGCGGAGTGCGGACCATGCGCCCGACAAGCTGGGCGATATAGGTGGAATCCGAGCGTCTGCGCTGCGAGAAGATAACCTCGGCGCGCGGGCAGTCCCATCCGTTTGAGACCGCCTCTTTTGCGAAAAGAACCCTTACATTGGGACTGTCCTGAACGAACTCGGGATCTATATAGGGAATAAGGTATTTGCCCGCAGCAAGCAGCTTGTGCTCGCCGAACACGTTTGCGAAACAGGCCGCCTCATTCAAGCCGGGAACTAGGCTCATGATCTGGTCGCACAGTTCGGCAAGGGACGACATGCTGATGTTGTCGGCGGTCTGGACGAGCAAGAGCGGGTGGATGCTTCGCTCGTCTTGTTCGGTGCAATACTCGTCCCACTTGCTGCAAGCGAGGGCAAACCTTTGGCAAGCCATGGTCAGGTACTGATGCTCAACCGGGTCGTCTTTCTCGGGGACGCGGAGTTCGATGATGTCCTTCAGGAGGCCAGATTCTTGAACTTCGCGAGGCGTGACACTAACACGAGGCATCCTGACGCGGTTTTCTCTCAGGTCCATGGCGGCGTCGAAGCGCTGCGGCGTGGCAGACACGCCAACGACGATGGGCATGGCGGCACGACCCTCGAAGCCATCAATGAGGTTTGCGTAGATGGTGCTGGTGCCCTTGTCGCTTGAAGCGTTGGATCCGAGACCCCTGTGAGCCTCGTCGATGAAGAGGTAGAGGTTCCGCTCGGGATCCTTGATGGTGCGGTCGAGGATGTCCCAGAAGACGCGTCCGGAATTAAGCTCGCCTCCCTTGGTAAGCAGGCCGTTTCTACTCAGGAGGTCCTTGCTGAGGAAGTAAACGTGGCGCGGGTCCAGAACATCATGGGATGCTCCAAAATGATTGGTGACGGTCTCCAAATGTCTATGGTCGAGAACGCTGTCGGCAAGCTTGTCGGCGACGTTGGCAAAGCGAACACAGGTCTGCTCATTAAGACTGGGTGAATCAGAGAGCCAGAGGACGACGGCATTCTCATCGGGTGAAAGGCCGAGGTCGTCGTCGCCGAAGAAAAGGGCCTCGATGGTTGCTGCGCACATGACAGTCTTGCCCGAGCCGGTCGGCGATGCGAGGCAGATGGAAGACGTCTCGCCGTCCTGCTCATAGCGTCTCCTCATGCTTTCAAGTTTGGAGGACAGGGTAGAGACCGCCCTCGATTGGAAGTCCTTTAGTTCGATTCTCATGCTCTACCTCACAGCGTCTTCGGCTGCAATCTTGAAGGATTGCAGATAGTTTTCATACAGGCGTACGACGTCGATACCCGGCAGTTGGGCTTTGACGTTGGCGTATCGCGCGGTGTCGTCGGTAATCACGTAAGCGCACGAAATGCCTTCTATTGAGGAGACCTCATTGATAAAGTCGCCAACGCTCGCGTAGTCGAAGAGTACGGCGTAGCTATCGGCAATCTCATAACCCAATGCTTCGTGTTCGATGATGCGGCCCTTTGCGCCTGCGCGCAGCCATAGGAGCGGCGCAATCTGTTCGAAGGCGACTCCGAGCTCGACAGCATCGGGGTCTTCGTAGGTGAGGTCGAAGAAGAGCGCG
Organism: Collinsella aerofaciens; assembly: GCA_030841765.1. Lineage (GTDB taxonomy): Bacteria > Actinomycetota > Coriobacteriia > Coriobacteriales > Coriobacteriaceae > Collinsella > Collinsella aerofaciens_AV. Next base: position 3,041 of record JAUUSS010000129.1, on the reverse strand, counting down.
TTTTCCTCAAATCCGTCTGCCATTGGGAATTCATCTACGAATTTATAATTGCCTTTAACCGCCTGTCCTTCTGGTGTCTTTCCAGTTATTGCCGCCGTCACACGCGGCTTTGTGATGTGTTCACAGATGCCGAGTGATTCCCATTCCTGATCACCTTGGCGCAGGCCGCGTTTTATTAGTTTCTTGGCCTCATCCTCAGAGACCTCGTTGTTCGTGATACAGACGCACCTGCGGTTTCCACCATCCTGATGATTGAGTCGCATAACGGCGTGAGCAGTGGTGCCCGAGCCCGAGAAGAAGTCAATTACAAGGGCATCCCGTTTGTTGGCGAGAACGCTAGCGAGTGAAAGCTCTGTAGCATAGAGAGACTTGGGAAAGGTGAAATGCCTGTCGCCTACAAATCTCTTGATATACCTGCTTCCATATTCCCCAGCGGAAAACTGGGGGCCACTCCACACGGTGGTCGGTACGGCGCTACGCACGCCGCATTCCTCCAAAATTAGAGATCCATCTTGCGCTTTGCCCAGCAGTTTGATCTCACCGTTTTTAAGGCGCTCCTCTTGTGAGTCTCCAAGATAAAGAAGCGAGTACCGATCGTTTTTCTTGTTGTATTCTCCGACCTTTGCACAACCTCGGGCGAGTTTTGCTCGTAATGCGGGCTGAGATATGCGCCACGTCGCCTCCCCGCCGTCCGTTCTGAGTGGCCAAATCGCCCGAAGGCCATTGGGAACATCAACTTCGCGCCAGTCTGCAGCAAGGGGGAGGGAATCACCGATCTCCTTGATTGTGGCATCGCGCTCGTCGATAAATATCGGATAGAAGAGGTTGGGTCGGGCCGCTCGGGCCGCGTTGGGGCCTCCTCTCAGCAGCCACTTTTTCTTGCATATCCCCGAATTCTGCTGAATAGAGCTTGCGGTCAACGGCGCAGGGGGCAGCCGAGCCGAAGAAGCAAAAGACAGCGTATTCGTCCGAGCGTTTGAACTGATTGTCTCTCGCAACGCCATTCTTGTTGATTGTGATCGTGACGGTCTGAATGCTTGCCGCATGGGAAAAGACGTTTTCAAGTAGGAGCTCGAGTCTCGGGTACTCCTTCTCATCTATCGTAACAATGAGAACGGATTTCTCGGGGTTGAGCAGTTGCTTGGACAGTTTGAGGCGACGTTCCATGAATGCGAGCCATTTCGAATGGCGGTATTCGTCGGAGCCGTCCACATAGTCGTTGTTGTATTTCCAGTCGCGCGCGCCGGTGTTATAGGGTGGATCGATGTAGATGCAGTCGACTTTACCAGCGTAGGCGAAGGCGAGCGTTTCGAGCGCATGGTAGTTTTCGCCGTTGATGACCACCTGATAGGGCCTATCCCCGCCGCGCTCAACGCGCCCGGTCTCTTTAAGTCCAGCGTATATGGGCTGATCGTACTCCGCAACGGCAACAACGTCGCGAATGAGTGCCTGTCTGGGCGTCTCGACGTTATCGTAGTAAGAAACTGTTTTGTGGGCAACGAGGCTTGCGGTGTCGCCCGAGATGGATTCGACGCGCCAAAGAAGCTTGTTGTACGGCTTCTCCCTTTCGCCTCTTTCGGGCAGAACCTGAACGATGTCGCCCTGTGTGATTCTTTTGCCATGGAGCCTCATGCGCTCTGGTCTGTTGTGCTCGAAGACGAGGCCGAATTGCCTCTGCGCGGCAAAGGCGCGGATGTCTGCGGCGAGTTGCCTATCACCGAGCTTCACAGCCCTGTCTACAAGGTTCTGGACCGTCTCCTGTGAGGTCTGAGGCACTTAGTTCGCCCCCTTGCACTTCTCGTCGATCCACTCCCGGACGACTTTGGCAACGGTTTTGTCCTGATTCGCGGCGTAGGCCTTCAAGGTCCTTTTATCTTCGAAGGTCATCGAGAGTGTGAGCTTCGTTAACTCGCTTCCATGCTCTTTGAGTGCAGCTTGTGGCATATGGGCCTCCTTCTCCTGTGAGGCCATCATATCCCATTTAGGCGTAATTGCGTATTTACGGAATTACGCCTAAATGGCGATGAGGAGGGTTTCGTTTGTTTGGAAGTTGAGGTCAGGTGGCAAACCTGTTGTTTTGGCAACTTTGCCTGCATGTGGAGAGGCGTTTAAAGCTCGTCGCGGTTGCGCCTCCGCTGCGGGGCCTCAAGGGGCCGCGCGGAACCCCGCACAAATCGTCCGCTGCGCTCCCGATTGGTGGAGGTTGCCGCGCAGCTCCCTTGACCCCTCCTTCGTTGCGGCGCGGCTTTGCAGGGAGCAAAGCCAAGGCGGCCGCAGGCGCCGCCAAGGCTTTGCCCGCAGGGGCGAGAGGATTAGGCCCACGGGGCCGGAAGGGAGACGGAGATGCAGAAGCTCATGCCCAAGGAGGTGGTGGCGACGGTGCCGCCGCTGTACGCGACCGAGGAGGAAGCGGACCCTGTCGCGCGCGTGAAGCTGTTCAGCTGCATAAGCGGCTGGACGTGGTACGTGACCGAGTACGACCTCGAAACGGGCGAGGCGTTCGGTTTCGTCGAGGGTTTCGCCGACGAGTGGGGGTACTTCTCTATCCCCGAGTTCGAGGCCCTGAACCGCTCACATGGTTTCAACGTCGTGGAGCGCGACGAGAGCTTCGAACCCGCGCCCGTGCGCAAGGTCAGGCGTTAGGAACGAGAGGGCGGGGCCGTTACGGCCCGCCCTCCACAGAGGAAGGGTGAATGGAAATGAAGTTGGAAAAGAAGGTCGGCCGTTACGTCGTCTGCGAGCGCGGGCTGCTCCGCTCATATGCCGGGGCGCTGGAGGGTCCGACGTGCGGCTCGAGCGACGACCTGTCCGAGGCGCTGGGGATGCTCGACGCGGTGCTCGAGTTCGGCCTCCAGGGCTTCGTGTACGACTCGGCTGGGTTGGGGTCCTGGACCCGACGGGCGAAGAAGGGTGGGTCCGGCTGTGACGGCCGCGGGGTGCCGCGCCTCTCGGCGCGGTGCTCCGGGCCCGCAAGGGGCCCTCCGCCCGCTCGGCCCGCAAGGGCGGGCCTCGCTCTCGCTGCGCGACCAGGAAACGCTCCC
>JAUUSS010000128.1 GCA_030841765.1 Collinsella aerofaciens | reverse complement strand
AACTGGGAAAATGCCGCCCCCGGGGCCTGGGAGGGGCCCCGGGGGCGTTCGGCTAACTGCGGGAACGTCCTATCCGCTCAATGTGTTCGGCTGAGATCGGAAATCAACCCCCGGCGCCCCTTCAAAGCGTGGGTTCCTGTAGACATCCTCAGCAAGGTAAACGCAGGGATGGTCGGGGTGTTCCCCTCAAAATTATTCCGCAGCGCGAAGGCCTCTCGTCCGTGGCTCCGTTGGAGCACAAGATTAAATCAGCGAATGCGATTATCCTTTCGAGGCTGCGCAGGCCCCCAAGGGGACCGGTGAGAGCAATGAGGCAGGGCGCTACAGGTACTCGATTTGAGCGCCCTCGGTGTCGCACGTCAGAATGTGCGTGTCACACTTGGGGAACTGTTCACGCAGTTTGACCTGCAGGAACTTTGCCACGATGGTGTCGTCGGTCACAGCCATGAGGGTCGAGCCGGAGCCACTGATCCAGATGGTCTTGGCGCCTCCGTTAAGGCAGGTGTCGCGCACGGCGTTGTAGTCGGGGATGAGGCGGCGGCGATAGGGCTCCTGGATGCGGTCGTCGTTGGCGGCGGCAATCAGGTCAAGGTCACCAGTCTCCAGGCCGCGCGTCATGCCGGCGATGCGGCCCATTTGCCATACGGCGGTGGAGAGTGGAATCTCCTGCGGCACAACCTTGCGCGCCTCGCTCGTATGCACCTCGTAGGGCGGAATCACGGTAATAAAACGCAAGCGATCGCTTACCTCGTATCGCAGGCACTGGGGAAGCGAATCGGTCGGCGTAAAGGAGCAGACGGCGCCGCCCAGGATAGCGGGGGCGACGTTATCGGGATGCCCTTCGACCTCGGTGGCAATGCGGACGAGCTCGGCGCGGTCGACGGTGTGGCCCGTCAGCGCGGCGGCAGCCATGATGCCGGCGACGACGCAGGTGGAGCTGGAACCCAGGCCACGGGCGACGGGCACGTCGGTCTGAATGTCGATAGCGACGGGGAAGGCCGGCTCGCCCCATGCGGCCAGTGCATCCACAAAGCTCACGTAGACCAGGTTATTCTCGTTTTGGAACTCCTCGGGGCAGCCCGTGATGGTGAGCTTGTCGGCGCGCTCGAAGGTGAAGTGCGAGTAGAGGCTGACGGCCATGCCGAGGGTGTCGTAGCCGATGCCTAGGTTGGCGCTGGTTGCTGGGACGGTGATTTTGATCATGTGGGTCCTCCTGGGCGGGTCTGGCCGTTTAGTTCGCTGCTCGGGCAGTCCTGGCTCGCTCGGAAAGCACATTAAGTGCTTTCCGGCTCGTGCGGAACTCGCGACGAACTAAACGGCCAGACCCGCTCGCATGCTCGTCATCATCCCGAAAGCTAAATAAAAAGAAGGTGCGCCGGCTTTCGCCGGCGCTTAATAAGGAATCTAGTTGGTGCTCATTCGTTTTGCTGCGGACTCGACGTAGCTTGCCATCTCATCGACGTCGCAGACGTCTTCGAAGCGGACGGGCTTGGACTCGAGTTCGGCGAGCTGCGCCGGGGCGACCGTATTGGTGGCCTGCTCGAGCACGCGCATGGCCTCAAAGTCGTCCTCGGGAACGTCGAGGCCCAGGGCGTCGCAGCAGGCGCGCGGGAACTTGTAGGGGCTGGCGGTCGAAAGCAGCACGCGGGCCTTGGCGCCCTCGGCGGGAGCGACCTGCTCGAAGACGTGATAGCCACAAGCGGTGTGCGGGTCGATTACGTAGCCGTTCGCATCCCAGCAGCTCTTGATGGCAGTGCGGACCTCGTCCTCGCTGGCCCAGCCGCAGCCAAAGACGCTCTGAATCTTGGCCAGCAGCTCGGCGGGCACCTCGTAGCGACCCGTCTGCGCCAGCTGCTCCATAAGGCCGGCAACGAGCTCGCAGTCGCCATCGGACAGGAAGTAGAGCATGCGCTCCAGGTTGGAGCTGATGAGGATGTCCATCGACGGCGAGATGGTCGTGAAGAACGGGCGGTTGCGGTCGTAGACGCCGGTAGTCAGGAAGTCAGCCAGCACGTTGTTCTTGTCGCTCGCCACGACGAGCTTGGCGACGGGCAGACCCATGCGCTTGGCATAGTAGCCGGCCAGGATATCGCCAAAGTTGCCGGTCGGTACGCAGAACTCCACGGCGTCGCCGGCCTCGATGGCGCCGGCGCGCAACAGCTGCGCATAGGCGGCAAAGTAGTAGACGACCTGCGGTACCAGACGGCCGACATTGATGGAGTTGGCGCTCGAAAGCACCGTGCCGGCGGCCTCAAGACGCTCGGCAAGCTCCTTATCGGCAAAGATGCGCTTGACGGCACTCTGGGCATCGTCGAAGTTGCCGCGGATGCCGCAGACGGCGACGTTATCGCCCTCCTGTGTGGACATCTGCAGGTTCTGGACGCGACTGACCTTGCCTTCGGGATAAAAGACGGTGATACCCGTGCCCGGGGCGTCGGCAAAGCCAGCGAGTGCTGCCTTGCCCGTGTCGCCCGATGTGGCGGTGACAATCATAATGCGCTCGGCACCGCCGTCCTTGGCGGAAGTGCGGGCCATGAGGCGGGGGAGCATCTGCAGGGCGACGTCCTTGAAGGCGCTTGTGGGGCCGCCAAAGAGCTCCATCACATAGGTCTGAGGGGCGTCAGCGCCCGGCGCAGCGTCGAGTTTGACGAGCGGCGTAACCTCTTCACTCGCGAACGTGCCGCGGTATGCCTCGTCGACACACGCCGAAATTTCTTCGGCCGTGTAATCATTCAGTAACATTCCCAACACATCTTGAGCGATTTCAAAGTACGATTTAGCTGCAAGCGAGCTGATATCGACCTGCTGGGTGCCGAGCTCGTCCGAGACAAACAAACCCCCGTCGGGAGCGATGCCGGTGCGGATTGCCACCTTACTTGAGCACGATAAAGTGCGTCCTCGTGTACTATGATAAGTTCCCATATAACACTGCTCCTCGGATGCCTTGGTCCCAATCGGTGAAACCATGGTATCAGAGCGCGCAAAATAGGTTCGCAGAGGCTTTTTAGAAAGGTAACCTCCAGCCCATGATTAAGATTGCGAAGTTTGGCGGCTCGTCGGTCGCCGACGCCGAACATTTTAAGAAGATTAAGGCCATTGTCGATGCCGACCCGGCCCGCCGTTTTGTGGTGGTTTCCGCCTGCGGTCGCCGCTTTAAGGGCGACACCAAGGTGACCGACCTGCTCTACCTGGTTAACGCGCACGTTAAGTACCACGTGTCGTGCGAGGAGCTGCTCGAGGACATTGGCCAGCGCTACTTTGATATTGCTGACGAGCTGGAGCTCGCCTATCCCATTCGCGAGGAGTTCGCGGCCTTTGCCGAGCGTGCTCGCTCGGGCGGTTACTCCACCGAGGAGCTCGTGAGCCGCGGCGAGTACTTTACCGCCCGCCTGATGGCCGAGTACCTGGGCCTGCCGTTCCTGGACGCCGCGACGGTTGTAGCGTTCCATCACGACGGCACGCTCAGCATGAATCGCACCTCCGAGCTGGTGCAGGAATACGGTCAGCAGGGCGGCTTTGTTATGCCCGGTTTCTACGGCGCGACGCGTGAGGGCCAGATTAAGCTGCTCGATCGTGGCGGCGGCGATATCTCGGGCTCGATCCTGGCTAAGTGCCTGGGCGCCGACCTGTACGAGAACTGGACCGACGTTTCGGGCTTCTACTCTGCCGATCCGCGTATTGTTCCCGAGGCTCAGCCCATTGCGCGCGTTACCTACGAGGAGCTGCGCGAGCTTTCGTACATGGGCGCGAGCGTCCTGCACGAGGAGGCCGTGTTTCCCGTGCGCGAGGCGGGTATTCCGCTGGTCATCAAGAACACCAATGCGCCGCAGGACCCCGGCACCATCATTAGCGAGACGGCTGATGAGGGCGAGGCAGAGCCCATCATTACCGGCGTGACCGGCAAGCGCGGCTTTGTCGCCATCAACGTGGCTCGCGACCGTACCAAGCCCCGTGTCGGCTTTATGCGCCGCGCGCTTTCGGTCTTCGAGCGCTATGACGTTTCCGTCGAGCATATGCCCACCGGCGTCGACCGCTTTGGCGCCGTGGTACAGGAGCAGGATGTGCACGATTCGCTGTACTCACTCGTGGGCGACATTCAGCAGGAGGTCGAGCCGCTCGAGATCGAGGTTGTCGAGGGCCTGGCGCTCATCGCGACCGTCGGCCGTAACCTGCGCGGCCGCGCTGGTATTTCCGGCCACCTGTTTGGCATGCTAGGCCAGGCTGGCGTGAGCGTGCGCATGATTTCGCAGAGCTGCGACGAGATCAACATCATCATCGGCGTCGAGGAGAAGGAATTCGACCTGGCGATTCAGACCATTTACCGTGCCTTCTCCGACGAGAACGGCATTGTGAAGGTCTCCGATCTGGAGGCTCCTGCGCCGGTCGATCCCGCCCTGGCCGCGCTCAAAAAGTAGCGACGGCTCGGTAAATTTTTTGGGCATGTCTCATAAATCTACGGCATGGCGTTTCGTTTCGGTTTCGTTTCGACGGGGCGGGTTTCGTGTCCGCTCCGTTCTTGTATACACTGGCAACAATAATCGGCCTGCTCGGCGTGCGGGCAAAAGCCACAACCTTTAAAGGGGGAAGCATGAAACAGTACACGGTTGCTATTTTGGGCGCGACGGGAGCCGTGGGCACCCAGATGCTCGAGTGCCTTAACGAGCAGGAGTTTCCGGTTGGCAAGCTCAAGCTGCTGGCGAGCGCACGCTCCGCGGGCAAAACCGTCGAGTTCCGCGGCGAGCAAATCGTGATCGAAGAGGCTTGCCCCGAGGCCTTTGAGGGCTGCGACATTGTGCTTGGCGCCGCTGGCGACGACATCGCGAAGGAGCTGCTGCCCGAGGCCGTCAAGCGTGGTGCCGTCGTGGTCGACAACAGCCACGCCTTCCGCATGGATTCCGAGGTGCCGCTCGTCGTGCCCGAGATCAATGCCGACGACATCAAGTGGCATCACGGCCTTATCGCTAACCCCAACTGCGCAACTATCATCGGCCTGGTTCCTACCTGGCCGCTGCACCAGCTTGCCGGCGTGAAGCGTATGATCGTGTCCACGTATCAGGCAGCTTCGGGCGCCGGTGCCCCCGGTATGGCCGAGCTAGAAGCACAGCTTGCCGCCCTGGGCCGTGGCGAGGAGATTCCCGAGCCGCGCGCCTTTGCCGCTCAGCTGGCGAGCAACCTGATTCCGCAGATCGGTGGCGTCAAGGAGGAGGGCTTTACTTCCGAGGAGATGAAGCTGCAAAACGAGGGCCGCAAGATCATGCACTTGCCCGAGCTGCGTGTGAACTGCACCTGCGTGCGCGTGCCGGTGCTGCGTTCGCATTCCGAGAGCATTACGCTCGAGTTTGAGCGCGACATCACGGTCGAGGAAGCCCGTGCTGCGCTGGCTGCCGCTCCGGGCGTGAAGCTGGTTGACGACATGAGCGCCGAGGATGCGCACGACCGCTTCCCCATGCCGATGGATACGTCCGACCAGGACCTGATCTGGGTCGGTCGCGTGCGCCGCGACATCTCGAACCCCGAGGCTGCGCGTGGCATCACCTTCTGGTGCTGCGGCGACCAAATCCGTAAGGGCGCGGCAACCAACGCCGTCCAGATTGCTAAGCTGCTCTGCGAGTAGTGCGACCTGTCCGGCGGGGGGGGGGGGGGGGGGGGGGGTGGTGGGGCGGGCGCGGGGGGGGGGGGGGGGGGGGGGGGGGGGGGGGGGGGGCGCGCGCGCGCCCCGG
>JAUUSS010000127.1 GCA_030841765.1 Collinsella aerofaciens | reverse complement strand
TGAGCTGGCGCTGGCGGGCGGCTTCCTCGTCCTTGGCAACGGTGGCTCCGGATAGCATGTCGTCAATTTCGTGACGATATACATCAACGATGGAGTACACGTAATCGGGCGCCTTCATGCGGCCCTCGAGCTTGAGCGACGCGGCGCCGGCGCCATACAGACGGCGAACAAGCTGTGAAGTGTTGGTGTCACGTGGGCATAGCGCACGCTCGCGGCCGGCGGGGGAGAGCGCGCGGCCGTTCTCGTCGATCAGCTCGTAAGGCAGGCGACAGGGCTGAGCGCACATGCCGCGGTTGGCCGATCGTCCCGCCATGGCAAAGCTCGAAAGCAGGCACAGACCCGAGTAGCAAAAGCAGATGGCGCCATGGCTAAAGACCTCAAGGTCCACATCGGGCGCGGCATCGTGAATGGCGGCAATCTCGTCGATGGAAAGCTCGCGCGAGAGGGTCACACGGTCGGCGCCCTGCTCGCGGCACCAAAGGGTACCGCGAGCATCGTGGATGTTTGCTTGGGTTGAGATGTGCGTCTCGATGCCGGGCATCGTGCGCTTGACCTCAAAGAACAGGCCCCAGTCCTGGATGATGAAGGCGTCGGCGCCCAGCGTGGAGCAGCGATGGATGAGTTGCAGCGCATCGCCCATCTCGGACTGCTTGATGACGATGTTGACCGTGACGTAGACGCGCGACCCGGCTAGATGTGCGGCGCGGCAGGCTTGCTCAAAGGCCTCGTCGGTAAAGTTGGTGGCCTTGCGGCGGGCGTTGAAGCTGCCCATGCCGCAGTAGATGGCGTCTGCCCCGGCGGCGAGTGCGGCGGCAAAGGGCTCGGGTCCTCCGGCGGGCGCCAAAAGCTCGGGTCTGCGGTTGGTGGTTCGACTGGCGGTTGCGGTCATATCCTGCCTTTCAAAATGCTCAGATGCTTAAAAAGTATAGTGGTGCTGTTGCGATGGACGAGCCCTGTGGCCCAAGCAGGATAAAGTCTTCAGCAGCCTTTGCAGCAAAAATGATCCGTTTCCCTCCGTCCCCTATGGATTACCTGATCCGATGGGGACGGAGGGAAACGGATCATTTTGAGCTTCACCGTCCGGTCGTGCCGTTCAGTGGCCGACAGGTGCCGTTGGGCGATAAAATATTCTCGCAACGTGATAATAATCTTGCATCGCGCGGAAACCTTGAGTACTATCCCAAATCAAGCGCGGTGTTCAGACCGAACTGTGCCTCCCGGTGTGAACACCGCGCTCACGCTCTCTCAATTGATCGTAAGGAGAAAAACATGAGCAAGACCGTCGTGTCTTCCGATAACGCACCCGCAGCCATCGGCCCGTATTCCCCCGGCATCCAGACCGGCAACATGGTGTTCCTGTCCGGCCAGCTGGGCATCGACCCCGCAACCGGCAAGATGCCCGAGGGCGTCGAGGCCCAGGCTAAGCAGTCCCTTGCTAACGTCGAGGCTCTGCTGACCGCTGCCGGCGCCACCTTTGCCGATGTCGTCAAGACCACGGTCTACCTGGCCGACATCGCCGACTTCGCTGCCGTGAACGAGATCTACGCTTCCAAGTTCGAGGCTCCGTTCCCCGCGCGCAGCGCTTTCCAGGTTGCCGCTCTTCCGGCCGGCGGTCTGGTCGAGATCGAGGTCGTCGCCGCTCTCTAAGACGCTGGCGAAAACAAAACATGACATGCAAAAAAGACCCTGCAGTGCGTTTGAACTGCAGGGTCTTTTGTCAAGCGATGCGGCAAAAATGATCCGTTTCCCTCCGTCCCCAAGGGTTAACGTTTAGCCTTCCTTGCGGACTTTTTGCAGGTAGCGGTAGACGCTGGGCTCCGAGATGCCCAGTGCGGTGGCGGCGCAGGCCACGGCACCCTTGAGCATGAACACTCCGTTGCCGTTGAGGTGGCGAATGACGTCCACGCGGTCGCTCTGACCAAGCGACGCTACATCCAGCCCGCGCGCGCTCAGCAACTCGGAAATACTGCGGTCGATGAGCTCCTGCGTAGACTCCGAAAGACTTTCGACCTCGATAGACGCGGGCTCCGCCTGCCTTGGCACAGCGTCGAAGCAGGCCATGAGCTGCTGAGTCATGGCGTTGATGGAGCGTATCGTGGAAAGATCGGTGTTGACGCAGAGCATGCCGACGATCTCGTCATTCTCGCGGATAAAGTACGTCGCTGACTCCAATGTCTTGCCACCGGCACCGCGGCCCTCGTAGCCCGTAATAAACGGCAGGTCGCGATACTTGGCATCGTGCATGATCTTGAGTGCCAGATCGGTGGCGGGACCGCCGACCTTACGGCCGCTCACGATGCCGTTGCGAATATCGACGATGGCATGGTCGGGATCCGAGAAATCGTGCAGCACGATTTCGCTGTTTTTGCCGAGTATCTGCTCCAGGAAATCGACCATCGGCAAAAAGCGACGTACGGTCTCGTTCACGGGCAACTCCTTGGGGTGAAATCAAAAATGTTCATAACAATTTTTTCTCATGGTAACACGCTGTTCGTCATCTCGTATATTCGCAGGTACATTGCGTAATACAGACGAGCGGTAGGAATTCGGCGGTAAACGGTCGACCAAAAGAAAAGTTAGATGTTATTTTGACCAGACAATTTCCTGACCTGCGGAAATGCATTGTCTCAGCTCAAGAATAGTCTGATAACAAAAAATTATTATTGAGAATGAGAATCATCTTTAATACGATATGCAACGAAGGCACAACCTCAACCCCGCACTGCGTCACAATAGAGCGTTAGATGCGAAAACAACTATTTCGAGGATTGGTGGTCAAATGACCCAGGAGACGGTTACGAACGGCACTGAAGCCCTGTTCACTCGTGAAGGCATGCCTCCCGTTAAGGAAATGATCCCGTGTGCCCTTCAGCACGTGCTGGCATCGTTTGCCGGCATCATTACCCCGGCGGTCATCATGGCCGGCGTCTACGGCTTTAATAGCCAGCAGAGCACCGACATCATCCAGGTCGCGCTCATTCTTTCGGCAATCGACACGGCCCTTCAGGCCTTCGCTCCCTTCCGTCGCATCGGCGGCGGCCTGCCCATCGTCATGGGCGTTTCGTTCGCGTTCCTGCCGGCCCTGCAGGCCATGGGTGCCTCGGGCTTTAGCTTTGGTGCGCTGCTGGGCGGCGAGATTGTCGGCGGTGCCGTCGCGGTCCTCTTTGGTCTGGCCTACAGCAAGATCAAGTGGCTGTTCCCGCCTGTCGTGACCGGTACGGTCATCTTCTCCATCGGCGTTTCTCTCTATCCCACGGCTGTCAAGTATATGGCCGGCGGTATGGGTACGCCGCTGTGGGGCACCCCGCAGGCCTGGTGCGTCGCTCTTATCACCTTCGCCGTGGTCTTTGCGCTCGCCAACTTTGGCAAGGGTACGCTCAAGCTGGGATCCGTGTTCTTTGGCATGATCGTTGGCATGATCGTTTCGATTCCCTTTGGCATGATCGACTTCTCCAGCGTCGCTACCGCTCAGGTCTTCGCCCTTCCCAAGCTCATGCCCTACGCGCTCGAGTTTGATCCCGAGGTCTGTATTACCCTCGCCGTCGTGTTCCCCATGGTTGCCATCCAGGTTATCGGTGACGTCTCCGCCGCCTGCCTGGGCTCCATCGACCGTATGCCCACCGAGCGCGAGCTCTCCGGCGCTATCGTGTCCCAGGGCCTCACCTCTATGGTCGGCGGCCTGCTGGGCGGTCTTCCCACCAGCGCCCTTGGCCAGAACGTGGGCATCATCTGCTCCAACAAGGTCGTCAACAAGTGGGTCTTTGTGATCATCGCTGCCGTCTTTGCCATCGCCGGTCTGTTCCCGCAGCTCTCTGCCGTCCTTTCCGCTATCCCGCAGCCCGTCATCGGCGGCGCGACCGTCGGCGTCTTTGGCACCATCACCATGAACGGCGTGCGCATGTTCACCCGCGAGGGCCTCACGCAGCGCACCACCACCATCGTCGGTACCTCCGTCGTCTTTGGCCTGGGTATCTGGATGGCCAGCGGTTGCCTTGCCGGCGAGGGCATGCCCGCCTGGGTGTCCACCGTCATCGGCTCCAATGCCGTAACCCCCACCGCCATCATGGCCATTGTCCTTAACCTGATTCTTCCGCAGACGCCGGTTGTGGCTAAGCACATCGATGCTGCCAAGGACGCTGCCGTGGATCTGGTCTTGCCCGAGAGCAAGAAGTAACCAATTCGGTGCTATTCGTCGGCGGGCGTATCGCCTCGTCCGCCGACGTCATGCGGCGCCAAGCCGCACTTCAAAGGGTTTGTCCCTTTGGTGAAGCGTTGACGGGAGAGGGCCCGTTTCCGGTGTAGGCCGGCGCTTCGCACTCCGCCATGTCAGAGGTGTCAAACCCCGCCTTTGATGTCGAAGGGAGCATCCATGCTTCTGGTCGCTAACGGTTCCGTCTTTACCCGCAACGCTCAGGCCCCGTTCATCCCCAACGGTGCGGTCGCCATTGACGGAGATACGATCGTCGAAGTGGGCCCCGAGTGCGAGCTCAAGGCCAAGTACCCGGATGCCGAGTACGTCGACGCCCGGGGCAACCTCATCATGCCCGGACTCATCAACTGCCACACCCACATCTACTCGGGTCTGGCCCGCGGCCTTGCCATTAAGGGCTGCAATCCCACCAACTTCCTGGAGAACCTTGAGCAGCAGTGGTGGAAGATCGACGACAACCTGACGCTCGACGGCACCAAGGCCAGCGCCTATGCCACGATTCTGGACTCCATCCGCGATGGCGTCACCACGATCTTCGATCACCACGCGAGCTTCTGCGAGATCCCGGGCAGCCTCTTTACCATTAAGGATGCCGCTCAGGAGCTGGGCATGCGTTCGTGCCTGTGCTACGAGGTCTCCGATCGCCGCGGCCAGGAAAAATGCGACCAGGCCATTGCCGAGAACGCCGAATTTGCCCAGTGGGCCGCCAAGGAGCGTCGCGATAACGACAATCATATGATCGCCGCCATGTTTGGCGGTCACGCCACCTTTACGCTTTCGGACGAGACCATGGACAAGATGGCCGAGGCCAACAACGGCCTGACCGGCTTCCACATCCATGTGTGCGAGGGCATGAATGACGTGTGGGACTCCCGCCTCAACCGCGGTGGCATCAGCCCTGTCGAGCGCCTGCTGCAGCACAACCTGCTGGGTCCCGACACCATGCTTGGCCACTGCATCCACGTGACGCCCGCCGAGATGGATATCGTCAAGGAGTCCGGCACCTGGCTGGTCAACAACCCCGAATCCAATATGGGCAACGCCGTGGGCTGCGCCCCCGTGCTCGAGTTCTTCCGCCGCGGTATCCCCGTGTGCATGGGCACCGACGCCTACACCCACGATATGCTCGAGAGCCTCAAGGTTTTCCTGATCATTCAGCGCCACAACGCCGCCATGCCCAACGTGGGCTGGTGCGAGGCCATGACCATGCTGTTCGAGAACAACGCCAAGATGGCCAGCAAGTACTTCGATCGCAAGCTCGGTGTGCTCGAGCCCGGCGCTGCCGCCGACGTCATCGTCATGGACTACAAGCCCTTTACGCCGCTGAGCGAGGAGAATATCGACGGTCACATGCTCTTTGGCATGATGGGCAAAAACTGCCGCACCACCATCATCAACGGCCGCGTCCTGTACAAGGATCGCGAGTTCGTTGGCATCGATGAGGAAAAGATCAACGCGTGGACCATGGCTGAGTCCAAGAAGCTCTGGAGCACGCTCAACGATCGCGCCTACTAATTACAAGTAGATTCACGCGCGCCGGATGTTTCGCCGCATCCGACGCGCGTATAGGCGACCTCCGCGGGGTCGCCGGCGCTGTGCTAGCGCTACACCGTATTTGCGCCCGCCGCGCGGTCTCGC
>JAUUSS010000126.1 GCA_030841765.1 Collinsella aerofaciens | reverse complement strand
AGGGAGCGCTCCCGCAAACTGCCTATTGACAACTTATAGGAGCGTCGGTTTTGTTGCCGAAAAACGGGTTGCGCTCGGCAAGTCTCGATTTTCCCCGCACTTCCGAAATAACACGCTAAAAGCGAGTGTCCGGAAGCCAAACGCGACAAATACTCCTCGGAAAATAGCCCCTTGAACGCAAAAACCGCCTATCGGCGGCTTCCACGGACCAAGCCGGACATACCGTCGCAGGGCCTCATCACAGCTAGAGCTTTAAGGAAAGGCCCCGCCCCTGTCAAACCTCTACCGGAGAAGCGCGGCAAACAAGAACTGCGCGAGCACGCGTCAGTAGAGTTACATGCAAGCAGAAAAACACCTGCAATTTCGCCTTTTCTCAATTGAGATGTAAGTTTCGACAGGCCAAATCTTACATCCAAACAAATAATAAAAAGAGGCGGCCATTCAAAAGAAAAGCCGCCTCTCCGCAGGACGCAGGCCCGTAGGTTGACTGCGTCAATACCGCTAGGTTTACTCTAGTATCCTATCGGGTCCCAAAAGGTCAATCCAGTTAAAGACGGCAGGCAACCCAAAGCAACATCTTTCATGAATCTCCAGTCCTATCGAGCCCGATCGAGCCCGGCTATCCAACCAGATACGGCCCAATCACATCGAAAATCTCGCCCACCTTGGTTGCGGGATTTTGCAAAGAGGGCTTGAGGTTACCCAGCTCCCTATGGTGCGTATCGAGGCGCCCAGCACGCTGAAGTGCCTCGCCCCGTTTATCGTCCACCGCTTCGAACAGCCCGTCCAAGTTCTTGCGGTACTCGATGCCCAAGTCCTTAGACATCGCCTGACCAAGGGCGCGCTGACACTCCGCGGCCGACATGGGGGCAGAGGTATAACGAAGGTGCAGAAGCGGCCACAGCTCGAAGCAGGGGTTCGACCACAACGCATGGAAGGTCCTCGAACCATCGGAGAGCTCGTTTCACTTACACTCCATCGCGTCAAAGTCGGACGCAGGGAAGTCATCCTTGTCATACACGAGCCACACGTGATCGAACGTCTCGGGCGCATAGCGGCAGTGTTCGACGGCGAAATCAAGCAGGTCAAGCGTGTGTTTGCCGGTTCCCTTAACGACAATGGCAACCTTGCGCTCGTTCGCCGCGCCCAACGCCGCACGCACACCCTCAAAGTAGCGAGGCTCGGTCTCCTTGCCCTCGCTCACTACAAGATGACGCGTCATCTGAACCATGCGCGAGCGGCCCTCTCGCTTGCCGCTACGCCAGCCCTTCGACTTCTTCGCCACCATGCTAATCCCACTCCTCGATGCGGGTGAGGTACGGATCGGCGCCGTAGCGACCGGACAGGTATTGCTTGTCGAAAGCCGCGTTCTTGCTTACCAGATTACCGTTTGCCTCGTGGATGTCGGCGAGAGACCACAGTTGGCTCGCCTCCCCCTCGCCGCGCGCAGCGAACCATATCTCGTCACGGCGGAACACATCGTTTCGCATGGTTGACACATCCTGGGACGAGAAGATGAGCTGCGCGCCACTCTTGTTGACCCCAGGATCCTTAAACAGCAGAATCACATAGCGAAGAAGCTTCGGGTGCAGTTTGGCGTCGAGCTCGTCTACCACAACGGTGCCACCACGCTCAAGCGCTGTCATCAGATACGCAGCCAACCCCATGAGCTTCTGGGTTCCGGCAGATTCCTCGGATAAACGCAGCTCGTACGCCTTGCCGTCCACCTCGTGCCTCACGAAGACGCGCTGGCCGCGCCACTCCGGCGCCCTCTCCACTCTGAAGCCATCAATACGCACATCAACGGCGCGCAAAAAACGCGAGACCTCGCGCGAGTCGCCCTCGTCGAGCATTTGCTCGAGCATCCGCTCCAGGTAGGAACTATTGTAGTTGAGAAACACGGCGTCGAGAAACCAGCTGGCCGCCTCCTGGACCACCGGCGCTTCGAAGTTGATGCAAAGGAACGATAGGTATGGCAGGCTCGGGTTGAATCTCGCAGCCGTCACAAGCTTACGCAGTGTGGGACCGAGCTCAACCTTTGCACCCTCGCGCTCGAACAGCATCGCTGTACGCGACGCTCCCAATTTACGCCGCCACAGTCCTTCGGACACGATCTCATCGGCGTGTACAGACAGAACATAGCGGTACTCATGCTCACCCGCGCGGTAATAGAGCTCGAACTCGGTGGGCTCGGCAGCAGACACGTCATCGAACTCAAACGCCGAACAACGGGCTATCAAAGGGCGATCACCCTCTGGAGCATCAACGCTGGCAGACAGCAGCCTAATCGGTCTGGCTACAGCCGAGCGAACGTAATCGAGAGCCTCGAGCAGATTAGACTTACCGCCAGCGTTGGGTCCGTACACCGCGGCCACCGGGAGAAAGCCCTGCCCGTCGGGGCACACTATGAGGGAGCGCTCGAACTCCTTCATCGGCGTCGCCTGCATGGAAAGCTCTGCCTCGTCGCGATAGGATCTATAGTTCCTGAAGGTGAACTGGCAAAGCATCGTCCTCAACATTCCTTTCATTATTTTGAAAAGATATATCAGAGTTCTTCTTTGATTATAGACTTTAAATATAGCCAATCAAGTGTTTACAGCCCCCGAGAGAACCGGCACAACCTTTTAAACCTATTAAGACCCAAGAGATTAAACATCCGTCCCGAAGAATTAGCCCCAAGTTCGCATTGCACACAATGTTGAAGTCGGTTTAGCGACAGCGGGCACGCTGTTACGGGCCCGCTGTCGCTACGGAGCCGAATCCTTATCCCCTCGGCGGGAAGGGGTCGTGCCCATGAGAATCCTTTGCGCGGATTCTGCCGTCGCGACGATGAATGATCAACTCCGACTCTTGATTGGAGCAAATGCGTCGACCGAGCTTTATCGCCTCGCTCTGGGTCGTCGTAACGAAGGAGGCACGACTTGCCCCTTCACCCTTAACCCGCCAATCGCCATCCGAACGCTTCGTAATGAGCTGATTCCTGCCTTTCATAATCACCCCACCGTCGGCACCGATGGCCTCGCCCGCGTAGCCGATGAGCTCCAGGTGGTCGGCATCGGTCCAGGCTCAGCCGGGGCCCGACACGCCTGGCCCGCAGTACGTGTCGTCCGCGATGATCAGGCTCTCCGCGCCCGCGGCACAAGAAGGCCCGCCCAGCAAAACGCACAGGCAGGTCCTTGCGCTGGATTTCCTTCAGCACGAGCGCAGGACCAAGATCAAAGCTGATGGTACCAATCCACGGCATGATCTCGACCATCTTCTGCGCCAAGCTCAAGAAGAAGGAGTATCACCCTACAGCCCAAGCAGCTCCTTAGGAAACACACTTCGACAATCTTTGACACCCATGGCAAATAGAACTTTAGCGCTGGCATCCGTGTTCAGCGAATCACTCAACTTGACTGCGTTAAGCAATATTTGACGACGGAGCTTATTGAAATCATCCTTCGTCAGCACAAGCTCAAGATCATTTAAAACGTCGACGAAATTAACGTCACAGGACGGAGACACCTTCGCACAAAACAGGCGCTCATCATGCGCGCAGATGTTTCGAAAATCTTTAATGTGATCGTATGCAAGTCTTAGCCTACGAGGGCTGATGTGCTTATCGACTTCATGCGTCTCGGAATAGAGATCAGAAAACGACTTGGCAATGGAATTTCTCATACTTTCTGGCTGGAAATCGTAAAACTTGAATGCCTGACCAAGCATCAAATAATTCATAAGAATCCATACAGGCGTATTGTCGTGATTATTTTCGTAATGACGAATGTAGTCCCTTTTATAATCACTTTTCCATTTTTTAGACCTACATAGCACCTTCTCGAAATCACCAATAAGCGTGTCGATCTTTTTTCGATAGCCGGCATCAGCACGATAGGATTCTCTGTCAAGGTATGCTTCTGGGGTATCTTTATGAGCCATGGCAAACCGATAAGAGCAGACAGTCTTAAGAACTGCCTCCGCCTTGTTAAAATACTCAAACATCAGCAGGCGCAACGTTCGATCGAATTCGAATAAACGATAGATATCAGAAAACTTCGCACCTTTTACGAATAGCTCGTGGCAAGAATCTCCGCGCTGGTCGAGAAATAAATCCTTGTAGCCGTTAATAACCGGATAGTATCCCTCGCGCTCCAAAACTAAACGAGTATTGTTATCGCATTCGAGTCCACGGCCTTCAAGAATAGCAATCTGCTCATCAATAGATTTAAATGGTTTATCCATTTGGACCCCTTAAACGCGAAAACCGCCTTTCGGCGGTTCCCACGGACCAAGCCGGACGTACCGTCGCAAGGCCTCATCACAACGATTACTTTAAGGGAGAACTCGGGGTCCGTCAATCCAATACCACGAATCCCCCAAATCAACCCTTTGAAGAGACCAAACAACCAATTCAGGTAAAATAGCCCCAAGCTCCTATTTCGCCACAATGAAGAAGTCATTTAGCGACAACGGACGCGATATTACGGGCCGTTGTCGGCATGGAGCCGACCCCTTATCCCCTCGGTGGGAAGGGGTCGTGGCCATGGGAATCCCTTGCGCGGATTCTGCCATCGCGACGATGGACGATCAACTCCGACTCTTGATTGGAGCAAATGCGCCGACCGAGCTTTATTGCCTCGCTCTGGGTCGTCGTAACGAAGGAAGCGCGACATGCCCCCTCGCCCTTAATCTGCCAATTGCCATCCGAGCGCATCGTAACGTGCTGATTTCTGCCTTTCATACTTACCTCGCCTTTAACTCTGAACTTGCCGATGCGTCTACAGCATGAGATATGTGACAGACGCCCTCGTGCCGTTTTCAAAAGTGTAAGCACTGGTGCGGACATAAAACGAAGCGCACACAGCAGGACCGTTGATCCACCTGGCTTTCTGGTCGCCCTTCACACCCTGGCGAAAGAGCTTTGGGGCACTGAAGTTCGCACCCAAAGAGGCGTACATCGGAAACCTGGTGAACGGACGCCTCTATATAAACGCAGCCAGCTACTACCATGATCTACCCGGCGAGCAGGGCAATTCATTGGAAGAGTCTTTAGCGTACGGGACGGGCATCTACGCCAGCTGGCTCTTGCTGTTTTTCCGCATGCTCACGGCGCGAGAGAGCGACATCGTTGACAGCACATGACATTCCCTGCGCGGCAACGTCTTTAAGGGTGCCTCCAATCCAAGCTCGACCGCCGAGGCATTCCGGGACATCCCGCGCAACCTTATTATGAAAACGCCTAAATACGCATCATTACACTCATGAAAAAAGGGCGACACTCTCTTGTCGAAAGCGTCGCCCTTAAAGCTCCCGCAGAGCTTTTGTATTTCAGGACAGTATCCTACACCATCTTAATGAGATGAAAGGACGCATCTTGGCCTGTCCGGAAAAGCGTAAGCAGGCCACGAATGAACGAGACGACAGTAGGACTAACGATCACCGCAATCAAAAGAGCCCAAATAATGCAGCGCACCCTTCACTCGCGGAGCATTAGGGTCTT
This sequence comes from Collinsella aerofaciens, assembly GCA_030841765.1. GTDB lineage: Bacteria > Actinomycetota > Coriobacteriia > Coriobacteriales > Coriobacteriaceae > Collinsella > Collinsella aerofaciens_AV. The sequence goes on along the minus strand of JAUUSS010000126.1, from coordinate 414 downwards.
CACCCAAGAAATTGACGCTGTAAGAAGGATATCCAACGTAAACATGAGTCTTGCCGGTCTCGCAACAGAACAGAATGTCGCCGGCACTATTCTGAGTCAGCGTATTGTAATCCGAGTAATACTCAAGCTCGTCTGACGGGGCCTCTCCAACAACAATCAGCCGAGGCTCCAACCTATCCAGCCACGTCTTAGGAACGCGACCGGACTTCCGCCCGTGATGCGGTGCAAAAAGAATGTCCACAGACGAAAGCTCAATGTCGTCTTCAATCGCAACCATGTAGTCATTCTCCATGTCGCCTAGCCAAAGAGCCCGAACACCCCCCTCGAGCGAGTAGGTAATCGCAGGACTGATATTATTAGGCTCTGTTAGACCAGGATTGACATACATGTGTCCCCACGGTGCCATATCGTTAG
>JAUUSS010000198.1 GCA_030841765.1 Collinsella aerofaciens | reverse complement strand
GTCGTGCTCCATGCGTTGGGCTTGGCGGTTGCTGACGCCGAAATAAGGAGCCTGATCGCGCACGAGCGCATAGCTAAGAACGCCGCTTGCCTCGTCGATGTTCAGCGAAAGGCTCCGACCCAGCGGGTTCGGGTTCATATCGAATGCGGGGGCGAGGTGCCAACCGTCGTTGCCCAGCAGAAAACCGTGGTTGCGCAGATGGTCGTCTGTGTTCGATACGGCGACGGAGAAGAGGATCCTCCGGTACAGTTCTTCGAGGTCGCGTTCGGGTCGTGCACATTGTTCGCGCATGAATTCCATGAGGTCGAGATAGCTAGCGCCGTCGGCGCCGCATGCGCCATCTTGTCTTCCGAGGAGTGTCATGGCAGACGAGAAGTGGACGCGCTTTCCCGTTATGCGGTCGAACCGCTTGCTGAGGAATGTGGTGCCGTGGCGGCCGAATCGACCTTTCTGTGCGTCGGGGACGTCGATTCCGAACGATCGCGCAAGGTCATGAGTGAAAAACTCCACAATGCCGGTATCGAAAGAGTCATGCCGTGAGGGGAATTTCGCGATCCAGAGGTCGCCCGTTTGATCCCGCACGCTTGCTTTAGGACGCGCGCCGCCAAGCGACGATCCCGGCGACAGCAGCAAGTCGAGATAAACGGAATCGCGCCGTTCATTCGAGGGAGAAGCTTCGATGCCGCGCGCTGCGTGTTCGAGCTCTCGCAGCGACGAGAACGGCGGCACGTCGTTGGCTGAATCTTCGGCAAGAAAGGGGCCGTCTCCCGATTCTTGGTATCGAAGCGCACCCATACTCGTGCGGTCGGACACGCCGACGAGGAACTCAGACTCGAGCAGCGCTCGGGCGCTACGGCCCTCTGCGTGCGCTCGTTCGTTCTCTTTGCGCTGAAGAAGCATGCGCCCCCATCGGTCGGGGCACGAGTCGGAGAACACGCCGAACAAGGGCTTGCCCGCTTCGAGGTATTGTCGTACTTTCCAAGGTTGAAGATCGGGATCGAAGATGGTCAGCTGGTTAACTGCAAGCCAGGTCGAGGAGAACTCGTACGATACGGCCC
>JAUUSS010000125.1 GCA_030841765.1 Collinsella aerofaciens | reverse complement strand
GACGTTCGCCCGCTGTGCGACAAGTGGAACTTCTCCTGGATCTGCGTTTCCATCCAGGGCCGCTACGGCATCCCCTGCGTGGGCTTTGGCCCGGGTGCCGAGTCTCAGGCTCATGCTCCCAACGAGGTCACCTACAAGGACGACCTGGTCACCGCTGCCGCCATGTATGTGGCTGCCCTGAACCTCTACGATCCGAGCCAGGCCGATGGCGACGCCACCGTGTTCCGCGCCGGTCTGACCAACAACAAGATCGACTAGTCCCATTCCTCGATCTTGTTGAGCCGGGGACAGTTTATGCCCCCGGCGCCTCCTATTGACTTGGGGCCCGCGGTCGTTATCTCTCATGCTTCCTCAACGGTAGCGGGTCCTCGTCATAGTGCTCTGCATGTTCTAGCCACACGCGCATGCCGGAGCACATCTACTCATTGCGATCGTTTCACCTTTAGAAAGGACATTTACATGGACGCCAAGTTTACCGAGCTCGTCGAGCAGCTGAACGGCCTCGATTTTAAGGGTATGTACGGCAGCGACTTCCTGCACACCTGGGACAAGACCACCGATGAGCTCAAGGCTCTCTACATCGTCGCCGACGCCCTGCGCGAGCTGCGTGAGAACAACGTTTCGTCCAAGATCTTCGACTCGGGCCTGGCCGTCTCGCTGTTCCGCGACAACTCCACCCGTACGCGCTTCTCCTTCTCTAAGGCCGCCAACCTGCTCGGCCTTGAGCTGCAGGACCTGGATGAGAAGAAGTCCCAGATCGCTCACGGCGAGACCGTCCGCGAGACCGCTACCATGATCTCCTTCATGGCCGACGTCATCGGCATCCGCGATGACATGTACATCGGCAAGGGCGACGCCTACATGGCCGAGGTCTCCGAGTCCGTGCAGCAGGCCTACGAGGACGGCGTTCTGGATCACCGCCCCACGCTCATCTCCCTGCAGTCCGACTCCGATCACCCCACGCAGTCCTCTGCCGACATGCTCTACCTCATCAACGAGTTTGGCGGCCTTGAGAACCTCAAGGGCAAGAAGGTTGCCGTCACCTGGGCCTATTCGCCCTCTTACGGCAAGCCGCTGTCCTGCCCGCAGTCGCTGATCAGCCTGCTGCCCCGCTTTGGCATGGACGTCACCCTGGCTCACCCCGAGGGCTACGACCTCATGCCCGAGGTCGTCGAGCGCGCCAAGGGCTATGCCGCCGAGTCCGGCACCACCTTTAAGCAGGTCAACACCATGGCCGAGGCCTTCGAGGGCGCCGACATCGTGATCCCCAAGAGCTGGGCTCCGTTTGCCGCCATGGAGAAGCGCACCAACCTGTACGCCGAGGGCGACGACGCCGGCATCGCAGCGCTCGAGAAGGAGCTGCTCGCCCAGAACGCCACCCATCAGGACTGGTGCTCCACGACCGAGCTCATGGAGAAGACTGCCAACGGCCAGGACACCATCTTTATGCACCCGCTGCCCGCCGACATCTCCGGTGTCTCCTGCGAGCACGGCGAGGTTAACGCCGACGTCTTCGACATGCACCGTGTGGGCATGTACAAGGAGGCCAGCTACAAGCCGTACGCCATCGCAGCCATGATGTTCCTGCAGAAGGTTGCCGATCCCGCCGCTACCCTCAAGGCCCTCGACGAGCGCAATACCGCCCGTTGGTTCCAGGCCTAAAGCCGGGTTGAGGTAAGCCATGTAAAGGGGGCGCTCTGCCAACCGGCGGGGTGCCCCTTTTTTGCATCGCGGGCGTGCGGGATAAGCGCTTTCGATGTGGATGCCCGCGGCGCGAGTTATGGGTACGATGGTTTCAGGGGAGGTATCACCATGAAACTTGGATGCGTCATTATGGCCTCGGGCGAGGGCAAGCGGTTTGGCTCCAACAAGATGCTTGCCGATATCTATGGCAAGCCGCTGATTGCCTGGACTATCGATTCGGTTCCCCGGGGCTTTGACGTCGTGGTTTCGACGCGTTGGCCCGAGGTCGCCCAGATTTGCGAGGACAAGCATTGCCCGTGTGTGCTGCACGATGGCGAGCTGCGCAGCGAAAGCGTCCGTGCGGGCCTTTCGTGGGGAGTCGAACGCAACTGGAAAGGTTGCCTCTATTTGCCGGGCGACCAGCCGCTCGTGAGTTCGGATTCTTTTGAGGCTATGGTTCGTACATTTGACGAGCGTGGCCGCAAGCATCCGGTGCGTCTTGCGTGCAACGGTGAGCCTTCGAGTCCGGTGCTCTTTCCGGCGGAATTGTTCGATGCGCTCATACGTCTTGAGGGCAAGGACGGCGGGGGCTCGATTCTCAAAGGTCGCACCGACGTGGTGCTGGTCGAGGCGCGTGCCTACGAGCTGTGGGACGTCGATACCGTCAAGGGACAGCGACGCATAACGGAGCATATTGCCGCCTGCTCGTATTTTGATCGCGTGGCCAACTGTATTAATCAATAAGGAGCAACATGATCATCATCAAAAACGGCGCGCTCGTGACGCCCCAGGGGCTTCGCCGCGCCGATCTTGCCATGGAGGGCGACAAGATTGTGCGGATTGCCGCGGCGATTGAGCCGGGCGAGGACGATACCGTCCAGGACGCCACGGACTGTTGGGTGTTCCCGGGCTTTATCGATGGGCACACGCACATGCAGTGCTGGACCGGCATGGACTGGACGGCCGATAGCTTTGAGACCGGCACGCGTGCGGCTGCCTGCGGCGGTACGACGACCATCGTGGACTACGCGACGGCCGATCGCGGCGTGACCATGCCCGATGCCTTGGCCGAGTGGCATCGCCGTGCCGACGGAACCTGCACGGCCAACTACGCCTTTCATATGGCACTCGCCGAGTGGAATGAACGCAACCGCGCCGATCTTTCGGCTATGCGCGAGGCGGGCGTATCATCGTTTAAGACCTACTTTGCCTACGATCATTTGCGCCTGGACGATGCCGAGACGCTCGAGGTGCTCGAGGAGCTCAAGCGTATTGGCGGCATACTGTGCGTGCATTGCGAGAACGGTACGCTGGTGAATGAGCTGCAGAAGCGCGTGTACGAGCAGGGGATTCATGGGCCCGAGGGGCATGCGCTCAGCCGCCCGGACGTGTGTGAGGCCGAAGCCGTGAGCCGCCTGCTGTATCTGGCGCACCTGGCCGGCGACGCCCCAGTCAACGTGGTGCACCTTTCGACCAAGTTGGGGCTCGAGGCCATTCGTGCGGCCAAGGCGCGCGGGCAGAAGAATATCTATGTCGAGACCTGCCCTCAGTATCTGATGCTCGACGACACCTGCTATCTGGAGCAGGGCGAGGACGGCTTTGCGGGCGCCAAGTACGTGATGAGCCCGCCGCTGCGCCATGCCGGCGACCGTGCCGCGCTGCGCGAGGCGCTTGTGGCCGGCGAGATCGATACGATTGCGACCGATCATTGCAGCTTTAACCTGCACGGGCAAAAGGACCGCGGGCGCGACGATTTCCGCGCGATTCCCAACGGCGGGCCCGGCGTGGAGCATCGTCCCGTCGCGATTGCCACGAGCTTTGAGGGACAGCTGGGACCCGAGGATCTGTGCCGCTTGATGAGCGAGAACCCGGCGCGCGTGTTTGGCATGTACCCGCGCAAGGGCTGTCTTGCCGAGGGCGCCGATGCCGATGTGTGCGTGTGGGATCCCAAAGCGCGCTGGACCATTAGCGCGGCGACACAGCATCAAGCTGTGGACTACACGCCGCTCGAGGGTTTTGGGGCACATGGCCGCGCCAAGGTCGTGTTTGTGAACGGCGTGCTGGTGGCACGCGACGGCGAGCCCACCGGAGCCCAACCCGGCCGCTACGTCCCCCGCTAACAGGAAGATCACCGGATTCCCCTCCGCAGTTGCGGGGGAAAAAGGGAGGGTTGGGGGCCGGTGGGGGGCCCACAGGCCCGGGTTGAACGCGACAGACGGGGGGGGGGGGGCGGCGTGAGGCTGGTGGCGATGAGGGGGCGGCCGAGGGCTGCCTCGAAGCGGTCGGCCATCGTGGGGTCGCTGAGCGTGTCGACTTGGTTGAGCATGACGCGGGCATTGTTGAGGTTCAGCATCCGCAGCTCGGCATTGAGCACCTGGGCGACGCGCTCTGGGGTGGCAGTGTCGGTGAGCTCGCAGCCGCAACGCTCGCAAAAGAGCTCGGGGCGGTGGACAACCTCGGCGACGGGTTTGCCCAGTCCCGAGGCGCCGACGACCCAGACAACGTTTGCCGTGGCGGCGGGAATTACCGGCTCCCAGGCGGCATGCGCCTTGAGCGGGAGTCGCTTGCTGCCATCTGCCTCGGCCAACACATAGTCAAAGCGCTGCGCCAGCTCGTTGAGCGGCTCGGCGGGGGCGGAGAGCTTGCCTGTCTCCGGGTCCAAGATGCCTGCCTGGCAGATGCCTCCGCGTGCAAGGCCCGCGCAGGCCTCGCAGGTGCAACCGGGGACATGCGAGGCGCCCGGCTTCCAAGGCACGGCGTCCAGGCGACGATTCGACCCGTCCCATGGCACGCCGGCAACGGGAAGCATATGCGTGGTGGTGCAGAGGAGCACGCGGCCGCCAGCGCGCATGAGCTCAAGACCCAGCGTTTTGAGCAACGTCGACTTGCCGCCGCTGCCGATAATCGCGGTAATGTCCGGCTCGATCCTGAGCGCCGAGGCAAGATTGCCGCTAACCGTTTCCATCTGTTCACCGCCGTATAATACTGTGATAATAAATAATCATCAGAGTAGCGGTCGAGCCGCTTTTGCTCTGCTCAAACCGTAGCACAGGGAGGTGCCCCGGGAATGCTCGTTTATGTTCGCGGCGCCGGCGATATCGCCACGGGTGTCGCCGCTCGCTTGGTGCGCGCCGGCGTGTCGGTCGTTATGGCCGATATCGCGGTTCCCACGTGCATCCGCCGCACAATCAGTTTTTGCGAGGCTATTCGCCTGGGCGAGGTCCAGGTCGAGGGCATTCGCGCTCGCTTGGCGCAGACGCCGGCAGAGGCGCTCGAGATTACCCAAGCGGGGGATGTTGCCGTCGTGGTGGACCCTCAGGCCAAGATGCTCGATGAGCTTAAACCCGCGGCTGTGGTCGACGCGATTTTGGCCAAGCGCAACCTGGGCACCACGCGCGACATGGCGCCTACCGTCATCGCCGTGGGGCCGGGCTTTACCGCGCCGGTCGATTGCGACGCCGTGGTCGAGACCATGCGCGGGCATTTTTTGGGCCGCGTCATTACCCAGGGCTCGCCCCAGCCCAACACGGGCGTGCCGGGCGTGATCGCCGGCTATGGCAAGGAGCGCGTTATCCACAGCCCCGCCGCCGGCGTGTTTCGGTCCGACCGCGCAATCGGCGACATCGTGAGCGCCGGAGACGTGATTGGCTACGCGGACGATACGCCCATGTGCACGCAGATCGATGGCTGCCTGCGCGGGCTTTTGGCGAACGGCGTGCAGGTGACTGAGGGCTTTAAATGCGCCGATGTCGATCCGCGTGGCGATGCCAGCTATATCAACTACATTTCGGACAAGGCGACGTCGGTCGGCGGCGGCGTGCTCGAGGCACTCGCTATGCTCACCGATATCTTTAGAGGATAGAAGGCGGCAATGGAAAAGCTCGATGTTGTGAATGCGGCGCTTGTCGCCCTGCGTGCTGGCGAGACGTGCGAGCTCGTGGTCGTAGCCGGCACGGCGGGGTCGTCGCCGCGCGGCGTGGGCGCCTGGATGGCCGTCTTTGCCGACGGTAGCCAGGCGGGCACCATCGGCGGCGGCAAGATCGAGCTCTTTGCGCTGGACGAGGCGCGCGAACTCCTGAGCGCGGGACAGTCGCGTCTGGTCCGCTACACCATGGGCGGCGAGAACTCCGATACCGGCATGATCTGCGGCGGAGCCATCTGCCTGTGCTACCTACATCTGGATGCGACTCAGGCACCGTTGTTCCAGGAAATTGCCGACGTCTTGGTCTATCGGCGCATCGGCGACTTCGTCATCGACTTTGAACCGTTTATCGCGAGCGCGCTCGAGGGCGATGTGGCCGAGTACCATGGCGAGGCATCGCGCCATACCATTGCGGGCTGCCCCGGGCTTTCACTGGTGGAGGAGGGGAGTAACGTCACCTACA
>JAUUSS010000124.1 GCA_030841765.1 Collinsella aerofaciens | reverse complement strand
TTGCCGCGCCCCGCAGTGCCCGCTTCCCCCGAGGACAATTATCAGTGCAGGTAGAACGCCTGTGGTTTTGTTCAAAACGAAGGTATGGTCAGGGGTATCGAGTCAAACGTAGTAGATGGGCCGATTTCGTGGCGAGCGGTTCCGGCTGATCCCTTGGGGACGGAGGAAAACGGATCATTTTGGTCCCGCGAGGCTTGCGGAGACACTTGACGTGGCCGCCCGAACAAAACTATGCCAGATTACGGGGCTGAGTCACGAGTCCCCAACCATGCCGATATTCGTGAAAATAAAACCGCAGGTAGACGAGCCGTCATTTTGCGGAAAACACGGGTATGGATGGGGGTTCTGAGTTTAGCCCCGTAAACCGGCATAGTTTTGAAATGGCATTAAATCGATAACAGCTATTTTGCTCTGCCGGAGCGGTTAGCCGTTGGGTAATTACCCTCGCAGGTAGGCAATGGCGATTTGCGTACGGTTGCGCAGGCCCATTTTGGCCAGGATCGAGCTGATGTGGTTGCGCACGGTGCCTTCGCCCATATAGGCGGTGGCGGCAATCTCCTTGTTGTCGAGGCCGCGGGCGATGAGCTCGGCGACTTCGAACTCGCGGTCGGTCAGACTGACAAAGGCCGCGGGTCGGTTGGTCGTGCCGGCCTCGACACCCGCCCCATCAAAGTTGATATCCTCGATCGCCTTACCCTCGAGCACGCGTTTACCGTCCATGACCTGCGCCAACGCCGGCGGAATGGCGGCGACATCGGTTTTGATCAAGTAGCCGCGGGCACCCAGTTTGAGCGCCGACACAATGTACTCGTCATCCGAGAATGTCGTCAGAAACACCACCCGCGCCGCAGGGTTGTGCTCAAGGATCTCGCGTGCCGCCGAAAGGCCGTCGCGCTCCGGCATCTGGATGTCGAGCAGCGCGATATCGGGTGTGTGCTCGGCGTAGAGCGCCACCGCGTCGTTGCCGTTGGCACCGGTGCCCACCACTTCGATCTGCGGCTGGGCGCCCAGGATAATCTTGAGCGAATCGACCACTAAACGGTCGTCGTCGACAACGATGAGCCTCATCGGTCCTCATCTCCTTGCTGTTTGGGAACGGTGGCAAACACACGCCAGCCGCCGGCGCCGGCGCGCGGGCCGGCGGTGAAGGTGCCGCCAAGCGCCTCGATACGCTCGCGCATGGAGGCGAGCCCCATGCCCTCCGCGGCGCCGCGGCTGCTTGCTTGGACCCCGCCCGCGCCATCGTCGGCAACGATGAGCTGGTAAAACGACGGATGCTCCATACATCGTACAGTGACGGTCTGGGCGCAAGCATGGCGCATGGTGTTGGAGAGCGCCTCGCGCAGGACCGCCGCAAAGCAGTTGGCGACGTTTGCTGGTGCATGCTCGGCCATAACTTCAAGCTCAATCTGCGGACCGCCGTCCGAGCGCGCGCCTTCGACAATGCGTTCGAGCTGCACGGAAAGGTCGACGGCGTTGTCGTTGAGCGCGTGGACGCTGGTGCGCACAAGCTGGAGCGCCTCGTCAACCGTGCGTTTGACGTCGGCGAAATCGGCGGCAACCCTGGGCTCGTCGGCGTGCACGACGCGCAGGGCCTCGGTCTGCAGCGAGGCGCGCGTGAGCTGGTGGCCGACGTTATCGTGGATCTCGCGCGCGATGCGGGCGCGTTCGGCGAGTGTCGCGAGTTCGACTTCGTAGTCCTGGCGGTCGGCAAGATCGCGGTTGCGCGCCTCGAGTGCGAGGGCTCGTTCCTGCAGTTCGTCGCGGGTACGGCGCATGCGCTGCTGCTCGCGTTCCAACTGGGCGGTGCGTAGCGATAGCAAGGTGGCGGCAACCGAAAGGATGGCGGTCAGCAGGAGCGTTCGGGCGGTAAGCGCGTCGGTGCGAAGGTCCGCGATGAGCGCAAAGGCAAAGACGGAGCCAATGCCCAGCGCGACCCAGGCGTGCTCACGGCGCACGCGCCGCGCGATGTCATAGAAGGCGAGAGGCGCAAGCGGCACAAACGGCGGTACGAAAACTGCCGCGATGATGTAAACGTAGCTCGCGGTCTCGCTCGCACGGCGGGCGCGGTTTCCCTGTGCGACCTCGGCCAGCGAGGTGGCAATAACGCCAAGGCAAAACGCCGCGACCAGGCGAGCGTCCACAGCAAGACCCATGGCGGCCGCAATACAGCACGCCAGCACGATCGATTTGTCGAAAAGCCTGTTCATACGGGTATTGTACGCGAAGCCGCGCATGGTGGAGGGGCCGCCTGCGCAACCGTGACATTCCTCCCGCGCGGCAAAGCGGGGGCGTCGGCAGGCCGCACGACCAAGACCCCGCACTCGTGACAAAGCTCACTGGTGCGCGCCGGCGGTTCCTGCGATGATGCAATCGTACCGGGCCGCAATCAACAGAAGGGCCGCCTCATGACAGACATCGTCCACGTCGAAAATCTCGTCAAGCGCTACGACGATCTTATCGCGCTCGACCACTTTAATCTGAGCATCGCCCCCGGCGAGATCTTTGGCCTGCTGGGCCCCAACGGCTCGGGCAAGACCACGTCCATCAACTGCATTCTACAGCTGCTCGCCTACGACAAAGGCACCATCGAGCTGTTCGGTGAACCCATGACGCCCACGCGCTACGACCTCAAGCGTCGCATCGGCGTGGTGCCGCAGCAGGTGGCGGTGTTTGACGAGCTCACCGTGCGCGAGAACATCGACTATTTCTGCAGCCTTTACGTTAACGACCGCAAGCACCGTCGGGCGCTCGTGGACGAGGCGATCGACTTCGTCGGGCTGGGCGACTTTGCTAAGTTCCGCCCTGGTAAGCTCTCGGGCGGCCTGGCGCGTCGCCTCAACATCGCCTGCGGCATCGCGCACAAGCCCGAGCTCATCTTCTTTGACGAGCCCACGGTGGCGGTCGACCCGCAGAGCCGCAACGCCATCTTGGAGGGCATCTGCCGCCTGCGCGACGAGGGCGCTACAGTGGTGTATACCAGCCATTACATGGAGGAAGTCGAGCAAATTTGCAGCCGCATCATGATCATGGACGGCGGCCGCGTGCTGGCGCAGGGCACCAACGACGAGCTCAAGCGCATGATTCAGATGGGCGAGAAGATTGTAATCGAGGTCGGCGAGGTTCCGAGTGCGGCGCTCGGTGCCGTCGCAAGCCTGCCGCACGTTCTGGACCTTTCGGCAACGGCGGGACAGCTCACGTTTTCGTGCGAAGCGAGCCCGCACAACCTGACGGACATTCTCGATGCGCTGCACTCGCATGACGTGCCGCTCGGCCGCATCTATTCCGAGCCGCCGACCCTCAACGACGTGTTCCTCGAGATCACCGGCCGCGAGCTGCGCGACTAGGGGGCGCCATGTTCAACACCATCATTACCACGCTCAAGATGCTGTTGCGTCGGCCGAGCACCTGGGTCTGGGGCGCGGTCTTTCCCGTTGCGCTTTCCACGATGTTCATGTTTATGTTTGCGAACCTGAGTTCCGATGGCAAGGTCGACCCGGTGCCGGTTGCCGTTGTCGCCGACGAAGCCTGGGACGCTTCGACCTTTAAAGATGTGGCGACCTCGCTTGCCAAGGAGGGCGACGACCAGCTGCTCGAGATCCACGAATGCGACGACGCTGCCGACGCAAACCGCGCGCTCAAGGCCGGCGAGGTTGCGGGCATCTATACGGTCGACGACGCAGGCGTACCCAAGCTCACACTGCTATCGAGCTACGACAGCTCGCGCGCATCATCGGTGCTCACCGATCGCAGCATCCTGGAGACGGTGGCAAGCTCGTATACACAAAATGCCGAGCTCATGTCCCAGATTGCCCAGGACAACCCGGCGGCGCTCGCCGACCCGGAGGCGGTTGCGCGCGCCCTGTCGCTCGAGGGCGGAACCCGCCGCGTAAACCTGACACGCACCACGCCCGACGGCACGGTCATCTACTATTACGCGCTTTTTGGCCTGGTCGCGATGATGTCTGCCGAGTTTGCCGCCTTGAGCGTCGTCGACCTGCAGCCCAATCTGTCGGGCCTTGGCGCACGTCGCTGCGTGGGCGGCCTTTCCAAGACGGCGTCGCTGGCCGGTATCTTTATCGGCTCGTGGCTGGTCTCCTTTGCCTCGATGGCGATCGCAATCGGCTACGTGCGCCTGGTCGTGGGCGTCGACTTTGGCGGGCGCGAGGGGCTGTGTCTGGTGGGCGGCGCCGCTTCCGCGCTTGCCGCCACGGGCCTGGGACTCTTTGTGGGCACGCTTCCCGTTAAGGGCGGCAAGGCGTCCAAGTCCGGCATCCTCACGGGCTTTGCTACCACGTGCGCCCTGTTCGCCGGCCTCTACGGCGAGCCGGCGATGGCGCTTGCCGACGACGTCGCCCGCGCCTGCCCGGCCGAGTGCTGGTTCAACCCCGTCAAGCTCATCTGCGACATGTTCAATCGCCTGTATTTCTTTGAAGACCTGGGGTCCTTCGCCGTTCGCGCCGGCGCGCTCGTCCTGATGGCGCTGCTGTTCGTTGCCGCCGCCACGCTGATCTTTGGAAGGAGCCGCTATGAGCACCTTTAAGACCGCGCTTCGCATGGCGCTGGCGCACCCGTTCTACCTGCTTATCTATACGGTGTTCATCTCGCTCATGGGCGTATTCATCGCGGCATCGGTGAGCTGGAACTCGTCGCAGCTCACCGAGTACAAGCCCTACGATGCCAACGTGATCGTGGTCGACCGCGACGACAGCGACCTTTCGCGTGCGCTTACCAAGCATCTGGGTTCGCGTTTTGAGCTGGTCACGGGCATCGGCGACGATACGTACGATCTTGCGGATGCGCTCTCCAAGAGCAATAGCGCCAAGGGTAGCGCCGACTGCGTGTTCTTTATCCCAGGGGGGTTTGAGGGCGACCTCGTTGCAGCCGCCCGCTCGGGGGAGTCTCTGCCCAAGCTCGATGTGACCTACGGCGCCGGCACCATGGCGGCTGCGCTTTCGTCTGCCGAGGCCTCGCGCTGGATCTCGCTCGCGGGCGCTGCGGCGGCACTTGAGCCCGCCGCCTCTAACGGCAGCGTCGCCAAGGCCGCCGAGCACGCCGCCGCCAAGCGTGCCGAGGTCCAGATCGAGCAGGTCAAGGTCGATTCGACTGCTGCCGCCACGCTCGAGTCGTACTTCAACTTTGGCGCGTACGCGATCATCTCGTCGGTCATCGTGTCGGTGGGGCTGGTGTTCTCGGGTATGAACGAGCCCGAGCGCGTGCGCCGCATGGATGCCGGCCCGGTCTCCGAGCGCCAGCGCTCGCTTGCCGTGTTTGCCGCCGCCGCGGTGCTCACCGTCTGCATCTGGTTTGTGTCGAGCATGATGGGCGTCGTGGGCTTTGCCAGCGCGGTTGCCGAGGTCGGCGTGGGCCGCGTGTGCCTGGCGCTGGCGGCGACGTTTGCCCTGGCGTGCACGCCCCTGGCCGTTGGCTTTACGCTGTCGAGCCTGGGTGCGCGCGAGGAGCTGCTCAACGGTGTGGGTAACCTGCTCGGCATGCTCATGACGTTTTTGGGCGGCGCCTGGATGCCGCTGTCGCTCATGGGCTCGGCCGTGCAGACCGTGGCGCATTTTGTGCCGACGTATTGGGTGAACGACGCGATCGGCAAGGCGCTCGCCTCGGACCTGACGTCTACCGTGCTGGGCGACATTGCCTGCGACCTGGGCGTCACCGTGCTCTTCGCCGCCGCCATCGCCGCCGTAGGCCTAGCCCTCACCCACGCCAAAGCCCGAGCCTAGCCATCGGGTACTCATTGGGGACAGACTTAAACGACCAAGAGTGGTCATTGGGGACAGTCTTAAACGACCGCCTAGTCATCGGGGGCAGTCTTTGCCGATTCGCCGGCTCGCCGGCCGGGCCGGCAAGGACTGTCTCCATCTGCCGGCAGGAAAGGAACGTCCCTAACTGCCGGGTGGCGAAAGGGTGTCCCTTGCGGCTAGTCATTTAAGAACGTCCCCAGTGACTAGTTTGGAAAAAGTTGCGCTCGTCACACAAAAATAGTTCGCCATGGTTTACTATTACGCTCAGAAAGTAGTATGAGGCTAACAATAGGGGATAGCATGACGACGAAACAAGCCTACG
>JAUUSS010000123.1 GCA_030841765.1 Collinsella aerofaciens | reverse complement strand
CTGCGCAAGACGAAGGCCACATTAAGTGGCCTTCTTTGCGTGCGGAACTCGCGATCAATCAAATATATTGCGGGCGGGCACGCGGCCCTCTTGGGTTCGGGGCGCGGCACACCGGACTGGTTGTCTGAATTAAAGAAAGTGAAGGCCCCTTTCGGGGCCTTCTTTTTATAAAAATTCGCCTACTCGGTGGACTTCGGGTTCTAGGTCTACGCCGAATTGGTCTTTGACGGTTGTTTGGATGTAGCGGATGAGTTCGTTGACGTCGGCGGCGGTGGCGTGGTCGGCGTTGACGATAAAACCGCAGTGCTTTTCGCTTACCTGCGCGCCGCCGACAGCATGGCCGCGCAGTCCGGCATCCATGATGAGCTTGCCGGCAAAGTAGCCCTCGGGGCGCTTGAAGGTGGAGCCGGCACTCGGCATGTCGAGCGGCTGCTTGTCCTCGCGGCGCTGGCGGTAGTCGTCCATGTCGGCCTTGATCATCGCGGCGTTGCCCGGTGCGAGGTTGAAGGTGGCAGAAAGAACGATGAAACCGTCGTCGGCAATGCGGCTCTTGCGATAGCCCAGGTTGAGCTCGTCGACATCGAACTCGATGATATTGCCGCTGCCGCGGGTGCCGTCGTCGAGCTGGCGAGCGGGTTTGTAGACGCGCACGGACTCCAGCACATCGGCCATGCAGGCACCGTAGGCACCGGCGTTCATGTAGCAGGCGCCGCCGACCGATCCGGGGATGCCCGAGATGGGCTCCATGCCGGTGAGACCGGCCTCGGCTGCCGCCGCGGCGACATCGGAAAGCAAGGCGCCGGCCGCCGCCGTGACGTGCGTGCCGTCGACCGTAATGTCGGAGAGGCCTTCGCCCAGCGCCACGACGACGCCACGGATGCCCTTGTCGCCGACGAGCAGGTCGGAGCCGTTGCCCACGATGGTAAGCGGCAGGTCGCAGCGATAGCAGGTATCGAGCGTGGCGACGAGGCCCTGCTCAGTATCGGGCGTGACAAAGACGTCGGCCGGGCCGCCGATCTTAAACGTGGTGTGCTCGCGCATGGGCTCGCTCATCAACACGTTGTCCTCGCCGGCAACGCCAGCAAGTGCGCACAGCAGGTCCTCGTTAAAAAAGTCGTTCTCGTGCATACGAATATCCGCCTTTTGGTGGTCGTTGTCATCAATCGATTGCAATATACCCCACCCGGACGGATTTGGTGCGCTGGCGGCGATAAAACAGCCGTCTACCGGATTGGTAAAGTGTTTATCACCGAGGTAGAGGGGTAGTCGCTATACTTTCAAGAGATTGCGCGTAAACCCGGAAGGAGCGAGATGGCCAACAAAGTCACCCTCAAGCAGATCGCCCAGGAGGTGGGGCTTTCCCCCTCGTCGGTCTCGCTTGTGCTCAATAATCGGCCCTGTCGCATCTCGGAAGAAAACCGCAAGCTCATCAAAGAGGTCGCGGCGCGCAACCACTATGTTCCCAACCAGATTGCGCGTAGCCTGGTCATGCGCGAGTCGCGCACCCTGGGCCTTATCGTCCCTAACATCGAGAGCCGCTTTTTTTCTTCGCTCGCCGGTAGCCTGGAAAAGCGCTGCCGCGAGGACGGCTATGCGCTCTTCATTACCAGCTCGGGTGGAAGTGCCGACGACGATCTGGAGCTGCTGCGCCAGCTGGTAACGCGCGGCGTTGATGGTGTCTTTCTGGTGGTGGGTGACGAGTTCTCCGACGACCGCGCCCTGCGCGAAGAAGTCAGCCATCTGCCTATCCCTGCCGTGATGGTCGACCGTGCCATTGAGGGGCTCGAGTGCGACAAAGTGATGTTCGACCACGAGATGGGTGGCTACATGGCCACTCGCTATCTGATCGAGCAGGGTCACCGTCGCATTGCCTGCTTGGTTAACGCGCGCCGTTCCAATACGGGGCGTAAGCGACTTGCCGGCTATGAGCGCGCGCTGCGCGAGGTTGGCCTGCCTATCGACGCACGTTTGGAGTTTGAGAGCGAGTACTACATTCCGAGTGCCTACGAGGCCTCGGAGGCGGTGCTCGCAACTGATGCCACCGCTGTGTTCGCAAGTTCGGATAACATCGCCCTCGGTCTACTCAAGCGCTTGCACGAGATGGGGAAGAGCATCCCGGGCGATATCTCGGTGGTGAGCTATGACAACTCGGCGGCCGACGTTCTCTTTGAGCCGGCGCTGACCGCCATTGAGCAGGATCCTGGTGTCCTTGCGGAGCATGCTTTTGGCTGCATGTCCAAGCGTCTTGCCGGTAGGGGCGGCAGGCGTGCCGAAGAGGTCGTCCTGGAGCCGGCGCTTATCGTTAAGGGCAGCGTGCTCGAACTTACCGAATGTAGCTAAGCGTACTTGTTTGTTTGCATAGATTGCATGCGGAGTGTCCGCTATTTGCCGGCGGGGCCGGGGTGCCTGCCTTGTTTTGAGAAGTTCGCGGAACCCACTTCTCAAAACAAGGCAGGCACCCCGGCCCTCGTCCGTGAACTCTTCCGCTGGGCGAGCTATAGACGCCGCGCACCGATGCGGTAAAGCGGTGGCTTGAAATTGGTGCTATATTCGGCTTGAGTTGTTTAATGCTAGTACGGGAGGCTGATATGGGGCTGTTCAAGAAGAAAAACCCGCAGGATGCCTTTGATCCCGATGTGTTTACCATCACGGATACGATTTTGGACCCACCGCGGTTTACGTTTTTGCCGGCTATCTACCAGGATGCCACGCGCCGCAAGTGGGCCGTGCATCAGCGCGGCGGCGAGCCGAAGATTTTTGACTATGCGGATGTGCTGCAGTGCGAGATTGCCGAGGCGGGCGATCCGGAGGCCGAAGAAGCGGTCTCTAAACAGGAATTTGCCCGGCGTATCCTGGCAAATCCTGCCAAGGCAGCAAAAATAAATGCTGCCAAGCGTAATATGTGTCTTGGTATGGGCGTTGTTGTGGCGGTTCAGACGGGAAAAGACGAGGTTTCCAAATTAGAGATTCCCGTTATGACCGACGAGGTCAAACGCGATTCAAGTCTATATAAGTCGTATCGGAATGTCGCCGAGAAGATCAAGGCAGAATTTGATGCCATGGGAGGGCTGGCCTAATTTTGGCGGCATACGTTTCTGAATGAGGAGTCTGTGCAATGGCAGGCGAATCTTATGCAATTCCCCCCAAAGATCGTGCTGTTGAGGGAATTCTTTGGTATATCCAGCACCATCAGCTTGCCGGCGGCGATCGCCTGCCGGCCGAGCGCGTGCTGTGCGAAGAGATTGGCGTTTCGCGTACGGCGTTGCGTGCCGGTATCACGCGGCTTATCTCGTGTGGAACGCTCGAGAGCCGTCGCGGATCGGGCACGTATGTGTGTCCTCCCAAGCCGCTGAACATCTTCCAGGAAACGTATAACTTTTCCGATGCTGTGCGGACTGCCGGCCTGCACCCCTCTTCTCGTCTGGTTTCCACCGGGACCATCGAGGCGGATGAGGCGCTTGCCGACAAGCTTGGGGTGGCTGTAGGCGCTCCCTTGCTCCGCATGCAGCGCGTTCGACTTATTGAGGGCGAGCCGGCGTCAATCGAGACCGCTCACGTTAACCTGTCCCTGTGCCCATCGCTTCCCGAGCACGATTTTGAGTGTGAGAGCCTTTACGATGTCTTGCTCAAAGAAGGTGGCGTGCGTGTTGAGCATGGACGTGAGCATATCTCCATCTCGCGTTTGAACGCCGAAGAGGCCGAGCTGCTCCAGCAAGAAGAGGGGACGCCGGTGTTCTATGAGAGCACGATCGAATTTGATAAGGACATGCGTTTTGTGGAGCATTGCAAATCGGTGATTTTGCCCACAAAGTTCCGCTTTGCCGATAACGGTGAAAAGAACGGCATGAGGAGCGTGGCAGGTGAACAATGGCTGAAACAGTAGATGCCACCCCGGTTTATATGCGCATACGACGTCGCATTGAAGAGCGTATCGAACGCGGTATATATCCCACGGGTTCCATGATTCCGTCCGAAAAAGACCTCGCCGAGGAATTTGGTACGACACGCTCGACCATTCGAAGTGCTGTCGATGAGCTGGTTCGGCGCGGGCAGATTCGACGCGTCCGCGGAAAGGGCGCGTTTGTGGCGCAGAAAGTGCCCGTTGCCTACGAACGAACAGGAGGCTTTCGCGAGTCGGTTCGTGCTTCGGGCGGCGAGCCGTCCGTCTGCATCCTCGCGCGTTCCAAGCGTTATGCGGGCCCATATTATGCCAACCTGTTTGGCATTGCCGAGGACGATTTGCTGTATTCGATTCGGCGTTTGAACTGCGTCAACGGCGATCCCGTATCGATTGAGATGGCGTTCATCCCGTGCCTGCTGTTTCCCACAATCGAAGATATTGACGTGTCGGTCTTCAGTTTGTACGAGACCTATGAGATGTTGGGCCGAAAGCCGGTCATGGCACAGGAGAAGCTCGATATCGAGGCGGTGGGTGCACGCGACGCGGGCTTGCTTGGCTTGGAACAAGGGGATCTTGTTTTGCTTTTGGAATGCGTGAGCTATGACGCGAGCGGTCAGGCTATCGAGTATGTAAAGTCCTTCAATCGTGGCGATGCGGGCGGCTACACCTATACGTACTAGCTGGGGCTTTGCATCGCGCGCGGTAACAGCCGGTCTGTTTGGGCAATTTGACCGACTGTATATACAACCTTACATAGCTCAAAATCGACCGTTCGCCGAAGGGGATAAATTAATCGACAAAGAGGTATCAAAAAGCCGTAACCTGTAACTGTGATTGGTGTCAAATACTAATGATTTGTAACGAGGTGAGACGATGAAGATGCTCGATTACGTTCAGCTTGCCCATGTGCGTATGGGGGAGAACCTCGAGCGTTCGTCTGAGCTGGTAGCGCAGCTCGTTGATATTTTCCAGTCCGGTTCTTTTGACGCACTGCGCATCGTTGCTTCGGGTTCGTCGCGCCATGCTGCGGATTGCACCCGCGATTTCCTGCAAGATACGCTGCAGATGCAGGTGTCCGTTGTGACGCCCGAGGCCTTCGTCGATTTTGAACACACCTATCCACAGCATGCGCTCAACATTGCCGTTTCGCAGAGTGGCTATTCGACCAATACGATCGCGGCTCTTGATTACATGCGCGCACACGATATGGCTGCAGTTGCGCTCACGGCAAACGTCGAGGCACCCATCAAGGAACACGCCGACATCGTTCTTGACTACGGTGTGGGTGTCGAGTCGGTGGACTTTGTGACTCTGGGCGTCGAGGTTCTCGTTGAGTACCTGGTGCTCTTTGGTATTTACGGCGGTCAGGCGCGCGGAACGATTGACGCCAAGGGCGTTGCTCAGCGTCTTGATGGCCTGCGCGAGGCTATCCAGGCTAATGCCGTGATGTGCAAGACCGCCGAGGCATATGTCCAAGACCACATGCTCGAGCTTTCTGAGCACACGCCCGCTATGGTCGTCGGCAACGGCCCCAACTACGGTGTTGCCGAGGAGGCGGCGCTCAAACTGAGCGAGACCATCAAGATTCCTGCCATGCATCACGAAGGCGAGGAGTTCGTCCACGGTCCCGAGATGCAGATTGTTCCGGGCTACCTGGTGTTTATTGTCGACGATCCGCAGGGGTCGGAGCGTCTTGCGAATATCGCCGATGCGCTATCGAACGTTACGGCAAAAACGGTGCTGCTCACGGCCCATCCCAAGGGTAGGGCTCACGAGGTTGTGGTGCCTCAGGTGGCTCCGCTGCTCAGTGCAATTCCCAATCTCGTGTTCTTCCAGACGATTGCGGCAATAATCGCCGAGCGTCTGAAGTCATGGGACGTTCACCCGTATCTCGATGCTGTCTCCAAGCAAATGGAGGTCAAGGCGGAGGGCTACGAAGAGTCAGTCAATGCGCTTAAGGCCAAAGCGGCCGAGTGTTACGGAATGTAAGCGGGTTTTGATGCCCGTTGGCATGGGGGATGTGGAAACAACCCCAGAAAGGAGAGACAAATGAAGGAAACCGAGAAGATCGAGATCATGCATTTCGACCAGGAGGGCTATCTCGAGGACGGCAAGGCGCTCTACGAGACCGGCAAGAAGATGACCGCGCTCGCCGACAAGGTCGCCGACGAGGGCTACGACGC
>JAUUSS010000122.1 GCA_030841765.1 Collinsella aerofaciens | reverse complement strand
GTACGTCAAGACCGCCGACATGAGCCTAGTCGACTACCTGGGCATCGGCCCACTCCACGAGACCGAGACCAAGCGCGACTGCGGACGCGCGGCCGACGGCTCTATCATCACCAAGAGCTTTGAGGACCTGGCCGCCCTCCACGCGGCAAGCCACGTGCCCATCGTGGTGGGCGGCGGCGTCAAGACGGCCGACCTGCCACAGCTCAAGGCCACCGGCGTCGACGGCTTTTTCGTGGTGAGCGCCGTCTGCAGCGCCGATGACCCCTACGCCGCGGCCAAGGAGCTCGTCGACACCTGGCAGCAGGCGTAAGTCTAGGCCGAGCAGCTGATTCGCAGCCTCATATCTTCAGCAATGGAAAGCGCATCCCAGTTTGAGCCTCCATTCCGGGATGCGCTTTCCGCCGAGATGGCGGCAGCAGCCTCTACCCTGCCAGATATGCCTCCAGTGCCGGCAAGGTCGCCTCCGCATCGCGGCGACCAATCTGGTAGATGCGCTCAAGTTCATCGGGCTCGCGACACAGCGACGGCACCTTCACCGATTCGCTCGGACGCACCACAAAGATCTCGCCGGCAGCCTCGCGACGTGCCAGGTCATCGAGCGTGGCATTGTAGACCTCATGCCGGTGCTCAAGCGCTGCGACAAACTCCGGATAGTGACGGAACACGCGACGCAGCATGGGCATCACGCTGTTGGGCTGCTTCACAAAGCCCGCCGGCTGCGTGAGTACCACGATATTGCGGTCATACCCCTGCGCAAACAGCCACGCGCTGGGAATAGAATCAGCCACGCCACCATCCAGATACTTATGCCCGTCAATAGCAACGGGACGCGTCGCCACGGGAATTGCCGACGACGCCCGAATCCACTCGATATCGCGCTCGTCGCCATACGGCAGATCGTGATAGACGGCCTTGCCCGTCTCGATATCGGTACACACGCACGTAAATCGCATGGGACAGGTGCGATACGCCTCCAAGTCGATAGGATCGCGCTCGATAGGCACCTCGTGATAAGCAAAGTCGGCATTGTACATATCGCCGGTTCGCAGCCAGCTGGTCACGCTCGCATAGCGCTTGTCGGCGCAATAGGCCTTGTTATAGCGAATGGCGCGGCCGATCTGGCGCGATTTAAAGTTGTAGCCAAACGCCGCGCCCGCCGAGACGCCCACCATATGGTCGCAGGTCAAACCGTGCTCCATCCAAACGTCGAGCACGCCCGCCGTATACATACCGCGGTAGCCGCCTCCCTCGAGCGCCAGCCCCACCGTGCGCGTCATATTTGACTGTGCCATGCGACCATCTCCGTTCCTGCGTTTTAAAACGGGACAAGTATACCCGTCAACATATATCGTCCCAGTCGCATTTTTATCGAACATCGCATCGTCGCGCTACCGCTTGTCGAATAATAGCCGCCCACAGCATGTGCACCCATATATAATTGTGCACTATTGTTTACACTACTCAGCTGTTATCAACAGCGAACATTAGCCGACAAATTAACTCAACAACGCGGCAAGGCGGGGCCTGGATACATGCAAAGCGCTGAGCAACGACGCGTGTACACAACGAGCTCGCCCGACGCAATCCGCCCCGACCTCAGAAAGTCGCTTAGAACATGGAAACTGTCAGCAATTACACCGAAACGCTCGAAAAGACCGTCCGCGACCTTCTCGAACGGCAGGAGGATCTGATCAGGACTGCCTTTACCGACCAGCTTACCGGGCTTGGCAACCGTGGCGGCTTTGCCCGTTCCCTCGAGGAGCTCTGGGAGCAGGACGCCCCCGTTACCATGGCGTTCATCGATATCGACAATCTCAAGCACTGCAACGACGTCTTTGGGCATGACGAGGGCAACCGCTATATCTTGCAGGTAAGTCTCTATCTTAAGCTGTATATGAAGGTGGGCGAAGCGGCGTTTCGCATAGGCGGCGACGAGTTTGCCATCCTATCTACGATTGCAACCGAGGACGACCTCGCCGAACGTCTGAAACACTGCCGAACGGTTCTGCTCAAAAACAACGATTCCGAGATGCCCCACTCGTTTAGCTACGGAGTGTCACATGCCGACCCCGCCCTGGGCGAAGCTTCCAATCGCATGACGCTCGATGCCGACCATCGCATGTACGACTACAAGCTACGTCATGCCATGCACCTCGATCGACGCAATATCACGCAAGTCCACGCCGACGACTTCGAAATAAGCGATCGTATTTTTGACGCCTTTTCGATGCTCAACGAGGGCCGTTATTTCTTTATCGAGAACTTGGACAAACATCGCACCCTTTGGTCACAAGGTGCCTTGCGCGATCTTGGCCTTCCCTCGGAGCACATAGACAACTGTCGCGATTACTGGAAAACGCGCGTCCATCCCGACGACCTTGAGGCCTGCATCAACGACATCGACCAAGTCTACAACGGCACCAAGCACCGTCGCGTCATGCAGTATCATGTGCGCAACGCCGTCGGCGACTACGTCCTTTGCCGTGCTCGCGGGTTTCGTATCGACGGCGACGGAAATGTCCCCTCGCTCTATGTCGGCGAGCTCGTCAACCACTCACTTGCCGAAACCGTCGACGCTGCCACAGGCCTCGGAACGCAGCGCATGCTGGTCAACGCCATCGACGCCTGCCGCCGCGATCGTTGCGAGACAGGGCTTATAGCGGTGCGCGTTCGTGGCACGACAAAACTCAACGAGCTCTACGGGGCCGAGGCTGTCGACAACATGCTTGCCGAATACGCAGGCCGCATGCTGTCGATCACCCGCGGCAGGAGCCGGGTCTACCGTTCACGAAGCGTCCAGTTCGTCGTGCTCAGCAACGAACTGGACCACGAGGCATTCGAGCAACTGACCCGCCACCTTAAAGAGGCCGTTTTCGCTCCTGTTCGAATCGCAGGCGACACCATTACTCCCGTCTGCCTTGTCGTCCCGGCCTTTTACGAGCACTTAACCCATCAAGCGACCGCCGTTTTAGGCGAACTCGACCGTCGCCTTCGCACGGCCGGCGGGCTTGTTCCCAACGACAGCCTCCCCATACCCGAGGCGGAGCGCAAAAGCGCCATAGCCGAACGTATCGACTCGCTCACGGGCCTCTATCGACCCAGCGAGTTTATGCGGCGCGCCAACGCATTTCTCGAGGCAAGGCGCAACGGCACCTGGTGCATCGCCACAGTCGACATGGGCCACATGCGCCTGTTTAATGAATGGCACGGCCAGGCCGAGGGCGACCGCGTACTCGCCGATGTGGGCACGGTCCTCAAGGACATCGAGAATGCCGATATGGGCGTCGCAGGGTACTGGGGCCAAGATGACTTTTGTGTACTCATCCCCTTTAAGCACATCACCGTCCATCAAATCTACAACCGCGTTCGCGAGGCCGTAGCCAGACATGATGACGGCGTAGGTTTTTGGCCGTCCATGGGCGTTTACCCCATCGACTCCAATGAGGAAATCACCATCGATGCGCAGGCAAAGGCCATGTTAACCAATCGACGCGCAAAAAACGACTTTAAGGAGCGCATTGCTATTTTCCGCCCCGCGGAGTACGAGCGCGAAGTCGCGTTCCACCGCACGCTGACCGAATTCCAGTACGCGCTATCAAATGGTCGCATCACGTACTATCTTCAGCCCCAGGTCGATATGGAAACCGGCGAGATTATTGGCGCCGAAGCACTCACCCGCTGGATTGACAAGGACGGCTCTCTCATTTCGCCCGCAACGTTTATCCCCGCACTCGAGGAAAGCGGCTTTGTAGTGACGCTCGACAAGTACATTTGGCAGGGTGTCGCCATATGGCTTCGCGAGCGTCTCGATCGCCGTCTTCGCGTGGTTCCGGTCTCGCTTAATGTGTCGCGCGTGGATATCCTTGCCTGCGACGTTGCCGAACATATGGGGGCGCTCGCCGCCCAATACAACCTACCGCCCGAGCTCATGCGTATCGAGATCACCGAGACGGCTTATACGGGAGAATCCGAGGCCGTGGATAAGCTGACCGCAGATCTGCACACCCGCGGCTTCTCGACCTATATGGACGATTTTGGCACCGGTCAGTCCACGCTCGCGATGCTCAAGAACGTCAACGTCGACGTCATCAAGCTCGACCGCACCTTTGTGCCCACCGACCGCGATCAAGGCCGCAGCACGCAAATCATTTCATCGATGCTCGAAATGGCTCAGTCGCTCCATCTGCCCGTCGTGGTCGAAGGCGTCGAGACAAATGAGCAGGCAAACATGCTACGACAAATGGGCGCCCGCGACGCTCAGGGCTTCCTCTACTACCGCCCCATGCCTGCGAAGGATTTTGAGGCATTGCTCGATGGTGGCAATAACAACTGATACGCTCGCGCGCAAAACGCCACCGTCGAAGGGGGCATTTGTCTCCATTAGCTAACTTATATCCCCAATTCAAACCGATTTGGGGATATGATACAAACCATTGTTCTGCCCAAGGAGGTTATTCATCATGAACGAGTCATATCGCTTGGGCGAGCAATCGATTATTGCCTATCTTCAGCGACTTGCGAATGGTGTCTCGACCGCCGAACTCGATGTTTCCGCGCTGCCTGCTGAGCTACGCGCCGTTGGTGAGCAACTGCAAAAGACGCATGCCATCCTGCAACAAGAGCGCCAGCTACTTGAGTGCAACGCCTATATCGATCCGCTCACCAACTTGGGCAACCGCGGCGGACTCGACCGTCACGTCGAGCAGCTCTGGCGCAAAGGCGACCCCTTCACCTGCGCCTATATTGACATCGACCACCTTAAGCACTGCAACGATAAGTTTGGCCACGCCGAAGGCAACCGCTATATTCTGGGCATCTGCCGCGCGCTCACCGAGGCAATGGAGCACGATGAGATGCTGTTCCGTATCGGTGGAGACGAGTTTGTACTTATCTCGCTCTCTGCAAACGAGACCGAACTCGAGCAGCGCTTGGAGCAGGTACGTGCCGGGCTGATCGAGGCGAGCTCAGATGGCAAGGCGCCCATGATCGCCAGCTTTAGCTTTGGCTGCTCGCGCGTCGATCCACTTGCCGGCGACACGCGTCGCCAGATGACGATGGATGCCGATCGCAAGATGTATCGCTATAAGCTTATGCATCGTGTACAGCAACCGGAAAACAATGACGCGCCGCAACGCCCAATCGTCGATCAACTTCCGTGCAACGACCGGGTGTTCCAGGCGATCTCCATGAGCTCCGAGACGCGCTATCCGTTCATCCTTAACCTCGATACGGGAGAATCGCAATGGTCGGTTAACGCCGTGCGCGATTTTGACCTGCCCTCCCAGCACCCTTTTAACTCACTCGACATGTGGCTCGCCCGCGTTCATCCCGAGGACCGCGACAACGTACGCGCCGAGCTCGACATGGTGATAAACGGCACGTGGCATTTCCACTACATGCAGTATCGCGTAATGGATGCCACCGGAAAATATGCGCTTTGCGACTGCACGGGCTACCGCTTGGACGGCACCGATACCGAGCCTAACATGTACGTGGGCATTATCATCAACCGAAGCTTGGCAGATACGACAGATTCCGTGACCGGCCTGGGCGACATTCACGCCCTGGTCAACGCCATTGGCGAAATGCGTCGCGTGGCGCGCGAGGCAGGCTTTATTGCCATTAAAATCAACGATATCGCTCAGGTCAATGCCCGCTTTGGCTTTGATGCGGGCGACCGCGTTTTGGCAGAAAGTGCCGCCTGCCTTATGGAATGCTCGCGCGGCAAGGGTCGTCTGTTCCGCTCGACGGGGCCGATGTTCGTGGCGCTTTTCGACGACTTTGATCCCGAAGAGACCGACGCGATCGCAGACGAAATCGAGCGGTTCCTGGGTTCTCCCGTGCTCATCGGCTCGCTTGAATATCAGCCGCCCATTCGTGTGGCGACACTTCATCTGGACGCTGTCGACCGACAGCCCGTTTCCATTTTGAACGAGCTCAAAGCGCTGCTTGAAGAGGCGCCGCAAGTACCAGGCACCAAGCTGGACTAGCGACGTGGGGCGCATGATAGTTAATTTCCGATCTCAGGCGAACACATTGGGCAAATAGGTCGTACCCGCAGTTAGCCGAACGCCCCATTACAGTCTGAAATAGGCCATCGATAAATTTCGATGGCGAGCATTCGGCG
>JAUUSS010000121.1 GCA_030841765.1 Collinsella aerofaciens | reverse complement strand
ATGGGTAGGGCTGCATGAGAACCATGCGGGGGTGCAATTCCCATGAGGTTATGCTAATAACCGTCCGATTAAAGCTCTCTTTCTACTTTTGAAACTATTGTACTCTATTGAAAGGGGGACATTTTAATGAATATTACTGATGTGCCTATCTGGGAGAAGTACACGCTCACCATTGAGGAAGCGTCAAAATATTTCCGTATCGGGGAAAACAAGCTGCGTAAATTAGCGGAAGAAAACCCGGCTGCCGGGTGGGTGATTATGAACGGCAACCGTATTCAAATCAAGCGAAAACAGTTTGAAAAATTCATTGACACTTTGGAAGTTATATAGTGAAATCGAGCCTTGAATGTGGTATAATAGATACAAGCATATCAAGGCTCTTTCCGTCATGGAAAGGAGCATGACGAACAATGTCGGAGAAAAGACGAGATAACAGGAACCGCATTTTACGCACAGGAGAGAGCCAGAGAAAAGACGGAAGATATGCTTACAAATATATAGATACCTTTGGGAACCCGCAATTTGTTTACGCTTGGAAGTTAGTACCTACCGACAAGACCCCGGCGGGAAAACGTGAAGATATTTCGCTTCGGGAAAAGGAAAAAGAGATACAGAAAGACCTTGACGACGGGATTGACACGTTGGGAAAGAAAATGACTGTCTGCCAACTCTACGCAAAGCAGATAAGGCACCGGGCAAATGTACGGCATGGCACAAAACAGGGGCGCAAGCAGCTTATGAGGATTTTGGAAGAAGATAGTCTTGGAGCTTGCAGCATTGAGAGCGTGAAGCTGTCCGACGCGAAAGAATGGGCTTTACGCATGAAAGATAAGGGCTATTCATTCAAGACAATCAACAATCACAAGCGTTCTCTGAAAGCTGCCTTTTACACAGCCATACAGGACGATTGCATTAGGAAAAATCCCTTTGACTTCCAGTTGAACACCGTTTTAGAAGATAACACCGAACCAAAGGTACCTCTATCCCCAACACAGGAAGCGTCTTTCCTGTCCTTTGTGCAGAGTGATAAAGTCTATCAGAAGTATTACGACGAGATTATCATACTGTTAGGAACAGGGCTTCGCATTTCTGAACTCTGCGGACTGACTGAAAGCGATATTGACTTTGAGCATAAGCTAATCAACGTAGACCACCAGCTTTTGAAAGTATCGGGAGTTGGGTATCATGTTGAAACGCCAAAGACAAAAAGCGGTATCAGACAAATTCCAATGAGTACCAAAGTCTATGAAGCGTTCAAGCGTGTGCTGAATGACAGGGGACGGGCAGACAATTTTATTGTCGGCGGTTACAGCAGATTTTTATTCCTTAACCGGAACGGGCTACCGAAAGTAGCAGTCAACTTTGAAACCATGTTCCGGGGGCTTGTGAAGAAGTACAACAAAAGCCATGAGGAAGCCTTACCGAAAGTGACAACGCCCCATACCCTACGCCATACGTTCTGTACCAATTTAGCAAACGCCGGAATGAACCCGAAAGCATTGCAGTATATCATGGGACATTCCAACATCAACATGACGCTGAACTATTACGCCCATGCTACCTCTGATAGTGCAATGGCAGAAATGGAACGGCTGATTGCTTAGTAGTAGATAGAGGTTTTACTACTTGATTTACTACTTTTGGACGCGAAAACATGAGGGGAAATGAGAATATATAAGAGCTTCTTCCGATTTGAAAAATGCCGGAAAGCCTGTAAATACAGGCTATACCGGCTTATGAGAACTTATAAAGAGATAGTCAAAAACTATATTTTGATTTGGTTTAAACAGGTGGTTTGAAGTGGCTGGTCGGCCCGCGGGTTGCGGGCTAGTTAGATCGCGGGCTCAAACTATGCTGCGCTTCGAAGTCCTTCATGTACGAGGCCAGTGCCTGCACGTCTTCCATGGTTACGGCGTTGTAGACGCTGGCGCGCATACCGCCCACCAGGCGATGGCCCTTGACGTTTTGAATCTGGTGCCCGGCCGCGCCTGCGACAAAGGCCGCGTCGAGTTCGGCGTCGCCGGTGCGGAAGGTGACGTTGGCGATGGAGCGGCTGTCTGTCTGCGTGGTGCCATGGAACAGCTCGCTTTGCTCGAGCAGGTTGTAGAGCAGGTTGGCCTTGGCCCAGTTGCGCTCGGCCATGGCGGCAAGTCCGCCGGTCTCCTCGACCCACCGGAACACCTTGCCGCACACGTAGATGCCAAAGGTGTTGGGCGTGTTGAGCATGGAGCCCTTGGCGGCCTGGGTCTTAAGGTCCATGTACTGCGGAGTCTGCGCAAAGGCCGGACCGTCGGTGATCAGGTCGCCGCGCACGATAACGACGGTGACGCCCGCGGCGCCGGCGTTTTTCTGAGCGCCGGCGTAGATGAGTCCGTAGCGCTTGACGTCGAGCGGCTGCGACAAAAAGCAGCTCGAGACATCGGCGACCAGCGGCACGTCGCCGCAAGCGGGCAGCTCGTGGTACATGGTGCCAAAGATGGTGTTGTTCTGGCAGATGTAAACGTAGTCGAGCCCGTCGCTCGCGGCCTCGGCGGCAATGCGAGCGTTGATGTCGGCCATGTCGGGGATGCGGTCGAAGTTGGTGTCCTCGGAGCTCGCGAGCAGCACGGCCTCGCCGTACTTGTCGGCTTCTTTGTATGCCTTGTTGGCAAAGTTGCCGGTCACGATGTAGCCGGCGCGGCCGCGGCGCATGAGGTTCATGGGGATGCCCGCAAACTGCAGCGTGGCGCCGCCCTGCAAAAACAGGACGCGGTAGTTGTTGGGGATGCTCAGCAGGCGACGCAGGGTTACCTCGGCGTCGTCGATGATCTGTTGGTACATGCTAGATCGATGGCTCATCTCGAGCACGGACATGCCGCAACCGCGGTAGTCCATCATCTCGTCGGCGATCTCGGCGAGCACGCTTGTAGGCAGTGCGGCCGGGCCAGCTGAGAAGTTGTGCACACGTGCCATCTTCTAGTTCCCCCTCGTAGTCGTTTGAACGTTCGGGATACTTTAGCACAGTGCAGCGTCAGGCGCGACCGCATCACAGCAAAACCCGAGCGCGCCGCTATGATTTACAGGATGGTTACATGGGGGAGGGGTGCTTTACTCCTCAGGCAAATCCAAATCTGCGAGCGAAGACATGAGGTTCCTAGGCGCTTGATCTCTTCGTCCTAAAGTAGCTACCTCCTAGTCACTACGATGCTAGCGTGGCGATGACGGCTTCGTCGCCGGCGTATATTAGGGTGTTGCCGTCGGGGATGATCGTTTGGCCTTCGCGCTTGAGCATCACCACAATAAACGGATGTTTGCCTTGCGGCACATCGCACAGGCGCTGGCCGGCCAGGCGACCGTGGGGAGTCACGGTGACCTCGCGCAGCGTAACTTCGGTACGCTCTTCAAACGTCGGCGCGGCCATCACCAGCAGATCGCCTTCCTGGATCACGGTGTCGCCATTGGGCAGTACCGGGTGCGCCCCGTCGCGCAGCACCAGGACCACGAGCATATTTGTGGCGCTGCCAATGTCCGCGAGCGAGCGTCCGGCAAACGGATGTCCAGCGCACACCTTGAGCTTTACAAACGACATGCCGTCCTCGTCGCGGTAGTCGTTAAAGGTGCGGCGCACGTCGCCGGTCGCATCGATCATATCGAGCTTCTTCGCCACCGCCGGCAGCAGCGAGCCCTGCACCACAATGCTCGACACGGCAATCACAAACACCAGGTCAAACAGGTCGTGTCCGCCGGGAACGCCGGCCACCACGGCAAAGAGGCTAAACACGACCGAAGCTGCTCCGCGCAGGCCCGCCCAGCTTACGAGCGCGACCTGGCGGGGGTTCGTCTTAAAGGGCGCCAGGAGCACGCCGACGGCGATGGGGCGGCTCACGTAGAGCATAAACGCCATGAGCGCCAGGCCCGGCAGCAGCATCTGTGGTAGGCGTGCGGGCGTGACGAGCAGGCCGAGCAAGAAGAAGATCGTCATCTCGGCCATCTCGGTGAGGGTGTCAAAGAAGTGCGCCATCTCGACCTTGCCGGTGATGTCGCTCGCACCCAGCACAATGCCGGCCAGGTATACGGCCAAAAAGCCGTTGCCGCCCAGATAGCTTGGTAGCGCGTAGGCGACGATCGCCACGGCGAACAAGAAGATGGTCTGCGCGCCCTCGGCCGTTGCGTGCGCGCGTTCAATCAGACGGCCCGCCGCCCAGCCGATGGCAAGGCCCAGGCCCGCGCCCAGGATAATCTGCTTGGCCAGCAGTGCGGGAATGTTGATGTCGCCGCCGGCCGCGAGTGCGGCGAGCACGGCGGTGAGCATGTAGGCGACGGGGTCGTTGGAGCCCGATTCGACCTCGAGCAGCGAGTCGGTGCCGCCCTTCAGCGAAAGGTTGTGCTCGCGCAGCACGCTAAAGACGCTGGCCGCGTCGGTGGATGCCACGACCGATCCCAACAGCAGGCCGTCGATCCAGTCGAACCCCAGCGCGAAGTGGGCGAACACGCCGGTGATGCCGGCAGTGATGACGACGCCGAGCGTGCTCAGCAGCACCGCCGGCACAGCGACGGGTTTGGCACGGTCGATATTGGTGTTAAAGCCGCCGTAGAACATGATGAACAGCAGCGCCGTGCTGCAGACGGTTTCGGTGAGCGCATAGTCGCTAAAGTCGATATGCGCCGGGCCGTTGACGCCCAACAGCATGCCGAGCGCGATAAAGATGAGCAGGGTGGGGAAGGGGAGCTTTTTGCCGACGGGTTTGATGGTCAGACACAGAATGATGACGAGGCCGATAAAGAGAAGGATCTGGTTCATGGATGGTTTCCGCTCCTGGTTGGTTGGCGTGGCACGGTCAGTTGCCTGCGGTTATTTGTACCCAAAGATGGTGGGTTTATGGGGTTGGATTGCGGGCGTGCGCGATATCGTCATAGACGGCTGCCGTCTTTGCCTCTGCTCGGAAACCCTTTCCAGCTTTATTGCAACGGAGTACAATGGGTAACGTTTAAGTTCAACTTGAAGTTTTAGTTGCGGCGCCGGGCTTCGGCCGCAATGCAAGGAGAGGCGTACCATGGCGATCTATGTGACATCTGATGCTCACGGGCACGTGCGTGCGCTTGACGAAGCCCTGTCTAAGATCTCGTTGACGTCCGACGACACGCTGTACGTGCTGGGCGACATGATCGATCGCGGGCCCGATCCGGTCGGCGTTATTAAGCTCGTGCGCTCGCTGCCCAACGCCCACGTGCTCAAGGGTAATCACGAGCAGATCATGCTCGATGCCATCATTGGCCAGGATCCGCTCGATGCCGAGACCTGGGATATCAACGGTGGTTGGACGACGCGCGAGCAGCTCAACGACATGGAATTTGAGGCATACGAGGAGCTCGTGCGATGGATGGCCGCGCTGCCGCTCTACGCAGTGGTCGAGACCGAGGAGCGCCCGTATCTGCTGGTACATGCTGGAATCGAGATGAAGGCGGCGCGCGCGTTTTTGCTTGAGCATGGCGTCGATTGTGCCGATGGCGTTGGAGCGGTGGGTGCCGATCGCGAGCTGCTGCAGCAGATGCTCGCGGTGCAGTCGTCCGATGACCTGCTGTGGATTCGTCATGGCTATTGGGATGCGTCGACCGGGCTGCTTTCTGCCGAGGGCAAGGGCCCGGTCGTGGTGAGCGGTCACACGCCCACGGTATCGCTTGGGCGCTATTGCGAGGTCGGTGGTCTGGCGGGGCTCGATGAGGAATCGGGACGCGGGCAGATCGTGCGCTTGGGCGGCGAGGACACTGCTGGTGTGCCCGATCGCATCGACATCGACTGCGCCGCCGCCACCGGCTCCGAGTTCGGCCGCGTGGGCATCCTGCGCCTGGACGACGGGGCCGAGTTCTACGCGAACATCAACCCGGGCGAATAACCTTGTTCCGCCGATCTACCGTAGCTAATTTGGGACGGGGCTTTTTTGACTACTTTCGGAGAGTAGCGCCTTCTTGCTCGGTAAGCGCTAGAAATGAGGAGCGTCTGCGTCCTCGACAGCGCGAAAATGCTCGAAAAACCGTCGCAACGGAGTCAAACGACGTCGCGGCGGTTCTTTTTTGGCTGCCCGCTTGCTAAGTGAGTAGACTTTTTTGGAAATGCCGAGCACCCAACATATTTGCCTCAATAAAACCGACGCTCCTATAAGTTGTCAAGAGGCAGTTTGCGGGAGCGTTCTCTCCA
>JAUUSS010000120.1 GCA_030841765.1 Collinsella aerofaciens | reverse complement strand
CGGCGGCTGGATAGGTTGCCTCGTCGGAATCGATCCCAGCTTTCTGGCAGCGCTGGGCATGCTCGGCGTGTTCTGCGCCGGCCTTAACGTGCCTATCACCACCTGTATGATGGCCATCGACCTGTTCCACGGCACGGCTGCCGGGTTCTTTGTCATCGTGGCCTTTATCAGCTACCTAACCGCCGGACACCGCGGCGTGTACCCCGCCCAGCGCATTATCTCGCCCAAGCGCCGTTCGCTTATTGTAGATGAGGGCGGTACGGTAGCGGATGCTATCGAGCGCCACAACGACCTGATAGAGTAGACGTAAGTATTCGACGTGCAGCCACAATCGGGGGCAATTCGACCTGAGCGCGACCGCACCGTCACGTCATACGCCGGGAGTCGCCCTATGCACGCAACTGATTTTGGCCTCACGCTCATCATCGCCAACCCAGCCGCCCAGTCGGGTGCGGCGCGCGAAGTTGCCGAGCGCCTGCAACGCTTTATGGACATGACTGCACGCGCATCCCAGTTTGACCTGGTGCTAACCGAGCGCATGGGACACGCCAAGGAGCTTGCCGCACAGGCTCAGGGCTATCGCACCGTTATCGCCCTTGGCGGCGACGGCGTGATTCACGAGGTCGTCAACGGGCTTATGACGCAGGATGAGGCGGTCCGCCCCGCTCTCGCCATCCTACCCGTGGGCTCCGGCAACGATTTTGCCCAAACACTCGGCATCGACGATTTCTCCGGTAAGAATTTTGGCGCGCTGCTCTCCTGCGAGCTGCAGCGTCAGGACATCGGGCGCATTCGCTCATGGAACCCCGCAAGCGGTAGCGGCGAGGCTTCCGTTGAGTACTACGACCAGACGCTTTCGATCGGCATCGATGCCGCCATCGGCCTGGGCACCACCGAGCTGCGCAAAAAGACGGGTCTCGCCGGCACTCCGCTCTACACTCTCTCGGGACTTGAGCAGTTTGGCCTACGCTATCGCAATTACCCCATGACAGCCAGCTTTGACGGCGCGCCCGCCGAGCGCGTGAGGGCGATCATCATGGCGATTCAGCTGGGCCCCACGTATGGCTCGGGCTATCGTATCTGCCCCGATGCCGACCCCTGCGACGGCATGCTCGACGTCTGCTACGCCTGCGGCCCCGTCCCTCGCGCGGTTGCCCTGCCTATGTTTCTTTCGGCTAAGGACGGCCACCATACCAAGTTGCCACCGGTTCGCATGCGCCGATGCCGCCATGCCGCGCTCACCTTGGAGGAGCCCGACTACCCCATCCAGGCCGACGGCGAGCCCGTTGTCGCCTCACGCATCGAGGTCGACATCCTCGCCGGCGCCCTCGAGGTCTGGCACCCCACCCGCTAACCCCACCTAAGTTGCGGTGAAATAGGGACTGTCTTACGGCTTTAGCTGCATAAACAGTCCCTATTTCACCGCAACTTACGAGGAGGCTATTCCTCCCCGCCCGGCTTGCGACGGTTGGCCTTTTTAATGGCGTTGAAGTGCTTGTCATTAAGCCTGCGCTGGCGCGATCGCTGTGGCACTTTGGTCTTGACGCGGCGGCGCGGCGGACGCCCGCGACGCTCAAGCTCAGCGCGCAGCTTACGTAGGCAGCTGCTACGGTTTTGGAACTGACTGCGGCTCTCGCGCGCCATCACGACAATCCCCGAAGGGATATGTTTCATGCGTACCGCCGAGTCCGTCGTGTTCACGCCCTGTCCGCCCGGACCCGTCGCGCGAAACACCTGCACCTCGCAATCGCGCGCCAACTCCTCGGCCGACATCTCGGCATAGCGCGCATACTCGCGCCATCCCATCTTATTCTCATCCATATCAACACCTCCCCTCATACAAAAAATGTGACAAAGGGACAGTCCCTTTGTCACATCGCATACCAATCGCTTGTGTTGCGCGCTTAGGCGAAGGTGATCTCGCCGTTCTCGCAGTCCATAT
This sequence comes from Collinsella aerofaciens, assembly GCA_030841765.1. Classification (GTDB taxonomy): domain Bacteria; phylum Actinomycetota; class Coriobacteriia; order Coriobacteriales; family Coriobacteriaceae; genus Collinsella; species Collinsella aerofaciens_AV. The sequence goes on along the minus strand of JAUUSS010000120.1, from coordinate 4,242 downwards.
CGGCGATACGTGCCAGGCTCTCAACGCGGAAGCCGCGCTTACGGAGCTTATCGCCGCCGCCCTGGAAGCCCTTCTCAACGGCGATGCCAATGCCGGCAACTTCGGCGCCCGCAGCCTCGCAGATCTTAATAAGGCCCTCAAGCGCGCAGCCGTTGGCCAGGAAGTCGTCGATAATCAGGACCTTGTCGCCCTCGGACAGGAAGCGCTTACCCACAATGACCGGGTACTCCTTCTGCTTGGTAAAGGAGTAGATGGTCGTGGCATACTGCTCGCCGTCGAGGTTGATGGACTGCGCCTTCTTGGCAAAGACCACCGGCACGCCGCCAAAATGCTGAGCCGCGATGCAAGCCATGCCAATGCCCGAAGCCTCAATCGTCAGGATCTTGTTGATCTCGACACCCTCGAACAGTCGTGCCCACTCGGCGCCCATGTGGTCGAACAGCTCAACGTCGCATTGGTGGTTGAGGAAGGCATCAACCTTAAGGACGTTACCGGCCTTTACGATGCCGTCATGGCGAATACGATCCTCAAGCTCCTGCATGGCGCAACCCCTTCTCGCGGCAACGATACCGCGCGATTAATAAACGTTGTTCGATAGTCTACCACGGACCGACCCCCGCCCGTCCCACAAGCCGCATCGCACCACAAACCAGTCTTTTTGGGACGGCGCGAATCGTGGCAGACAGCCTCCCAACACGCTAATGGCGGGCGCGCATCTTCACCAAACGCACCATGGCAAGCGCAAAGCCCACAGCGGCCACAGCCATCAACACATAGAACACCGAACGGAAACCAAACAGGAACACATCCGGACGTCCTGCAACAAAACTGGTCACGGCCTCGCCCATCGCCACGCTCATCTGTCCATACAGGATATTCGACGCCACCGTAATGCCGAGTGCCATACCCGCATAACGCGCCAGGCTACCCAGACTACCCGCAAAGCCAAGTGCCTCGCGCGGAGCCGAGCCCATGTACAGCGAGTTGTTGGGGCTCTGGAAAATCGACGTACCGCACGACATAAATGCGACGCAGCACACGATCACAGGGATAGAAGAGTGCTCGTCGAGCGTGCTTACTGCAAAGAGACCGCACACATACACGCCCAGGCCGACCGCCGTGGGACCCTCGCAGCCAACACGGTCCGAAACCGTTCCCGAAAGCGGGCCGATAAAGGCATTCACCATTGGCAGCGCCAAAAAGAGCAATCCGGAAATGTCAGAACCAAAGCCGTGGGCGTCCTGAAAATAGAACGGCAGAATAAACTCGGATGCGCCAATGCCAACGAACACGATGAGCATGCAGGCAAGGTTGATGGTGAAGGCCGAATTTACAAAGCAGCGACGAGCGGCCTCGGCAAGGGGCATGGGACGTTCGCCGGCCTCTGGCCTAACATGCGGCAGCGTGTAGAGTCCCACGATAAACGAGATCACGCCAATGGGCAGGTTGATGAGGAAGATGCTCTCCCAGGGAAAGCTTGCCACCAGCATGCCGCCGAGCACGGGGCCACACATCATGCCGAGGGCCACAAAGGTCGCGAGAATACCCATGGCACGGCCTCGTTCGCGCGCCGGAAACGACTCGGTGATGATACCCATGTTGTTAGCCATGGCCGCCGCGCAACCGATGCCCTGAACAATGCGTGCCAGGATAAGAACCTCAAGCGAGGCCGAAAGGCCGCACAGCAGCGAACCGACCGAAAAGACGATGACGCCCAACTGGAACACATTCACCTTGCCGCGCACGTCGCCCAGACGGCCAAACGGCAACATAGCCACGCAAGTCGCAAGCAGATACACCGAACTTACCAGCTGAATGCGATCGAGGCCCACGCCCAGCTCCTTTTGCATCACGGGCAACGCCACGGTCACGACGGTCGAATCCAGACACGACATAAACGTCATGATGAGCACGGTAAACAGAATCGCCCATTTGTTCTTGCCATGGGTGTCGCCCTCAAGGGCAATGTGCTCGCGGCGCAGCTGCTCTGCGGTTTTCTCCATATCCATCCTTTCGAGTGGCGCAAGGCAAAAACGGGGCCCCAATCGCCAGCAAACAGCCGCGATTGGGGTCCCGCCTACGGAATCGGAACGAAAGGTCGCCGAAGCTTTCTGCCAGCATCGGCGCCTTATGCGAACGCTAGCCTAGCACTGCTCGAGTGCCTGCTCAAGGTCGGCAATCAAGTCGGCCGTGTCCTCGAGGCCGCACGACAGGCGTACCATATCGGCGGAGATGCCACAGGCGATGAGCTCCTCATCGTTCATCTGGCGGTGCGTGGCATTAGCGGGATGCAGGCAGCAAGTGCGGGCGTCGGCCACATGCGTGGCGATCTGGGCGAGCTTAAGGCTCTTCATAAAGGTCTCAGCCGCCGCGCGACCACCGTTAAAGCCAAAGCTCACAACGCCGCAGGTACCGTTGGGCATGTACTTCTGAGCGATGTCATAGTACTTATCGCCCTCTAGGCCCGGATAGCTCACGAAGCGTACCTTGGGATGACTCTGCAGGAACTTGGCAACGGCCAGGCCGTTCTCACAATGACGCGGCATGCGCACATGCAGGCTCTCGAGCGAGCTGTTCAGGAAGAAGGCCGCCTGCGGGTTCTGCATGGGGCCGAGGTCGCGCATGAGCTGCGCGGTGGCCTTGGTAATGAAGGCGCCCTCGCGACCGAACTTCTTGGCATACGTCACGCCGTGGTAGCTCTCGTCGGGCGTGGTGAGACCCGGGAACTTATCCGCATGGGCCATCCAGTCAAACTGGCCGTGGTCAACGATCACGCCGCCCAGGTAGGCAGCATGTCCATCCATGTACTTGGTGGTGGAGTGCGTAACGATGTCGGCGCCCCACTCAAAGGGACGGCACATCACGGGCGTCGGGAAGGTGTTGTCGACCATCAGCGGCACGCCGTGGTCGTGCGCGGCCTTGGCAAAGCGCTCAATATCGAGCACGGCGAGGGCGGGATTGGCGATCGTCTCGCCAAAGACGAGCTTGGTATTGGGCTCAAAGGCTGCCTCGAGCTCCTCATCAGTGCAGTCGGGGGCGACGAACGTGCAGGTCACGCCCATGCGGCCCATGGTGTGGGCGAGCAGGTTATACGTACCGCCGTAAATGGCAGAACTCGCGACCACATGATCGCCGGCACCGGCCACGTTAAAGATCGCGAGGAAATTCGCAGCCATGCCCGAGCTCGTGAGCATCGCGGCAGTGCCTCCCTCCATCTCGCAGATCTTGGCGGCAACCAGATCGCACGTGGGGTTCTGCAAACGGCTGTAGAAGTAGCCCGACTCCTCCAGGTCAAACAGCTTGCCCATATGCTCCGACGTGTCGTACTTCCACGTGGTGGACTGGTAGATGGGCACCTGGCGCGGCTCGGCATCTCCCGGGTGATAGCCGCCCTGAACACATGTAGTACCGATGGTCTGCTCGCTCATATCTAGCTCCCTCGCCTGGGTTTTAGTTTTATTCGGTTCACGATACCGCTACCCTGCACCCCTCTCAACCCATCCCCAAGGTAGGTTATGGGACAAATTGATCAGGGGTATTTATCTCAAGCCTTGGGCATTTGCTCGATAGATAAAAACGAGGCATACATGAAGCTCTCGATGATTACATGCCCCGTCACGGGTACCATAGGCGGGTACACCGTGACCAAGGAGACAACGATGAAGCAAATCGATACGGCCCAGCTCGACATCACCGCCTGTCAGGCTCAAGCTGCCGAATATCACGCCCGTGGCTTTAACTGCGCCCAGGCCGTCGCCTGCACGCTCGCGCCCGCCGTCGGGCTCGACCCCCAGGTCGCCTTTACCCTCACCGAGGGCTTTGGCGCCGGCATGGGCGGCATGACCGAAACCTGCGGCGCCATCTCGGGCGCCGTGGCCATCATGGGCTTTGTAATGAGCGACGGCATGGAAAACCCCAAGACCAAGGGCCAGACCTACAAGCTGTCGCGCGAAATCGCCAAGCGTTTTGGCGAGAAGAACACAACGACCGTCTGCGGCACGCTCAAGGGCATCGGATCGGATAAGGGTCCGCTCCGCAGCTGCCCCGGCTGCATCGACGATGCCGTCGAGATTGCCTGCGATGTGCTAAAGCAGCTCGCCGAGTAAACGGCAGCAACAGAAAAACGACGGCCGGCGCGCTTGGAATCCATCCAAAAGCACGCCGGCCGTCGCCGTTAGAACTCGGCAAACTCGGGAGCGCCGGCCGCAATCTCCTCGCGCCCCGCCATAAGCTCGCGCATCT
>JAUUSS010000197.1 GCA_030841765.1 Collinsella aerofaciens | reverse complement strand
TGAAAGAATCTGTCGTACGCCGGCACACACCCGAGCGTTCCCATGAGGATTTTCGTGACGAGAACCGGCGACACATTAGACGCAACCTTACGCCCGGCGACCTCATTGCGGATCGGCCCGAAATGGTTGGCGATGTAGTCGCGTGCGTTCGTGAGCTGCTTCTGAACCCCAGGCTGCCGCAGGTCCGCGCAAGCGATCCCAAACAGGCAGTCGTACTCGGGCTTGAGGACCTTCTCGACGATGGGCACAAGCACCTTGTAGTCCTTCTGAAGCAGGAAGGACGAACCCCGATACATCCCCCAGCTCGCCAGGTAGAAAGCGAGGTGCAGGCTCAAATAGTCACAGTCCGGGGACGGGTCGGTCCGCGCATCTCGAAACACGCGATAGCAATGCTCCCACGACCTCGAGCGCCCATTCTCATTCGCGCGCGCCTCATCGTAGAAAGTCTGCGCAGCACTAATCAACTCATCGATGGCTTCCATACTTTTCTCCTTGTGTCTCCACGGAATGCCTCTCTTCCTCGAGAGCCGCATCCATTTCAGCGGTTCCTCTATGCAAGCGGGTTCCGATACGAGGGCTCGACCGCCCGATTGGGTAGCCACGCGACCGGGTTCCCCATGCCTCGTTGTTCCCTTGCCTCGCCGAGCGACACCGCTTCATTTTTCGATAACCATATCGCACGGGGCCGCCACAACGCAGCCATTTGGAAGACTGCAACTCGGCATCGTCAGTCCCTGGCAATCCGGGAAAACTCTCGTGCCCACACCTCACGACGAGGCCGGGGCCGGGCATGCACATCCGTGCGGTTTCGGGAATACGGGTGGGAGGATGTGCGTGATGGTTGCGCAGCATTCTTAATATTTCGTGCTGGTTCTGCGCGTACCCTGAAACAGTAGGGCACGCTCCCAACGACGGGGGCACGCCGCAGGGCACCTCACCGTGGAGGAGTACAACGCCATGACGGTTCCACCATTGTTCGACCACCTCGACACCGAGGACGAGGACCAGCTGCGGCACGACGCCGCGCTACAGGACGCGGGCTTCGAGGCCACAGCCGGGCCGGGAGTTGGTGACGACAACCCGCCCGCGGGGGCTCATCCCCGGCTTTG
>JAUUSS010000119.1 GCA_030841765.1 Collinsella aerofaciens | reverse complement strand
ATAAAAAAGCACCGGGGCCAGTGTCGGCCCCGGTGCCCAAGCGCGATATCGGCGGTGCTGTTTCGCGATATTCAACAGTGCTCAAGCGAGCAAATACTCAGTTTGGGCCTGGCATCCTAAGATGTGGGTTAGTTCTCCAGTTTTGTTGCGCGAATCGTTTGCATGGCCGTCGGGTCTATACTGTTCGTTTGTCAACGATTACGAGTAAAGGAGTTGCATCCGTGTCGGATCAGACAAAGCAACAAGAAACTCGCAGTCTGCCTGCGACGTTTGCTAAGAACGAATTTGAGAAGGACGCGTTTATCCTTCGTCAGCTGGTTACCAAGGATTTTAAGATCAAGTATCGCCGTAGCGTTCTGGGCGTCGCATGGTCGGTGCTCAACCCGCTGCTGATGATGATCGTCATGGCCATCGTGTTCTCGACGATTTTTGGCCAGGGCCGCAATGGCTCAATGACGCCCGAGATGTACCCGCTGTACTTGATCGTGGGTAACATCACCTTTGCCGTCATGTCTGAGTCTACTAACCAGGCCCTGACGTCGATCGTGGGCGCTGCCCCTCTGCTCAAGAAGGTTAAGGTGCACCGCTGGGTTTTCCCGGTGCAGAAGGTGCTCTTCTCGCTGGTCAACTTTGCCTTCTCGCTGGTCGCCGTCGCCATCGTCATGCTGTGGTTCCGCGTTATGCCTTCTTGGCACCTGATTCTGTTGCCGGTCTGCCTGCTGCTGCTTATGTGCTTCTGCATGGGCCTGGGCATGATGCTCTCTGCCCTTACGGTCTTCTTCCGCGACGTTATGCATCTGTGGAGCGTCGTCATTACGGCGTGGACTTACATTACGCCCATCTTCTGGACGACTGACTATATTGCGCAAATGCCGCATCTCGTGCGTATCTTGATGTATGCGAACCCCATGTTCAACTACCTGCAGTTTATGCGCGATATCTTCCTGTTCCAGACTACGCCCTCGCTTATGACGTTTGGTATGTGCGTCGCTTGGGCGGTTCTTGCGCTTATTATTGGCTATACCGTGTTCCATAAGTCCGAGCGCAAATTTATCCTCTACATCTAAGGAGTGCTGTGATGACTGAATCTGTTGTTGATTACAGCGAGCAGCCTCTGGCTGTCGAGGTCGACGACGTCACCATGATCTTTAACATGGCGTCCGAGTCGCTGACCAACCTCAAGGAGTACTTCATTAAGCTTGCCAAGCACGAGCTGTTCTTTGAGGAGTTTAGGGCGCTTAAGCACATCTCGTTTGATATTCATCGCGGCGAGGTTGTGGGTCTGGTCGGCACCAATGGCTCCGGCAAGTCTACGATGCTCAAGATTATCGCTGGCGTTCTTGAGCCTAGCGAGGGCAGCGTTAAGGTGCACGGTAACATCGCGCCGCTGATTGAGCTTGGCGCCGGCTTTGACCCCGAGCTGACCGCCCGCGAGAACATCTATCTGAACGGCGCCCTGCTCGGCTATACCAAGGAGTTCATCGACGCCAACTTTGACGGCATTATCGAGTTCGCTGAGCTGCAGAACTTTGTCGATATGCCGCTTAAGAATTTCTCCTCGGGCATGGTGGCGCGTATCGCCTTTGCAATCGCAACGATCACTGAGCCTGATATTCTGATCGTTGACGAGACACTTTCCGTCGGTGATGTGTTCTTCCAGCAGAAGTGCGAGGCCCGCATCCAGCACTTTATCCAGAGCGGCGACGTGACAGTTCTGTTCGTTTCGCACTCCATGGAGCAGGTTGAGCGCATCTGCCAGCGTGCCGTTTGGATTGAGAAGGGTGACCTTCGCATGGACGGCCCGGTCGATAAGGTCTGCAAGGCGTACCGTGAGCAGTTCAACTAGGTTATAATTACTTGCGCCTGACAGGCTTGCGCTTGCTTGGGCGTGCGGTTATTTGCTCCATTAGCTCAGTTGGATAGAGCAGGGGACTTCTAATCCCAAGGTCGACGGTTCGAATCCGCCATGGAGCACCATCGTTTATTAAGCCCGGACCGCTTGATGGTCTGGGCTTTTTTGTCTTGTATGCTGCTGGAGCCGAGCGCGAGCAAGCCACTACTGTTCGTTGGGGTCGCCATTTTACTTTTCGAGACGCTCCCTCAGCAGCTCCAGCGCGTGGGCGTAGCCTTGCAGGCCCTCGCCGGTGATGGTGGCGAAGCAAGCTAGGCGTGCATAGCTCACCTGGCGGAAGTCTTCGCGCGTCTCTACGGCGCTGATGTGCACCTCGACGGCAGGGATGGCAACGGCCTTGAGGGCGTCGAGGATCGCCACGCTCGTGTGCGTGTAGGCGGCCGGGTTGATGACGATGCCGTCGACCTTGCCGTAAGCCTCCTGGATCTTGTCGACGATGCTGCCCTCGTGGTTGGACTGGAAGACCTCGACCTCGCTGAAGCCCTGTGCGGTTCCCGCTTCCTGGCAGATCTGCACTAAGCGGTCGTAGTTGTCGCTACCATAGATGCCCGGCTCGCGAATGCCGAGCATGTTGAGGTTGGGGCCGTTGATGACGAGTGCTTTCATGGTTGCTTCCTTTGCGGTTGGAAAGCCACCACAAAGGTGTCTGTCCCCTTTGTGGTGGCTTAGGTTAGAGAGCGGGTGGGAGGGTCTCGAGGAGGGCTTGGGCGGTGTTGGCAGCGCAGTCGCGTGAGTCGATGATGTAGTCGGCCCAGGCGCGGTAGCGCGGCATGCGCTGTTCAGCCAGCTTATCGATACCGTCGCGGGCGGTGATGGGGCGGCCCTTGTGGGCGAGCTCTTCGAGCTTGCGGTTGAGCATCACGATCTGGCTGTTCTGGTGCAGCAGCGGATAGTTCTCGTCGCGCGTGACCACGCCGCCGCCGGTGGAAATCACCAGGCCGCTGCGCTTGGAGATGTCGGCCAGCGCCGCCGTCTCCTGTTCGCGGAACTCTGCCTCGCCGTGCTCGACGATAAAGTCGGCGCAGGGCATGCCGAGGCGTTCCTCGAGGGCGCGGTCCAGGTCGATGTGCTCGCGTCCCGTGAGCAGGGCGATTTGCTCGCCCACGCGGGTCTTGCCCGAACCCGGCATGCCGATCAGCGCGATGTTCTGTTCGCGGCGTGACAAGCGTTTCGTTACGTCCAGGATGCGCTCACGCGGGGTGACCTGGCCGGTATAGCGCTCGACAGCCTGTGCCGCTTGGGCCACGAGCATCAGCAGACCGCCGATGCAGGGGATGTCGCGGCGCTCGGCCTCGAGCATGAGTCCCGTGCGAGCGGGGTTGTAGACAATGTCGATAACGCCCTCGAGCGCATCGAGCCCCTCGAGCGTGCAAGGCGCGTCGGGGCAGTGGGGGAACATGCCGGCAGGCGTGCAGTTGACGAGCAGGGCGGCATCGGACTGCTGCGCGATGTTGTCGTAGTTGACTTCGCTCGTGCGACCGACCGGCACGACGATGGCGCCCAGGTCGCCGAGTACCATGCTCGCCGTGGTGCCGGCACCGCCGGTGGCACCGAGCACGAGGGCCTTCTTGCCGGCAACCTCGACGCCCAACTCCTCGACCAGACATTGGAAGCCAAAGTAGTCGGTGTTGTCGCCGCGCAGGCGGCCGTCGGGCAGGCGCGTGATGGTGTTGACGTTGCCCATGCGCTCGGCGAGCGGGCTCAGTTCGTCCAGATACTCCATGACGGCGCGCTTGTAGGGGATGGTCACGTTGGTGCCCTCCCATTCGTCGCCCGTCATAAAAGCCTGGAGGTCCTCGGGCTCGCGCTCAAAACGCACATACTCTAGCCCCGCGAGCTCCTTGTAGATGGTCGGGGTGTAGCTGTGGCCCAGCACGCGGCCCAGCACGCCGTAGGGGCGGGTTGCGGCGACATCGGTCATCTAGAGCACCTCCGTGTAACTGCCAAAGTAGGTGAAGCTCTCGCACACGTCGTCGATGGAATCGAGCAGGTCATCGAGTGCCTTGCTGCCAAAGGGGCAGTCCAGGTCAAAGTAGAACATAAACTCAAAGTCGTGCCCGGGGATGGGGCGGCTCTCGAGCTTGATGAGGTTGATGTTGAGCGCATAGAAGCGCTCGAGCACACGATAGAGGGCGCCCGGTTCGTTGGCCGTGGTGATCATGAGCGAGGTGCGGTTGGCGCCGGGATAGACGCGTGGCTCGCGACTGATGACGACAAAGCGCGTGTAGTTATTATCCGAGTCCTGGATATTGGGCTCCAGCACCTCCAGGCCGTAGAGTGCGGCGCAGCTGCGCGAGGCGATGGCGGCAACGTCGGTGCGCTCGGAGCTGGCGACCATCTCGGCCGACATGGCCGTGTTGGGGTACTTGGTGGCGTGCAGGTCGTGCGTCTCGATAAAGCCGGCGCATTGGGCAATGGCCTGGCCGTGGCTGTAGACCTCGTGCACGTCCGCAAGCTTGGTGCCGGGCTTGACGAGCAGGTTGTGGTCGATCTTGAGGCGAAGCGAGCGCACGATGTGGAAGTCGAACTGGGCGAGCAGGTCGTAGACGGCGTTGACCGATCCGGCTGTGGAGTTCTCGATGGGCAGCACGCCAAACTCGCAGAAGCCGTCGCGCACGGCGCGCATGACGCCCTCGAAGGTCTCGAAGAACGCAATGTCGGGTACGTCGAAGAGCTTGCACGCGGCGATTTGGCTGTAGGCGCCCTCGACACCCTGGCAGGCGACGGAGGCCGTTTGAGGGAAGGGCGTATCGAAGGCTGTGGCCGTGGCGTGGGCCTTTTGCGAGACGGTAATGCCCTTGAGTTCGTTGATGTAGCGCTGCTGCTCGGCCTTGCTCATGCTCATGAGGAGACGGAACAGGGCGATGGCCTGCGCCTCGTAGCGCTCGGGCGCGCGGCTAGCGAGGTTGTTGAGCTTGGAGCGCTCGCGGGCGGGGTCGAAGACGGCCTTGCCCATCTCGATTTTTGACTTGGCGACCTCGGTGGCAATGTCCATGCGCTCGGCAAAGCTGTTGAGGAGCGTGGTGTCGATGCCATCGATGACCTGGCGAATGTCGGCAAGGTCCATGGAAGTCCCTTTCGCGTAACGGCTGAGTTGACAGGCAACTCAGGTGAGTCGGGTTAGAGCTGGCCTGCGTCCTCGAGGAGAGCGTCCCAGATGGCGAGGGCGGCGGCTGCTTCGGCTACGGGGACGGCTCGGGGGACGATACAGGGATCGTGACGGCCGTGGACCGAGAGCTCGGCATTTTCCATGGCGTCCATGTCTACGGTCTGCTGCTCGCGGCCAATTGAGGGCGTCGGCTTTACGGCCATACGCCACATGACGGGCGCGCCGGTCGAAATACCGCCCAGGGTGCCGCCGGCGTTGTTGGATTCGACCTCGATCTTTCCGGTCTCGGCGTCGATGCGATACGGATCGTTGTTCTCGCTGCCGCGCATGGCGGCCACGGCAAAGCCCATGCCAAACTCCACGCCCTTTACGGCGGGAATGCCAAACGCGATTTGCGCGATGCGGTTCTCGATGCCGTCGAACATGGGGTCGCCGATGCCCGCGGGAAGCCCGTAAATGCCGCACTCCACGATGCCGCCGATGCTGTCAAGCTCGTCGCGCGCGGCTAGGATCTCCTCGCGCATGCGGCCGGCTGCGGCGGCGTCAATGCACGGCAGATCGTTCGTAAGGATCGCCTTGCGGTCGGCCTCGCGATAGACCATATCGTCCATCGGCAGGTCGGAGATGCCGCCGATCTGCGCGACGTGCGCCATGACCTGAATGCCGCGGGTCTCGAGTGCCTGCAGCGCAATGCCGCCGGCGATGCATAAGGGGGCCGTTAAGCGGCCGGAAAAATGCCCGCCACCAGCGACATCGTGCATGTTGTGATACTTCACGCGCGCCGGGTAATCGGCATGTCCGGGACGGGGCTTGCGGCGCAGCTCGGAGTAATCCTTGGAGCGCGTGTTGGTGTTCTCGATAATCGCTGCGATGGGCGCGCCGGTGGTGTGTCCATCGACCACACCGGCGATGATGTGCGCGGCGTCGGCCTCGCGGCGCATGGTCGCGGTCTCGTCGCGACCGGGGGCGCGACGGTCTAAAAAGGCCTGCAGCTGCTCCTGGTCCACGGCGATGCCCGCCGGGATGCCATCGAGCGAGCAGCCGATAGCGGGGGAGTGTGACTGGCCGAAGATGCTTAAGTGCAAGACGTTGCCAAAGGTCGAGGACATGCTATTCCTCCTCGAGTGTGACCTTGCCGCCCAGCAGGCGGTAGTGGTCGAAGAAATCGGGATAGGACTTGTTGACGGCATTTGCGCCGTGATTGACA
>JAUUSS010000196.1 GCA_030841765.1 Collinsella aerofaciens | reverse complement strand
GAGCTGGGCACTTATCTCCGATTCAAGCTGCAACCTCCGCGATTGGCAACCGACCGCACCCCATACCACCTTTGCATTTGCGCCCCTCAAAATTCGAGTGGGGGAGCGTGAATTCGTCGATGACCTTTCGCTCGATGTTCATGAGCTTAACTGCGCTGTTATGGCGGAGACGAACGCTTCTTCGAGCGCTTGTCCCAGCGTAGGGGAGTGGGCCGAGCTCTTCAAATTGGCAGACAAGACCATCTGCATGCCGATCTCTGAGGGCGTGTCGGGCAGCTACAACGCGGCAGCCACGGCTCGCGATATGGTTCTTGCCAAGGAGCCCGACCGACAGATTCATCTAGTCAATTCACGCGCAGCTGGCGGCAAAATGGACCTCATTTTCTTGCTGTTCGACCGCTATCTTGCAAGCAATCCGGATGTCTCATTCGAGGACGCTTGCGCATACTTCGATAGTCTTGAACAGAACAGCAAAATCCTCTTCAGCTTGTGCAATTACGAAAATCTCGCCAAAGCCGGACGTATCCCTAAGGCAGCCGGCGTCATTGCCAACAAGCTCAATATACGCATTTTGGGCACGGCGAGTGAGGCCGGTAAAATCGAACTCGTGGGGCACACGCGAGGCGAAAAGAAGATGCTCAACAAGATCATCGACACTATGGAAGCCGAGGGCTTTACGGGCGGTGAGGTCATCATCGACCATGTGGAGAACGAGGCCGGCGCCCAGGCACTGGCCAGCCGCATTGTGGAGCACTGGCCCGGCTCCAAGACCATCATCATGCCCTGCAACGGCCTGGATTCCTATTACGCCGAGATGCACGGCCTCATCATCGGCTACGGTATGGGGGTAGCTTCGGGCAAATAAAAGTCCAATCAAGCAAAATACGGGCGGGACAAAGCGACAGATGGCTCTTTGTCCCGCCCGTTTTATACGTCGGCTAGCTATTAAACCCATTGAACTTGAGATAGCTCATCAAGTACGCCTTCGAAACAAAGGACGATACGGCACTGCGCACAAGCAGCGACTCGCGTGTGACCTGATGCGCCGTATCGGGAACCGGCGTCTGCTCGACAGAAAACGCCGCGCGAATCGATGCCTCGAGCTGATCGACCACAT